>LIQL01000329.1 GCA_001418405.1 Streptomyces diastatochromogenes | reverse complement strand
AGCCGGCCTGTTGGGCGGCCTGGTTGATGTCCTGCTCGCAGCGGTGCGCCAGCGCGTCGATGGCGTCCCGGGCGGGCGTCGGGTACAGGTCGGGGCCGGGGCCGGCGAACCGCTCGGCCAGGTCGTGGAGGATGTCGGGGGCGTGGGTGCTGACGATCCGTCCGGTCCAGTCGTCGCTGAGCACCGGGGCCGCGGCCGGTCCGCGGTACTGGTGGGCGCTGGCCTCGTAGAGGGGGCGGAGCGCGGCGTAGCCGCAGTCCGGGGCGTCGGGGACGGCGGGCAGGTGCGTCACGGGCAGGGTGTCGCCGAGGTCGAGCAGGCCGTGGGTGATGGCGATGCCCAGACAGTGCGGGCAGGACGGGGAGAGGTGGAGCCGGTAGCGGTGCGGTACGGGGTAGTGGCCGCTGCGCGCGTCGGAGCCGATCCGGCCCCGGAAGGCCGGGTCGGCGGCGGATGCGGCGAAGGTGGTGGTCATACGTGTCCCTGGGTGCGAGGTCCGGTGCATGGACGTGCGGGCGGGCACCTGGCGGCGCACGGGCGGGCCCGGGCGGGCGGACGCACGGTGCGGCCGGGCAGGGGCCGGGCCCGGCGGGTGGCGCGGCGTCAGGGGAACCGGTCCGCCGGCGCCTCGTGGGGGGACTACGCCGCGCTGCAGACGCGCAGCAGATCGATGTGACGGCGGGAGGTGAGGAGGGGAAGCGGCCGGTCCGCGCGTCCCGCGCGGTCGCCGTCCCGCTCTGCGTACCCCATGGTTTCCCACCCGTTCACTAGGGTTCCCGCCTTGAGTGTCGAGGCGGCACCGGGCTGCGTCAAGGGTGGTGCGCCGGTCCGATGGAGCTGGTGGGGTGGCTGGCGGTGCGTGGTGCGGGAGCGTGGCGGGTGGGCGCCCCGCGCCGGGCCCGGTGCGCTCGGGGATAATGCCGGCATGCGGATTTCAGCCAGAGCGGACTACGCGGTGCGCGCCGCCCTGCAACTCGCGCACGCCCGGGACGGGGGCCCGCTCAAGGCGGAGGCCATCGCCGACGCCCAGGACATCCCGCACAAGTTCCTCGAAGGCATCCTGAACGACATGCGGCGCGGCGGCCTGGTCCTCAGCCAGCGCGGCGGCAAGGGCGGGTACCGCCTGGCCAAGGCCCCGGAGGAGATCAGCATCGCGGACGTGATCCGGGTGGTGGACGGGCCGCTGGTGTCGGTGCGCGGCGTGCGGCCGCCGGAGTTGTCGTACACCGGGCCCGCCGAGTCGTTGCTCCCGCTGTGGATCGCCCTGCGGGCCAACGTCCGGCAGATCCTCGACGGCGTGTCGCTGGCCGACGTGGCGTCGGCGGAACTCCCGGACGAGGTGCTGGCGTTGACCCGCGATCCGGGCTCCTGGACGAATCCGTAGCCCACGGGTCCGCGACCAGCGCGACCGCCTGCGGCACACCGTCTGTGCCCGGCCGACAGGTGGTCCCGCAGCCCACAGTCCCACCCGGGGGCGTCCGAAATGCGACCCCGATCCGTCCACCCCTTGAACGCCCCTTGCCGGGAACGAAAGTTCGGCAGCATCATGCCCGTATTCCCTACCAATCCAGTGGGAAAACTAGGAAAGCATTGCCGGGCAAGCCCGACCGGGACGGCCACGCCCCGGTTCCAGCCGACGAGGACGGTGAACGGCGCCATGCCGAAGAGGTCCGCAGTACGCCCCGCCGCCCCGCCGGCCAGTCCGCCGGCGGAGGACGCGATCTGGCCGCGCGTCACCCGGGAGGTCGCCGACGACCTCGCCGTCGACGCACTGGCCCGCGACCGGGCCGGGAAGCCGCCCTTCGACGAGCTGTCACGGCTGCGCGAGGCCGGTCTGCCGGCCCTGCTGACCCCGCCGGGGCCGCTCCGCGGCGGCAGCGACTGGCGCACCGCCTGCGCGGTCATCCGTGAGATCGCGGCCGCCGACAGCTCGATCGGCGAACTCCTCGCCCGTCACTACGCCCTGACCTGGAGCGCCCGGTTCTTCGGCACCGCCCACCAGGCCGACACCCTCGAACGCCGGGTGGCGGAGGACCAGTGGCTGCTGGCCGGCGACCTCGGCAACCCGGCGGCCGACGCCGAACCGCCCGCCCCGGAGACCAGCCCCGACCTCACCCTCGCCCCGCACGGCTCCGGCTACGTCCTGAACGGCCGCCGGTCGTTCGCCGCCGGCGTCGCCGTCGCCGACCGGCTGGTCGTCGGCGCCGCCTGCACCGAGACCGGTGACTGGCTGATCGCCCTCGTCGACCCGGCCCACCCGGGCATCACCACCGACCCGGCCCACGACCGCCTGGGACAGCGCCTCGCCGGCGCCGGCAGCATCACGTTCGACTCCGTGCCGGTGGCGGCCGAGCAGCTCCTCGGCACCTCCCCGCACGACGAACAACACGTGACCGCGTACGCCACGTTGGCCCCGCTCGCCCTGCGACTGGCCCTCGTGCACGTCGCGCTGGGCATCGCCGAGGGGGTGCTCGCCGAGGCCCGCGACCTCAGCCGCGCCGCCCCGCGCACGTGGCAGGCCGCGGACGCCCTCCCCACCCCGTACGCGGAGCAGCCGGGCGGCGACCCCTATTTGCTGCTGGCGTACGGCGAACTGGTCGCCGCCGCGCACACCGCGGCCGCCGTGGTGGAACCGGCCACCGAGGCGTTGGCGCGGGGCCTGCTGATGGGTCGGGAACTGGGCGTCAACGAACGCGCCGACATCGCGGTGCTGGTCGCCGCGGCCGAGGCGGTCACCGGCCAGTCAGCGCTCCAGATCACCACCCGCATCCTGGAACTGACCGCGACCGCGGACGCCGACGCCGGTGACCCGGGCTTCGACCGGTTCTGGCGGAACGCCCGCGTGCTGACCGCGCAGCGTTCGGCCGCGCACAGTCTGCGCGCGATCGGCGACCACTACCTCAACGGCATGCATCCGCCGCTGACCCTGCGGATCTGAGGGTCGGCGGCGGACGTCGGCGGCGGGTGGCTCAGACGGCGGCGAGCATGCTCCGGCCGAGCCAGTCCGAGGCGTCCCGCACGCCCGGCAGTGCGAAGAAGTAGCCGCCGCCGGTCGGCGAGATGTAGTCCACCAGGGGCTCGTCGATCAGCCGCTCCTGGGTGGCCTCGAACTGGCGGCGGACGTCCTGCTGGTAGCAGCAGAAGACCAGGCCCATGTCCAGGTTGCCGACGTTGTCGACGCCTCGGTCGTAGTTGTAGCCGCGGCGCAGGATGCGGGAGTCGTCGGACTTCGCGGTGCGCGGGTTGGCGAGCCGGATGTGGGAGTCCAGCGGTATCGCGGTGCCGTGCGGGTCCTTGTGGTACGCGGGCACGTCGAACTCGTTCGCGCCGTCCAGCGGGGCGCCGGTGTCCTTGCGCCGGCCGAACATCTTCTCCTGCTCGGCCAGCGAGACCCGGTCCCAGAACTCCACCAGCATCCGGATGATCCGGATGACCTGGTAGCTGCCACCGGTCGCCCAGGCAGGCTCGCCGTGGCCGTCGCCGACCCACACCAGGCGCTCCATCTCCCGCCCGGACTTCACGTCCGGGTTGGCTATCCCGTCCTTGAAGCCGAGCAGGTTGCGCTGGGTGCCGCTGGGCCGGGGCGCGTTCTGGAAGCCGTCGACGCGCCACTTGATCTGCATGCCGCCGCGGGTGTGCCGGGCGATGTCGCGCAGCGCGTGCAGCACGGTGTCCTGGCGCTCCGCGCAGATCTGCAACGAGAGGTCGCCGTGGCACTCGGCGGCCTGGAGGTTGTCGTTGGGGAAGGTCCGCATCGGGACGAGCTTGCGCGGCTTGGCCTTCGCCAGGCCGTAGCGGTCGTCGAAGAGCGAGGCGCCCACGCCCACGGTGACGGTCAGCGCGTCGGCCGGGACGACCGGGCCGAGGATGCCGTTGTCGGACGGCGGGGCCCCGACACCGAGGTCCTGCGGTGCGCCGCCGGCGGTCAGGAACCGGGCCCGCTCGGTGATCGTCCGCAGCAGGTCGGTGAGTTCCTTGCGGTTGTCCGCAATGACGTTGAGCGAGACGAAGGCGGCGGCGGTGGGCTGCGGAGTGAGGATGCCCGCCTGGTTGGCGCCGTGGAACGGCACCTTCCCGGCGTCGGCGGTGTCGGCGGCCCGTGCGGTGCCGGCGTTGCTCTGGCTCAGTGCGAAGCCGCCGCCGGCCAGCGCCGCACCGGCCGCGCCGGCGCCCAGCGCGGTCTTCACGAACGAGCGCCGGTCGGCGGGACAGCGGCCCTGCGGGCCGGGCGTTTCGGCGGACATCTCGTGGGTTCCCTTCGGAGCGTGCATGGTGTGGTGCGGTGTGTCTGGGTGGGGGCGAGGGACGGGGCGCTCGGCGCGTCCGGCGGGATGCCGGCCGGCGTTCGGGCGCCCCGGGCCCTCGGGGCGGGTCAGGCGGACTTGCGGATCTCCAGCAGGTCCGGCACCGGCGCCAGGTGTTCCAGCAACTGGCCGGTGATGCCGTTCAGCCGCTGCCGGGTGGTGGCGTCGAGCTTCTCGACCGGCGTCCACGTCCCGTCGTGGTGCGCGTCGTCCAGCAGCTTCTGCATCCGGGCGATGTCGCTCTCGATGGAGGCGAGCAGCTGCGGCTCGCGCTTGGCGATCAGCGGACGCAGGACGTTGAGGAGCTCCTGGGTGCCGGCGAGGTTGGCGTCGGCGGTGGCGAGGTTGCTGCCGCTGCCCTCGTCGGTGTCGCCGGTCAGCTCGAACTGGAGGGTGTTCTCCAGGATCTCGTGGGTCCGCAGCGGCAGGTCACCGGGGTCGAATGCCTGGGTGGGGAACGCCTTCCGCAGCCCCACCACGGCGTCGTGCAGCTGCTGCGCCGGGCCGCTCAGCTCCGCCGCGGACGCGCCGTGCCAGAGGCCGTACTCGATACGGTGGAAGCCGGTGAAGTCCTTGTCGTGCACGCCGTCGGGCAGCCCGTCGGCCCGCCCGTTGATCTTCTTGTCGAAGTCCTCGAACGTGCCGTAGGCGGCGCCCAGCGAGGAGTAGGTGCGGTGCGCGGTGAGCCAGTCCGTCCGGGCCGCGTCCAGGTCGTCGCCGGCGAGGTCGTCGCTGAGCTTCTGGGTCTGGTCGGTCAGCGTGGCCAGGCCGTGGTCGACGTACTGCTTGTAGGCGCGCAGCGGCGCGGCGAGGTCCTGCTCCGCGACCGGCACGACGGCCTTGGCGCCGCCCCCGCCGCTGACCCGCACGGCGGCCGAGGTGACCGCCTTGCCGCCGGTGGGCACGCAGCGCCAGGCGTACGAGCCGCCGGCGATGGTGGCGACCAGGTCGCGGGTGGTGCCGGGGGCCAGGCCCTCGATCTCGCCGTAGACCGCGTTGGTCCCGGGGTCGACGAGGTACACCTCGGACGTCTTGTCGCCGGTGTTCTGCATCTGGAAGGTCTGCCGGCCCGGCTTGGGCGCGGTGAAGCCCTTGCCGCACTCCTTCTCGGACACCGCGATGGTCGGCGCCCCGGCAGGCTTGGACGTGCCGAAGGCCACGATCCCGCCCGCGACGACGGCCGGCACGGCCACCACGGCGACCGGCACCAGCCAGGCCGGCCGCTTCCGCCCGGCGCCGGCCGACGCCGGCTCCGGCGCCGGCTCCGGCTCGGGCTGCGACGTCGGCTGCGTTTCAGGGGCGTCCCCGTCCGCCGTCTCGCCTTCAGCCGGTCCTTCCTCGGCCGAAGCGACCCCGGCCGCACCGTCCTTCGCGACGGGCGCCTGCTCACCGGCCGGCTGGGCCGCAGGGGCCGGGGCCGGCTTGGGGGCCGGCTTCGCGGCGGTCCGCACGCCCCGGACGAACAGCGTCATCACGATTGCGAGGTACCCCGCGTAGGCGATGACCTGGAGCCACGTCATGGCCGGCATCAGGTTGAACACGCCCTGCACCAAGGTGGTGTACCAGGCGCTCGGGTCGATGCTCTGGCTGAGGTCGAAGGCGAACGCGGCCTTGCCCGGCAGGACCCCGCCTTCCTGGAGGTCCCGCAGGCCGTACCCCAGGACACCGGCGGCGATGACGATCAACACGGCGCCGGTCGCGGTGAAGAACTTGGTGAGGTTGATCTTCAGCACCCGGCGGTAGAGGCCCCAGCACAGCCCTGCCGCGATGACCAGGCCGACCCCGGCTCCGATCATCGGCCCGACGGACTCGCCCGCCGCCCGCGCCGTGGTCCACAGGAACAGCGCGGTCTCCAACCCCTCACGGCCCACGGCCAGGAAGGAGGTGACGATCAACATGCCCGAGCCCATGGCGAGCGCGCCGGTGACCTTCTCCTTGATCTCACCGGAGAGGCTGCGTGCCGAGCGGCGCATCCAGAACACCATCGCGGTGACGAACGCGACCGCGATGATGCTCAGCGTGCCGCCGAACGCCTCCTGCGCGGTGGCCGAGAGCGACGCCGCGGTGAACGTCAGGACCGCGCCGAAGCTCATGGCCAGCGCGATCGCGGCCAGTACGCCCGTCCACACCTGCGGGAGACGGGACTTGGCCCCGGCCCGGACGAGCGTGGCGACGAGGATCGAAACGATGAGTCCGGCTTCCAGCCCTTCCCTCAATCCGATCAAGAAGCTCGGAAACGCGTCGTCCCACATAGTCGTCCTCTCCGGCCCGCACAACCGCACCGGTATGCCTTACCTCAGTTAGCGAAGGCATACCTTAGTCAGACCGTCCGAAGATGTCTACATCGCTGTAGTCAGATCGTCACGAGGAGATAACGACCCTAGTCC
>LIQL01000328.1:365-3557 GCA_001418405.1 Streptomyces diastatochromogenes | reverse complement strand
CCCGCGCCGCCGCGCTCGGCCTCGGCTCGGGCTTCGGCTTCGGCGTCGTCGAGGTCGCGGTGCGCCTGATCGACGGGTTCGGGCCGGCCGACCTGCTCACCAACCCGGCCACCTACGCGCTGCTCGTCGGCGGGGGCGCCGCCTTCCTGCTGCTGACCGCCGCCCTCCAGCGCGGCTCGGTCACCACCGCCACCGCCGGCATGGTGATCGGCGAGACCCTCGGCCCGGCCCTGGTCGGCGTCGCCTGGCTCGGCGACCGCACCCGCGACGGCCTGGCCCCGCTGACCGTCACCGGCTTCGCGCTGGCCGTGGCGGGCGCACTGGCCCTGGCCCGGTTCGGCGAGGCGCCCGCGACCGGCCCGGCCGACGCCACCGCGGCCGACGCCGAACCCGCACCGGCGGTGGTGGAACGCCCGTAGGCCGTGGACGCGGGTCAGTTCCCCGGCGGCAGCGCCCGCAGCAGGGCGTCCAGGACGGCCGCGAAGGAGTGGTCCGGCGGCCGGCCGTAGGCGATCACCAGGGCGTCGCGGGCCGCCGCGGGGAACGCCGGGTCGGTGAACTCCCGCAGGCCGTGCACCGCCAACCCCTGCCACAGTGCGGCCTGGACGATGGACTGCTCGGTGCCGGGCGGGAGTTCCAGCACCGCGTGCAGCCCGGCGGCGATCCCCGAGACGTGCACGTGCGGGGCGGCCTCGGCCAGCGCCGTCACCAACTGGTCGCGCCGCCGCCGGTAGCGCAGCCGCATCCCGCGCAGGTGCCGGTCGTACGCCCCCGACGCCAGGAACTCCGCCAGGGTCAGCTGGTCCAGGGAACCGGACTGCCACTCGCCGGTGGCCTTGACCTCCAGCACCCGGTCGATCAGCCGGTCCGGCACCACCATCCACGCCAGCCGCAGCGCCGGCGCCAGGCTCTTGCTCGCGGTGCCCAGGTAGACGACGTGGTCGGGGTCCAGTCCTTGCAGGGCACCGACCGGCTGCCGGTCGTAGCGCAGTTCGCCGTCGTAGTCGTCCTCCAGCACGTAACCCCCGGTGGCACGCGCCCAGTTGACCGCCGCGGCCCGCCGGTCCGGGTGCAGCGGGACGCCGGTGGGGAACTGGTGCGCGGGGGTCAGCAGGGCCGCCCGCAGGTGGTCCAGGCCCGCCAGTCCGCCGGTGTCCGCGCCGTGCGCGTCGACCGGGAGCGGGACCGTGCCGAGCCCGGCCCGGGTGATCACGTCGCGGTGCAGGTGCAGCCCGTAGGACTCGGTGGCGATCCGGCCGGCGGCGCCGCCGCGGGGCCGCAGCGCCCGGCTCAGCAGCCCCAGCCCCTGCATGAACCCCGCACAGATCACGATCCGGTCCGGATCGGCCCGGACACCGCGGGCCCGGGCGAGGTAGTCGGCGAGCACCGCCCGCAGCTCGGGCCGGCCGGCCGGGGTCCCGTACCCGAACGCCTCGTTGGGTGCGGCGGTCAGCGCCCGGCGGGCCGCCGCCAGCCAGGCGGTGCGGGGGAACGACGAGACGTCCGGGGTGCCGGGGGTGAGGTCGAAGCGCGGCCCGGCGGCGGTCGGGGACGGCGGGCCCGGGGTGCGCCGGGCCGCCGCGGCGCGCGGCAGGACCCGTTCGGCGACCTCGGTGCCGGAGCCCTGACGGGCGCAGAGCCACCCCTCGGCGACCAGCTCGGCGTAGGCGTCGGCGACGGTGTTGCGGGCGATGCCGAGGTCGGCGGCGAGCGACCGGGAGGACGGCAGCCGGGTGCCGGGGGTCAGTCGTCCGGAGCGCACGGCCCCGCGCAGTGCCGTCATCAACGAGGAGCGCACCCCGCCCGGACCGGTCAGGTCCAGATGGAGGTCCCGCCCGAGATCCCGCCCGAAAGTGGCCCGCGAATTCTCCATGGAAGTGGACCATACCCCTGTGCCACTCACCCCGTAGCGTCAAGGTCATGACGAACGAGACGACACCCACCGCAGGACACCAGGCCCCGGCCGCAGCCGGCCACCAGCACGGCCCCCGGATGCGCTGGGCCAAGCTCGCCCCCGAGGTCTACAAGGCCATGATCGGGCTGGACGCGGCCGCCAAGAAGGGCCTCGACGCGACCCTGGTCGAACTGGTCAACATCCGCGCCTCGCAGCTCAACAAGTGCGCCTTCTGCCTCCACATGCACACCAGCGACGCCCGCAAGGCCGGCGAGAGCGAGGAGCGCCTCGCCCTCCTGGCCGCCTGGGAGGAGGCCGTCGGCTTCTTCACCGACCGGGAGCGTGCCGCCCTGGCCCTCACCGAGGCGATCACCGTGCTCACCGACGGCTTCGTCCCCGACGCCGTCTACGCGCAGGCCGAGGCCGCCTTCGAGGAGGCCGAACTGGCCCAGCTGATCGCGCTGATCACCACCATCAACGCGTGGAACCGGTTCGGCGTGACCACCCGCCTCGTCCCGGGGCAGGTGTGAGCGCGATGAGCCACCGCATGACGTTCTGGAGCAAGGTCCCCGCCTTCTACCAGGCCCAGCTCAAGCTGACGATGGCCGCGAAGAAGGGCCTGGGCGACGCGGTCCTGGCCGAACTGGTCGTGCTGCGCGCCTCCCAGCTCAACAAGTGCGCGTTCTGCGTCGACATGCACGTCACCAACCTCCGCGCGGCCGGCGTCGAGGCGCAGCGGATCGACCTGCTGCCGGCCTGGGAGGAGGCCGGCGACCTCTACTCCGAGCGGGAGCGGGCGGCGCTCGCCTTCACCGAGGCGGTCACCGTACTGACCGAGGGCCATGTCCCGGACGAGGTGTACGAGCGGGCCGCCGCCCAGTTCGACGAGGCCGAACTCGCCCACCTGCTGGCCGTGATCGTCGCCATCAACAACTGGAACCGGGTCAACGTCACCGTCCGCCAGCCCCCCGGGGCGGAGCTGTGACCTCCGCCGGCCCCGCCGCGACGCTGCGCGCCCTGCACCACGGCCGCCGGCCGGGCGACCCGCTGGTTCTGCCCAACGTCTGGGACGCCGCCTCCGCCCGGGTCTTCGCCGACGCCGGCTTCCCGGCGCTGGCCACGCCCAGCGCGGGCATCGCGGCGTCCCTGGGGTACGCGGACGGCCGGACCCCGGCCGACGAGATGTTCGCGGCGATCGCCCGGATCGTGCGGGCCGTGGACGTCCCGGTGACGGCGGACGTGGAGGCCGGGTACGGGCTGTCCGCCGAGGAGTTGGTCGGCCGGCTCGCCGAGGCCGG
>LIQL01000328.1:0-312 GCA_001418405.1 Streptomyces diastatochromogenes | reverse complement strand
TTCGTGGCGCGGGCCCGCGCCTACACCGAGGCCGGCGCCGACTGCCTCTACCCGATCCTCGCCCCGCCCGAGCTGCTGCCCGAACTGGCCGCGGCGGTCAGCCTCCCGCTCAACGCCCTGGCGAAGCCCGGCGGCCCGCCCCCGCGCGAACTGGGCGCCCTGGGCGCGACCCGGATCACCTTCGGCGGCGGCCTCCAGCAGCAGGCCACGGCGACCCTGGCGGCGGTGGCGGGACGGCTGTGGGCCGACACCGGCAACTGACCCGACGGCCGGCCGGCGGGCGGCGGTCCGGGTCAGGGGCCGGGGCCGGGG
>LIQL01000327.1 GCA_001418405.1 Streptomyces diastatochromogenes | reverse complement strand
GGAACGGGCGGACGCCGTCGCGGCGCCCGCCCCCGACGCCGACCCGCTCACCATCGCCGGCACCGCGTTCCGGTCCCGGCTCAT
Source organism: Streptomyces diastatochromogenes (assembly GCA_001418405.1). Lineage (GTDB taxonomy): Bacteria > Actinomycetota > Actinomycetes > Streptomycetales > Streptomycetaceae > Streptomyces > Streptomyces albulus_C. The sequence goes on along the minus strand of LIQL01000327.1, from coordinate 18,386 downwards.
CATGGGCACCGGCGGCGCGCCCAGCCTCGGCGTCCTGGAGCGCGCGCTGCTGGCCGCCGGCACGGAGCTGACGACGGTCGCCATGCGGCGGCTGGACCCGACCGTGCAGGGCTCGGTGCTGTCCGTGCTCCAGCGCAACGGGATCCGGGTGCTGCCGAACACCGCCGGCTGCTTCACGGCGGGCGAGGCGGTGCTCACCGCCCGACTCGCCCGGGAGGCGCTCGGCACCGACTGGGTCAAGCTGGAGGTCGTCGCCGACGAGCGGACCCTGCTGCCCGACCCGGTGGAGCTGCTGGACGCCGCCGAGACCCTCGTGGACGACGGATTCGTCGTCCTGCCGTACACCAACGACGACCCCGTCCTCGCCCGGAAGCTGGAGGACGTGGGCTGTGCGGCGATCATGCCGCTCGGTTCGCCGATCGGTTCCGGCCTCGGCATCCGCAATCCGCACAACTTCCAGCTGATCACCGAGCGCGCGGGCGTCCCGGTCGTCCTGGACGCCGGCGCGGGCACCGCCTCGGACGCGGCGCTCGCCATGGAGCTGGGCTGTGCGGCGGTGATGCTGGCGTCGGCGGTGACCCGCGCTCAGGAGCCGGAGCTGATGGCGGCGGCGATGCGGCACGCGGTTCAGGCGGGCCGGCTGGCGCACCGCGCCGGTCGGATCCCGCGCCGCCACTTCGCGTTGGCGTCCTCGCCCGCCGACGGCGTCGCGGAGCTGGACCCGGAGCGCCCGGCGTTCTAGGGCGTGTCAGCGGGCCCGGCCGCCCCGGCGAGCTGGGCCGTCAGCTCCGGCGGGGCCGCGGTGATCACCTCGTCGAGGAGGTTCCGGGAGGCCATCAGGGCGTCGATGGAGCCGGTGAGCCGGGCCCGCTCCCGGTGGAGCTCGCCGACCAGCTGCGGGCAGGTGGGCACCAGCCGGCCGTCGTCGTCGCGCAGACAGGGCAGCACCTGGGCGATGGTGGCGGTGTTCAGCCCGGACGTCAGCAGCGTCCGGATGCGACGGACCTGGTCGACGTCGGCCTCCTGGTAGACGCGGTAGCCGGCGGCGGTCCGCGCGGGGCTGAGCAGCCCCTGCTCCTCGTAGTAGCGCAGCAGCCGCTCGGTGGTGCCGGTCCGCCGGGCCAGCGCCCCGATCTGCAACGTCGTCATCGGATCCCCCTGTGGTGCGGTGTGGCGTCGGGGCCGCGGGCGCCACCCCTTCGGGTGCGACCACGGCCGGGTCCGGATTATTCCGTGCCGGGCCGGTTCCGGCCGCCCCCTTGTCACGGTTCCGCTGCGTTCCCCGTCGGCGGCGGCCGGGACGTCGGGGCTGTCGGCGCGGGCTCGTAGACTCGTCTGCCGTGGATACGACGTTGCAGGACCCCCTCGTGGGCCAGCTGCTCGACGGTCGCTATCGCGTCGAGGGGCGCATCGCCGCCGGAGGCATGGCCACCGTCTACCGGGCCGTGGACACCCGGCTGGACCGCGTGCTCGCGCTGAAGGTGATGCACCCGAGCCTGGCCGTGGACGGGGCGTTCGTCGACCGCTTCATCCGGGAGGCCAAGTCCGTCGCCCGGCTCTCGCACCCGAACGTGGTCGGCGTCTTCGACCAGGGCACCGACGGCACCTACGTCTACCTGGCGATGGAGTACGTCGCCGGCTGCACCCTGCGCGACGTGCTGCGCGAGCGCGGCGCCCTCCAGCCGCGGGCCGCGCTGGACATCCTGGAGCCGATCCTGGCGGCGCTGGGGGCCGCGCACCGCGCCGGCCTGGTGCACCGCGACATGAAGCCGGAGAACGTCCTGATCGGCGACGACGGCCGGGTCAAGGTCGCCGACTTCGGGCTGGTGCGCGCGGTCGACACGCACACCACCGCCTCCACCGGCTCGGTCCTGGGCACGGTCTCCTACCTCGCCCCCGAGCAGATGGAGCACGGCACCGCGGACGCCCGGGTCGACGTCTACGCCTGCGGCGTGGTGCTCTACGAGATGCTCACCGGCAGCAAGCCGCACACCGGCGGCTCCGCGGCACAGATCCTCTACAGCCACCTGCACGACGACGTCACCCCGCCCTCCGAGCTGGTGCCGGGCCTGGCTCCCGAGCTGGACGAGCTGGTCGCGGCGGCCACCGCCCGCGCCCCCGAGCAGCGCCCGCAGGACGCGGTGGCGCTGCTCGCCCGGGCCCGCTCGGCCCGCGCCCGGCTTACCGACGCCCAGCTCGACGTGGTCCCGCCGCAGGCCAGGGAGGCGGCGGCGAGCGACGACGAGCGGACCGACGTGATACCGCGCCCGGTGGGCGTCCAGCTCGCGCTGCCGGTCGAGGCCGGGGCGGAGCTGAACCGCACCAGTCGGCTGGAGGTGCCGCCGGCGGACGCCGCACCGGACGGCCGGACCACCCGGCTGCGGCCCCCGCCCGCACCGCACGCGGCACCGGCCGGCGGGCGGCTGCGGCACCGGCGGATCGCCACCATCGTGGCGGCGGTGCTGCTGGTCCTGGGCGTCGGTGGCGGCCTCTGGTACATCAACGTCGGCCAGTTCACCCACGTCCCGGCGGTGCTGGACATGACGCAGGCCGAGGCGCAGAAGTCGGTGCAGGACGCGGGGCTGCGGATCAAGGTGGAGCGCGGTTTCAGCGCCAACGTCCGACGCGGCCACGTGATGGCGACGAAGCCCGGCACCGGGCAGCGGATCCGCGGCAACGGCACGGTCACCCTGGTCGTCTCGCGCGGCCCGGACAAGGTAGCCGTCCCCGACCTGGCCGGCACCCCGCTCGCGGACGCCCGGCGCAAGCTGCGCGATCTGGGCCTGGTGCCGGGCACCGAGACCCGGACGTTCAGCGACGAGGTCGCCAAGGGGTCGGTGATCCGCACGGACCCGGCGGCGGGCAGCACCCGGCGGCCGGACACCGCGGTGGCGCTCACCGTCAGCCGGGGCGCGCCGGTGGACGTGCCGAACGTGGTCGGTTCGGCGCGGGAGGACGCCGCGGCGAGCCTGCGGCAGGCCGGCTTCCGGGTCCAGTTCGCCGACCAACCGGTCTTCTCGCCGCAGGACAAGGACGCGGTGGCCCGCCAGTCGCCCGGCGCGGGCACGACGCTGGGCAAGGGCGACACGGTCACCCTGACGCTCTCCAAGGGCCCGGAGATGGTCACCGTCCCGGACGTCGGCGGCAAGAACACCGCGGACGCCACCAAGGCGCTGACCGCCCTCGGCTTCAAGGTCGAGGTGGACAAGCCGTTCCTGTTCCCGCAGGACAGCGTCGCGTCCCAGTCGGTCGCGGCCGGTGACCAGGCCCCCAAGGGCAGCACGATCACCATCCGGCTCAAGGGAGCGCTGTAGGGCCGGCTCCGCGCAGGTGCCCTGCGGACGGTCGCGGGGCACCTGGCACCCTGGGAGGGTGAGTACTCCCCTGTCCCCCGAGGGCGCCGCGCAGCGCGCCCGCGCACGCAATCCGGTCGGCGGCCACGTGCCGGTGGCCGGCGGCCTGGCCAAGGTGGGCCTGTCGTACGCCCGGCAGATCGGCTGCGAGGCCGTCCAGGTCTTCGTCGCCAATCCGCGCGGCTGGGCCACGCCGCCCGGCAATCCCGAGCAGGACGCCGCGTTCCGCGAGCGCTGCGCCGAGGAGGGCGTCCCGGCCTACGTGCACGCCCCCTACCTGATCAACTTCGGCTCGCACACCGCGGCGACGGTCGAGAAGTCCGTGGAGTCGCTGCGCCACTCGCTGCGCCGCGGCCGGGAGATCGGTGCGCTCGGGGTGGTCGTGCACACCGGGTCGGCGACCGGAGGCCGCGCCAGGGAGACCGCGTTGGCGCAGGTCAGGGCGGAGATGCTGCCGTTGTTGGACGAGCTGACGCGGGACGACGACCCGTGGCTGCTGCTGGAGCCCACGGCCGGGCAGGGCGCCTCGCTGTGCTCGCTGGCGGAAGACCTCGGCCCGTACTTCGACGCGCTGGACCGCCATCCGCGGCTCGGGATCTGCCTCGACACCTGCCACGCCTTCGCGGCCGGGCACGACATGGCGGCGCCGGGCGGCACGAAGGCGCTGCTGGACGAGCTGGTGGAGGTCACCGGCGAGGGCCGGCTGAAGTTGATCCACGCCAACGACTCCAAGGACGTGGTCGGCGCGCACAAGGACCGGCACGCGAACATCGGCGCCGGCCACATCGGCGCGGAGCCCTTCGCCGAGTTGTTCGCGCACCCCGCGACCGACGGCGTTCCGCTGGTGATCGAGACGCCGGGCGGCGAGGAGGGCCACGCCGCGGACGTGGCGCGGCTGAAGGAGCTGCGGGCGTCCTGAGCGGACGCCGCACACCGGCCGGGCGGGCCGGCCCGGGCGCCTAGAGCTCCGGGCCCTCGCCCGGCCCCTCCTGGTAGGAGTAGCGCTGTTCCTGCCAGGGGTCGCCGAGGTTGTGGTAGCCGCGCTCCTCCCAGAAGCCGCGGCGGTCGGCCGTCATGTACTCGATGCCGCGGACCCACTTGGGGCCCTTCCACGCGTAGAGGTGCGGGACGACCAGCCGGACCGGGAAGCCGTGCTCGGCGGTGAGCAGCTCGCCGGAGCGGTGGGTGGCGAAGACGCATCCCGGGGCGTCGAAGTCGGCGAGCCGGAGGTTGGAGCTGAAGCCGTACTCGGCCCACACCATCACGTGGGTGACGTCGGGGGCGGGCGGTGCGAGCTGCAGGATCGTCCGGGTCAGCACGCCGCCCCATTCGGCGCCGAGCATGCTGAACTTGGTGACGCAGTGCATGTCGGCGACGACGGTGCTGTACGGCAGGGCCGTGAACTCCTCGTGCGTCCAACAGTGCTTGGCGCCGTCGGCGGTCGCGCCGAAGACCCGGAACTCCCAGCGCTCGGAGCGGAACTTCGGTACCGGGCCGTAGTGCGTGACGGGCCAGCCCCGCTGGAGCCGCTGTCCCGGAGGCAGCACGGGCTCCTCTTCGCGACTCTCCGGCTGACCCATGCCCCCATGGTGTCAGACCCCGGACGGTACGGATGACCAGGGTGGTGCGGAATCGGGCAACTCGTACTAAGTGTGAACTTACTGGACGGCCCGCGCGGCGCGGTGCGAGGATGCGCGGCACCTGCCCAGAACTCGCGTGAAAGGGGCCCGCAGCCATGCAGGGCGACCCCGAGGTCATCGAATTCCTCAACGAGCAGCTGACCGCCGAGCTGACCGCGATCAACCAGTACTTCCTGCACGCCAAGATGCAGGAGAACTTCGGCTGGACGAAGCTCGCCAAGTACACCCGCGCCGAGTCCTTCGACGAGATGAAGCACGCGGAGGTGCTGACCGACCGCATCCTCTTCCTCGAAGGGCTGCCGAACTACCAGCGGCTGTTCCACGTCCGCGTCGGCCAGACCGTCACCGAGATGTTCCAGGCCGACCGGCAGGTGGAGGTGGAGGCCATCGACCGGCTCAAGCGCGGCATCGAGATCATGCGCGCCAAGGGCGACATCACCTCGGCCAACATCTTCGAGGAGATCCTGGCCGACGAGGAGCACCACATCGACTACCTCGACACCCAGCTGGAGCTGGTCGAGAAGCTCGGCGAGGCGCTCTACATCGCCCAGGTGATCGAGCAGCCGAGCTGACGGCGGACCGCGGTGCGCACCGACCGGGCACCCCTGGGCGCTACGCGGCCGCCCGGAGGCCCGCGGGCCCCGTTGCGGCCACCTCCGCGGCCAGCGGCTCGGACGGCACGGACGGCACGGCGGGCGCCGGGCTCCACGGCTCGGACTCCGACCGCAGCACGTCGGGCGCACCCCGGTCGATCAGCTCGCGCCGGGGGCACGCACCGCGGCCCAGCAGCGCCTGGATGCGGCGGACGCAGCTCCCGCAGTCGGTGCCGGCCTTGCAGGCGGAGGCGACCTGGCGGGGCGTGCAGGCACCCCGGTCCGCGTGCTCGCGGACCTGCTGCTCGGTGATGCCGAAGCAGGAGCAGACGTACACGCGGGTTCACCTCCGTCGGGGCGCCTCGTCCGATCCGGATGATCGTCAGTGAGGTAACCCTTACCTTACCCGCGACGGCGGGCGGGGAACAATGCGGGGCAACGCAGTGGGGCGCGGATCACAGGATCCGCGCCCCACTCGTCATGCCGTCGCCGTCACTGGTCGCGGTACATCTCCGCCACCAGGAAGGCCAGGTCCAGCGACTGGCTGCGGTTCAGCCGCGGGTCGCAGGCCGTCTCGTAGCGCTGGTGCAGGTCGTCGACGAAGATCTCGTCGCCGCCGCCCACGCACTCGGTGACGTCGTCACCGGTCAGCTCCACGTGGATGCCGCCCGGGTGGGTGCCGAGGGCCTTGTGGACCTCGAAGAAGCCCTTGACCTCGTCCAGCACGTCGTCGAAGCGACGGGTCTTGTGACCCGAGGCCGCCTCGAAGGTGTTGCCGTGCATCGGGTCGCAGATCCACACGACCTGCGCACCGGAGGCGGTGACCTTCTCCACCAGGTCGGGCAGCTTCTCGCGGATCTTGTCCGCGCCCATCCGGGTGATGAAGGTCAGGCGGCCCGGCTCGCGGTTCGGGTCGAGCCGGTCGATCAGGGTGAGCGCGTCCTCCACGGTCGTCGTGGGGCCGAGCTTGACGCCGATCGGGTTGCGGATCCGGGACGCGAACTCGATGTGCGCGCCGTCCAGTTGGCGGGTGCGCTCGCCGATCCAGACCATGTGGCCCGAGACGTCGTAGAGGTTCCCGGTGCGGGAGTCGACGCGGGTCAGCGCCGACTCGTAGTCCAGGATCAGCGCCTCGTGCGAGGAGTAGAACTCCACGGTCCGGAACTCCTCCGGGTCCACCCCGCAGGCGTTCATGAAGTTCATCGCCCGGTCGATCTCGCGCGCCAGCGCCTCGTACCGCTGGCCGGAGGGCGAGGACTTCACGAAGTCCTGGTTCCAGGCGTGCACCTGGCGCAGGTCGGCGTAGCCGCCGGTGGTGAAGGCGCGCACCAGGTTGAGGGTCGCGGCGGAGGCGTTGTACATCCGCTTGAGCCGCTCCGGATCGGGGATCCGGGCCGCCTCGGTGAACTCGAAGCCGTTGACGGAGTCGCCGCGGTACGTCGGCAGGGTCACCCCGTCGCGGGTCTCCGTCGGCTTGGAACGCGGCTTGCTGTACTGGCCGGCGATCCGACCGACCTTGACCACCGGGACGGACCCGGCGTAGGTCAGCACGGCGCCCATCTGGAGGAGCGTCTTGAGCTTGTTGCGGATGTGCTCGGCGGAGACGGCGTCGAAGGCCTCCGCGCAGTCGCCGCCCTGCAGCAGGAACGCCTCGCCTCGGGCGACCGCGCCCAGACGCTCGCGCAGCTGGTCGCACTCGCCCGCGAAGACGAGCGGCGGATAGGACTCGAGCTCCGCGATCACATCGCGCAGAGCCTCTTGGTCCGGCCAGTCAGGCTGCTGCGCCGCGGGCAGGTCTCGCCAGGTGTTGCCACCGGCGTGGGTTTCAGCGTTCACGGTCACATCCCCCACATTACGGGGTCCCGCAGGGGTGTCCGTCCGGCATCCGGACTGTGAGACGCGTCGTGGACAGGAGATCCGGTAGGGTGCGCGGCATGCAGACGCGACCGATCTTGAGCACGAACTGGTGGTGGACCGCCCGACCGGCGGCCCACTGATTCGCGTACGCATCCCACAGACCGCGAAGGCCGCCCGAGGGGCGGCCTTCGGTGTTCCCGCGGCCGTTCCCTCCGACCGGAAGTCCCCCGGAAGGAACCGCCATGCACCCCGAGCCCCAGCCCCCGTCCGACGCCGCCGCGCTGGTCCGCCGGCTGCTCGACCCCGCCTGCCCGCCGTTCGCCCTGCTCCGCCGGCGCTCACCCGGCCGGGACGGCCGCACCGTCGAGGTGTTGATCGGCGAGGTGACCGAGGTCGAGCGACTGGCCGACATCCCGCTCGGCTCGGAGGTGCCGGACGCCCCGGTGACCGACGCGCTGGCGCTGATCCCGTTCCGGCAGATCCGCGAGCGCGGCTTCCGGGCGCACGACGACGGCACCCCGTTGGCCGTACTGCGCCCCACCGCCTGCCACGAGCTGCCGCTGGAGGAGCTGCTGGCCGCGCTCCCGACGCACGACGTGCGGGTGCGAAACGGCGCCTTCGACGTGACCGACGCGGAGTACGCGGAGGTCGTCGACCGGGTGGTGCGCGAGGAGATCGGCACCGGCGAGGGCGCCAACTTCGTGATCCGCCGGACGTTCGAGGGCGAGATCGCGGACTTCTCGGCGGCCGACGCGCTGGCGCTGTTCCGGCGGCTGCTGGCCGGCGAGCGCGGGGCGTACTGGACGTTCGTGGTGCACCGGCCCGGGGTGCGCACGCTGGTCGGCGCCAGCCCGGAGGTGCACGTGCGGATGACCGGCGGCACCGTCGTGATGAACCCCATCAGCGGCACCTACCGCTACCCCGTGGAGGGGCCCACCGCAGCGGGCCTGCTGGCCTTCCTCGACGACCGCAAGGAGGTCGAGGAGCTGTCCATGGTGGTGGACGAGGAACTGAAGATGATGTGCACCGTCGGTGACCAGGGCGGGGTGGTGGTCGGCCCCCGCCTCAAGGAGATGGCGCACCTCGCGCACACCGAGTACGAACTGCGCGGCCGCTCCACCCTGGACGTGCGGGAGGTCCTCAAGGAGACGATGTTCGCGGCGACGGTCACCGGGTCGCCGGTGCAGAACGCCTGCCGGGTGATCGAGCGGCACGAGCCGGTCGGCCCGGACGGGCGCGGCCGCGGCTACTACGCGGGGGCGCTGGCGCTGATCGGCCGGGCCCCCGGTCCCGGCCGGGAGGCCGGCGCCGCGGCGCAGACGCTGGACTCCCCGATCCTGATCCGCACCGCGGACATCGCGGCCGACGGCCGGCTGCGGGTGCCGGTCGGCGCCACCCTGGTGCGCGCCTCCGACCCGCACGGCGAGGTCGCCGAGACGCACGCCAAGGCCGCCGGGGTGCTCACCGCGCTGGGGGTGCGACCGGCGCCCGCGCGGGCCGCGGCCGGGCCCGCGCCGCGGCTGGCCGACGACCCGCGGGTGCGGGCCGCGCTGGACGCCCGCCGCGCCGACCTGGCCCCGTTCTGGCTGCGGATGCAGACCACCGCGCCGGTCGCCGGACTGCACGGCCACGCCCTGGTCGTCGACGCCGAGGACACCTTCACCGCGATGCTGGCGCACCTGCTGCGCACCTCGGGGCTGACCGTCACGGTCCGCCGCTACGACGAGCCGGGGCTGCGGGCGGCCGCCCTGGCGCACCGGGGGCCGGTGGTCCTGGGCCCCGGACCGGGCGACCCGTCCGACACCGCCGACCCCAAGATGCGCTTCCTGCGCGCGCTCACCGCGGAGCTGGTGGCGGGCCACCGCCACGGCCTGCTCGGGGTCTGCCTCGGCCACGAACTCCTCGCCGCGGAGCTGGGGTTGGAGATCGTCCGCAAGGACGTCCCGTTCCAGGGCGCCCAGGAGCGGATCGACTTCTTCGGCCGGACCGAGACGGTGGGCTTCTACAACACCTTCACGGCCCGCTGCGACGACCGGACCGCGGCCGAACTCGCCATGCACCGCGTCGAACTGAGCCGGGACGAGGCCACCGGCGAGGTGCACGCGCTGCGCGGCCCGGGCTTCGCCGGGGTGCAGTTCCACCCCGAGTCGGTGCTGACCCTGGACGGCGCGGCGGTCACCGCACAGCTGCTGGCAGCTGTCCTCGTGTGACCAGCATGTGCCCGTTGGTGCGGCCGGCCAGATGGTCTTCCACGTTGACCACCGTGGTCTCGACGATCTGGCCGACCGCCTCGCGGGTGAAGTACGCCTGGTGCGAGGTGACCAGGACGTTGGCGAAGGTCATCAGCCGGGCCAGGGTGTCGTCGCTGACGACGTCCAGGGACTTGTCGTAGAAGAACAGCCCGGCCTCCTCCTCGTAGACGTCCAGGCCGACGCCGGTGAGCCGGCCGGCCTTGAGCGCCGCGACCAGGGCGGCGGTGTCGATCAGCCCGCCGCGGCTGGAGTTCACCAGGATCGCGTCGTCCTTCATGGCGGCCAGCGCGGCGGCGTCCACCAGGTGCCGGGTGTCGTCGGTGAGCGGGACGTGCAGGCTGATCAGGTCGGCCTCGGCGAAGAGCCGCTCCCGGGGGACGTAGCGCATGCCCAGCGCCGCGCACTGCGGGTTCTCGACGAGGTCCCAGCCCAGCAGCTCCATCCCGAAGCCGTGGGCGATCCGGGCGAACGCGGTGCCGATCTTGCCGGTGCCGAGCACCCCGGCCGTCCGGCCGTGCAGATCGCGGCCCATCAGGCCGTCCAGCCGGAAGTCGAAGTTCCGGGTGCGGTTGGCGGCCGGCACCAGCCGCCGGTTCACCGCCAGCGCCAGCAGCCAGGCGAACTCCGCGACCGCGTACGGCGAGTACGCGGAGACCCGGCCGATGGTCAGGCCGAGGTCCGCCGCGGCCTGAAGGTCGATGTTGTTGAAGCCGGTGGAGCGCTGGGCGACCATCTTGGTGCCGCCGGCGGCGAGGGTCTGCAGCACCTCGGCGGTCAGCTCGTCGTTGACGCTGGTGGAGACGACCTCGTAGCCGTGCGCGATGGGGGCGGTGTCGCGGTTGAGGAAGACGTCCAGGGCGCGGACCTGGTGGCGGCCGGCGAACGCCCGCTCCAGGATCGGCCGCTCGTCCGTCTGCACGCCGAAAGCGACGATCTCCACGTTCCCTCCCGGTTGTCCGTCGCCGGTGGCCGTCGCGCGGCGGCGCCCGCCGGCGGCGCCACGCAGAAGCAATGGGCCGGATATGTCGCGTCATGGCGAATATACGACCCATTGCGTGGCGGTGCCGCCCGGAGGACGGACGGCGCGGTTCAGCCGAAGAACACCCCGACCTCGGCGTAGAGCGCCGGATCGACGGTCTTCAGCTTGGCGGTCGCCTCGGAGAGCGGCACCCGGACGATGTCGGTGCCGCGCAGCGCGACCATCGTGCCGTAGTCGGCGTCCCGCACCGCGTCGATGGCGTGCAGCCCGAAGCGGGTGGCCAGCCAGCGGTCGAAGGCGCTGGGGGTGCCGCCGCGCTGGGTGTGGCCGAGGACGGTGGTCCGGGCCTCCTTGCCGGTGCGCCCCTCGATCTCCTTGGCCAGCCACTCGCCCACGCCGGACAGCCGGACGTGCCCGAAGGAGTCGGTGCTGCCGTCCTTGAGGACCATCTCGCCGTCCTTGGGCATCGCCCCCTCGGCGACCACCACGATCGGCGCGTAGCTGGCCTTGAAGCGGGACTCGATCCAGCGGCAGACCTGGTCGACGTCGAAGCGCTGCTCGGGGATGAGGATGACGTTGGCGCCGCCGGCCAGGCCGGAGTGGAGCGCGATCCAGCCGGCGTGCCGGCCCATCACCTCGACGACCAGCACCCGCATGTGGGACTCGGCGGTGGTGTGCAGCCGGTCGATGGCCTCGGTGGCGACGCCGACCGCGGTGTCGAAGCCGAAGGTGTAGTCGGTGGCCGACAGGTCGTTGTCGATGGTCTTGGGCACGCCCACGCAGGGAATGCCGTACTCCGTGAAGAGCCGGGAGGCGACGCCGAGGGTGTCCTCGCCGCCGATCGCCACCAGCGCCTCGACCTCGTGCTTGGCGAGCGTCTCCTTGATCCGGCGGACCCCGTCCTGCTCCTTGAAGGGGTTGGTCCGCGACGAGCCGAGGATGGTGCCGCCGCGCGGCAGGATGCCGCGCACCGCCGGGATGTCCAGCCGCACACTGCGGCCCTCCAACGGGCCCCGCCAGCCGTCCCGGAAACCGACGAAGTCGTATCCGTACTCCTGGGTGCCCTTGCGGACGATGCCCCTGATCACCGCGTTCAGACCCGGGCAGTCGCCGCCGCCGGTCAGTACTCCGACCCGCATCGCTTCACCTTCATCCCGTCCGTGGCCGCGTAACGGCCGTGCGTGAGCGTAACGCCGGTCACGCTAATGGTGACCTGGGTCACTCCGGGATGGGGCGCGCACCGATCCCCGTCCCCCGCACGGGAGTTGACGCACGGCCTTCACCCGTACGAGCGGACGGGCAGGACACCGACGGGACGGCGGACGGCTTCAGGCGCCGTCGAGGCCGCGCTCGATCGCGTACCGCACCAGCTCGACGCGGTTGTGCAACTGCAGCTTGCCGAGGGTGTTCTGGACGTGGTTCTGCACCGTGCGGTGCGAGATGACCAGCCGCTCGGCGATCTGCTTGTACGAAAGGCCCTTGGCGACCAGGCGCAGCACCTCGGTCTCGCGCTCCGTCAGCCGGGGGGCGCCGGGCTCGTCGGCGGTCGCCGGGGCCGGTTCGGTCGCCAGCCGGCGGTACTCGCCGAGGACCAGTCCGGCCAGGCCCGGGGTGAACACCGGCTCGCCGGCGGCGGTGCGCCGCACCGCGTCGAGCAGCTCCTCGGTGCTGGCCGACTTCAACAGGTAGCCGGTGGCACCGGACTTCACGGCCTCCAGGACGTCGGCGTGCTCGCCGCTCGCGGAGAGCACCAGCACCCGCGGCGACGCGTCCGCGCCGACCACCTGCCGGCACACCTGCACGCCGGGCAGGCCCGGCAGGTTGAGGTCCAGCACCAGCACGTCGGGCGCCACGGCCTGGGCCCGGCGCACCGCCTGGAGTCCGTCCCCGGCCGTCGCCACCACGTCGAACCCGGCCTCCGTCAGGTCCCGGGCGACCGCGTCCCGCCACATCGGATGGTCGTCGACCACCATCACCCGCAGGCCCGTCCCGTCACTCACGCGCGCGCTCTCCCCCGTCGTCCGCCCTCGGGCGCGGTGCCCTTGGGAACCTTCAGCTCCACTTCGGTGCCCTGGCCGGGCACCGAGATCCACTCGGCGCCGCCGCCCAACTCCCGCAGCCGGCCGCGGATCGACAGCGCCACCCCCAGGCGCCCCTCGCGCTCGGCCGCGGCCAACCGGCCCTCGGGGATGCCGGGGCCCTCGTCGCGCACCGTCACGAGCACCGCGTCCGGTTCGTCCTCCACCAGGATCCACGCGCGGGCATCGGCCCCCACGTGCACCCGCACATTGTCCAGTGCCGCACCGACGGCGGCGACCAGCTCCGCCGCGGCGGCGGCCGGCAACACGACCGGGGAGCACGGCCCGGAGAGCGTCACCCCGGCGCCGACGTGCGGGGCGAGCAGCGCCATCAGGTCGCAGGGGCCGGCGGGCAGCGGCGGGTCGGAATCCGCATCCGCCGGGCCGGCCGCGGGGGCACCGTCGGTCGCGGCGACCGGCACGGCCCGCTGCCGGGGCACCAGCCCGCCGGCGACCAGCGTGCGCAGCGCCACCTCCTGCTCGCCCGCCATCCGGCCCAGTTCGGCGGCCTCGCCACCGATCGCGGTGCCGCGCCGCTGCACCATGGCCAGCACCTGGAGCACGCTGTCGTGGATGTCGCGGGCCAGCCGCTCCCGTTCGCGGGTGGCGGCCTCGATCTGGAGGGCGCGGGCCAGGGTGCGCTCACTGGCCCGGGCCACCTCGACCACGTAGCCGATGGCGACGCTTGCCACCCACACCAGCACCACGTTGTGGACGGTGTCCCGGGCCAGCTCCTGGCGCTCGACGAGGTTGGCCACGGCCACGATGGTGGAGGCCACCGCGGCCCACCGCCAGCCGCCCTTGATGGCGAAGCCCAGGACGGCGCCGGCGGTCCAGATGGACGGCAACGTCGCGGCGCCGTCCATGATCCGCGCCTGGGTGTCGATCACGGAGGTGAGCAGGATGCCGCCGACCGCGACGCCGAGGTCGGCGACCAGGAACCGCCGGGTGCAGCGCTCGGCGGACGCGGTGCGGCGCCAGGTCACCGCCGTCCAGGCGGTGAGCGCGACCATGTAGGCGGCGGCGCCCAGCGGATGCGCGTAGTGCGGATAGGCGACCACGAACAGGCCCAGCACGTAGACCAGGGTCAGGATCCGGTAGCCGGTGAGCGCCCGCCACAGCGGCAGCTCGACCGACATCCGCATCGCCTTCTGCCGCCCGCCGGGGGACGCACCCCGGCCTTCGCGGGCCGCACCGTCCGTGCCGTCAGCGGTTCGTGCGTCGTCTCTGTCGGCATCCGTCATGCCGGCCCCCCACCCCTCACCGGGGATCGCCGCCCCGGTCTCGGCTCGTCCGTCGCGTCCGGCGGTGGCCCGACCGGCCGGAGCCGGCCCGCGCCGGCCTACGCCTCTGCCTTCTTCTGCGCCTCCGCGGCCTTGGCCGCCTCGGCGATCTGCCGCTTGGCCGCGGTCGCGTAGATGTCGACGTACTCCTGGCCCGAGAGCTTCATGATCTCGTACATCACCTCGTCGGTGATCGAGCGCAGGATGTAGCGGTCGCCCTCCATGCCCTGGTAGCGGCTGAAGTCCAGCGGCTTGCCAATGCGGATACCGGGCCGGACCATCTTCGGCAGGACCTTGCCGGGCGGCTGCACCTTCTCGGTGTCGATCATCGCCACCGGGATGACCGGGGCGCCGGTGGCCAGCGCCACCCGTGCCAGGCCACCCGGCTTGCCGCGGTAGAGCCGGCCGTCCGGGGAGCGGGTGCCCTCCGGGTAGATGCCGAACAGCTCGCCGCGCTCCAGCACCTCGATGCCGCTCTTGATCGCCGCCTCGCCCGCGCCGCGGGCGCCCGAGCGGTCGACCGGGAGCTGCCCGACGCCCTTGAAGAACGCCGCGGTCAACTTGCCCTTCACGCCCGGGGAGGTGAAGTACTCGGCCTTCGCGATGAAGGTGACCTTGCGGTCCAGCACCGCGGGCAGGAAGAAGGAGTCCGAGAAGGACAGGTGGTTGCTCGCGAGGATCGCCGGGCCCTCGGCGGGAACGTTCTCGATGCCTTCCACCCAGGGACGGAACGCGAGCCTCAGCGGACCGCCGATGGAAAACTTCATTGCGCCGTAGATCAACCGACTGCCTCCTGTGTCTGACGCACTGACCTTAACCCCCGTGCGGCACGCGGGGGGCCGCGGCGGGCCACGAGACCGCGCGCGGGCCCGCCGCGGGCCGCGCACGGGTCCGGTCCGCGACGGTTCGCGCCCCCGCGCCGGTCCGCCGACCCGGCGACCCGGCGCCCCGGACGGCCGCGGCCCTACCCCGCCGCGGTCACTTTGCGTACCCTGAAGTAACTCGCCAGCCAACTCACCGATCGGAGTCCCCCGGTGCCGCTCCTCCCCGGAGCCGAGCCGTTCCGCCGTGACGGCGGAGACGTCGGCGTCCTCGTCTGCCACGGCTTCACCGGCTCCCCGCAGTCCGTCCGCCCCTGGGCCGAGCACCTCGCCGACCGGGGCCTGAGCGTCTCCGTTCCCCTGCTGCCCGGCCACGGCACGCGCTGGGAGGACATGCAGCTCACCACCTGGCAGGACTGGTACGCCGAAGTCGACCGCGAACTGCGCGCGCTGGCCGAGCGCTGCACCAAGGTCTTCGTCTGCGGCCTGTCCATGGGCGGCGCGCTGGCGCTGCGGCTGGCCGCCCGGCACGGCGACGCGATCAGCGGCGTGGCCGTGGTCAACCCCGGCAACAAGGTCCACGACGCCGCCGCGCCGCTGCTGCCCGTGCTCCGGCACGTCGTCCGCTCGACCAAGGGCATCGCCAGCGACATCGCCAGGCCCGGTGCCGTCGAGGTGGGCTACGACCGGGTGCCGCTGCACGCCGCGCACTCGCTGCGGCGGTTCTTCCAGCTGGTCGACGACGAACTCCCGCGCGTCACGCAGCCGTTGCTGGTGCTGACCAGCCGGCAGGACCACGTCGTCCCGCCCGTCGACTCCGAGCGGATCCTCAGCCGGGTCTCGTCCACCGACGTGCGGCAGGTGCCGCTGGAGCGCAGCTACCACGTCGCCACCCTCGACCACGACGCCCCGCTGATCTTCGAGAACAGCTACGCCTTCATCACCCGGCTCGCCCCGGAGGCCCGACCGGACGCGGTCCAGGAGGGAACGGCGGCCAGTGGCGGAGCGTAGCCCCCGCGACCCCCGGGACCCGCTCGACGAGGAAGCCGCATGGGCCGAGATCGTCGCGGGCTACGGAGAGCGGCCGGAGTTCCCGTCCACCGCCGACCGGCCGGACCGGGCCCCGGCACCCGACGCTGCGGCGGCCGACGGCGCGCGCACGGACGGCACCGCGCAGGACGGCGCGGTGAAGGACGGCGCGCGGACGGACGGCGCGGCGGCGGACGGCGCGGCGAAGGACGGTGGCGCCCCGGACTCCGGCGCGCCCGGGCCGGCCGACGCCGTGCCCGGCGACGGCTCCCCGGCGCGCCCCGGCAGCTTCGTGGTCTTCGCACCCGGTGTGGGTCCGCGCAACTGGACCCCCGCCGAGCCCTCCGACGACGACTTCGACGAGACCGACGAGGGCCATTTCACGCCGCCCGAGCCGCCACCGCTGCCGAGCGCCGACACCACCGCCAAGTTCGCCTGGATCGCGGTGCTCGGCGGCCCGTTGCTGCTGCTCGTCACGGTCATCCTCCAGCAGCCGGTCACGTGGTGGATCACGGTGCTGGGGATCGGCGGCTTCGTCGGCGGACTGGGCACCCTCTTCGCCCGGATGGGCAACGACCGGGAGGACGGCGAGGAGCCGCCGGGCGGCGGCGCGGTGGTCTAGGCGTGGCGGCCGGCGGTCAGCCGGCGGCCGGCACCCGCAGTGCGCTGAGGACGGGCAGGTGGTCCGAAGCCGCCCGCAGGTCCTCCGCGCGCACGCCCGGCAGCCCCTGCGGCACCCCGCAGCCGAGGAACTCCACGCCACCCGTGCCGAACACCGCGTCGATCCGCTGCCGCGGCCGGTGCGGCGTGGAGGTGAACTCGCCGCCCCACGGCGCGACCGCCCAGCCGTCGTCGAGGGTCGCCGCGATCCGGCGGAAACTGCGGCCGTCCGGCCGGTCGTTGAGGTCACCGCCGACCACCGCGTGCGGCACGCCCAGGGCCGCGACCCGCTCCAACAGCAGCCCGGCCTGACCGTAGCGCTCCCGCGGGTCGAGGCTGAGGTGGCAGCTGACCACGCCGAGGCGGGCCGAGGCGAAGCGCACCACGGCGGTGGCCAGACCGCGCTGGTGCAGCCCGGGGGTGCGGGGCAGCAGGACGTCCTCGGTCCGCTCCACGTGGGCGCGGAGGTGGGCGAGGACCAGCGGGCCGGCGGTGGTGGCACCGCCGGTGACGTACACCAGACCGCTGGCGCGGGCGAGGCGCTCGGCGGCCTTGCGCCAGCGGAAGAACCGCGGCGCCTCCTGGACGAGGACGAGATCGGGGGCGCAGGCCCGGATGACCCGGGCCAGCGCCGCCTGATCGTCACGCATCGAGCGGATGTTGTAGCTGAGCACCCTGACGACCGCGGAGCCGTCCGCCTCGGTGGCGGAGGCCGGGAGTCCGGTGGTCGCCGCGCCGGGGCCGCCGGCCGGGACCACGGTGTCGGACACGGGTCGTCCCGCGCGCTCGGCCGCCATCCGCGTCAGCCCTGGCGCGCCAGGTCGGCCGCGCCGACCAGTCCGGCCTCACCGCCGAGTTGGGCGGCGAGCACCTGGGCGTGCGGGCGCCACTGACTGCCGACCAGCCAGCGGCGGAACGACTTGCGGATCGGGTCGAGGACCAGCTCGCCCTCGTCCGAGACCCCGCCGCCGACGATGAACGCGGACGGGTCGAAGAGCGAGGCCAGGTCGGCGAGGCCGGCGCCGGCCCAGCGGGCCAGTTCACGGAACGAGTCGACGGCGACCGGGTCGCCCTGGCGGGCCGCCGCGCTGATGTGCTTGCCCTGGATGCCCTCGGGGGTGCCGTCGCCGAGCGCGAGCAGCGCCGCGGCGTTCTCGGGGGTGGCGAAGGCGCGCTGTCGGGCGTAGCGCAGCAGGGCGCGGCCGGAGGCGTACTGCTCCCAACAGCCCTGGCTGCCGCAGCCGCACAGCAGACCGTCCGGGACGACCCGGATGTGGCCGAACTCGGCGGCGACGCCGAACCGGCCGCGGCGCAGCTTGTTGCCGATGATGATGCCGCCGCCCAGGCCGGTGCCGAGGGTGATGCAGATGACGTCGCTGTGGCCCTGGCCGGCGCCGAAGCGGTACTCGCCCCAGGCCGCGGCGTTGGCGTCGTTCTCGACCACGACGGGCAGGCCGACGCGCTGTTCGACCTTGTCCTTGAGCGGCTCATGGCGCCAGTCGATGTTCGGGGCGAAGAGGACCGTGGCCCGCTTCTCGTCGACGTAGCCGGCGGCGCCGATGCCGACGGCCTCGATGTGGTGGCCGGCGCCGACCGTGCGGACGGCGTCCGCGATCGCCTCGGTCAGCGCGTCGGTGGCCCGCGGGGTCGGCACCTTGCACGTCTCGAGGATCGACCCCTCTTCGTCTACCACGCCGGCCGCGATCTTCGTGCCGCCGATGTCGACGCCGATGGTGAGTCCCATGTGTCCCTCAGTTTCCGCTCGAACCCCGCCGAGATCCACCGTACCGGAGGCAGGGGCGGCGTTCCCGCCGCTCACGGCGGCGGGAACGCCGCCCCTG
>LIQL01000326.1 GCA_001418405.1 Streptomyces diastatochromogenes | reverse complement strand
GGTGTGGCTGTGGCTGTGGGTGGGTTCTATGGGGAAGGGACGAGCGGACGCCGGTCGTCGGTTGCCGTCGCGGGCCCGCCGATGTCGGGCCGGGCGAACAGGGGTGCGACCGTTTGTGGTGGGATGCCCGGCCTTCATGATCTCTCCGCATATCCTCCGTAAGGATGAGATCGTGTGTCGGCTTCCCCAACCACGGTGGGATGTGCAAATGCTTCCCGCCGGGGATGCTCCGGCCTTACAGGACTGGTGGGGTGGGGCTGTGCAAAACCGTACTGCGTACAGCGGCGGGGAACGCTCCGCCCAGGAAGCCCCCGACAGTCAGCTCACCGTGGAGCTGGCGTCGGTCGTTTCCGCTGCCCGCAGGCGGGCCACCCGCGACGGCGACCGCCACGTCGACACCGCGCACCTGCTGCACGGGCTGCTGGAGTGGGACCCCGCGGTCCGCGAGGTCTTCGACGGCGGCCACCAGGTCGCCCGACTGCTCGGCTACCTCGTCCAACGCAGCATCGGCTACGGCCTCCAGTGGCACGGCACCGTCGAGGACTCCGGGGCCGTCCCCGTGGTCGCCGAGGGCGGCGTCCCCGGCTGGTCGCCCGCCGCGGCCGCCGCGATGGACGGCGCCCTCGACCGCGCGCACGCCCGCTACGCCACCCGCGCCGACTGCCTCGACCTGCTCGCCGCGCTGGTCGACGACCCCGAATCCCGGGCCGTCGAGGTCCTGCGCCGCGCCTCCGTCGACACCACCCGGCTCGCCGCCCGACTCGACGGCGAGCAGCGCCCGGGCCCGGACTGACCGGGGCGTCGCGCAGCACCCCGCCCCGACCGCGTTTCGCCTGGTGAGACAGGAGGTTTGGGGGGTGACGCTGCTGACGCCGGCTGCCATGATGACCCGATGCATGCCTCATCGGGGAGCCCGGCGGCTCACACGACCGGCCCGGGCCCGGGAACGTCCGGGCCCAGCGGGACCCAGCAGTCCGTCACTCCCGGCCCGGCCGGCGGCCGGCGCACCGGGCGCGGCGCCGGGCTCGGCCTCGCCCTGCTCTCCGCGCTGGCCTTCGGCGGCTCCGGAGTCGCGGCCAAGCCCCTGATAACCGCCGGCCTCGAACCGCTGCACGTGACCTGGCTGCGCGTCACCGGCGCCGCGCTGGTCATGCTCCCGGTCGCCTGGCGCCACCGGGACCTGCCCCGCCGCCGGCCGGCACTGCTCGCCGGCTTCGGACTGCTGGCCGTCGCCGGCGTCCAGGCCTGCTACTTCGCCGCGCTCTCCCGCATCCCCGTGGGCGTCGCACTGCTCATCGAGTACCTCGCCCCCGCCCTGGTCCTCGGCTGGGTGCGCTTCGTGCAGAAGCGCCCCGTCACCCGCGCCGCCGCCGTCGGCGTCGTGCTGGCCGTCGGCGGTCTGGCCTGCGTCGTCGAGGTGTGGAGCGGTCTCACCTTCGACGCCGTCGGGCTCGCCCTCGCGCTGGCCGCGGCCTGCTGCCAGGTCGGCTACTTCGTCCTGTCGGACCACGGTGGCGACGACGCCGACGGCACGGCGCCGGACCCCCTGGGCGTCATCGCCTACGGACTGTTGATCGGCGCGGTCGTCCTCACCGTCATCGCCCGCCCCTGGGGCATGCACTGGTCGGTGCTGGGCGGCACCGCCGACATGAACGGCACCCAGGTGCCGGCCCTGCTGCTCCTGGCCTGGATCGTGCTGGTCGCCACCGTCACCGCCTACCTCACCGGTGTGGTGTCGATCCGACGGCTCTCCCCGCAGGTCGCCGGGGTCGTCGCCTGCCTGGAAGCGGTGATCGCCACGGTGCTCGCCTGGGTCCTGCTCGGCGAACACCTCTCCGCGCCGCAGATCGCCGGCGGCGCGGTCGTCCTGATCGGCGCGTTCATCGCCCAGTCGGCCAAACCGCACAGCGAGCCGGGGAAGACCGGCACCCGCACCGTGGCCAGCGGCGGAACGCCCTCCAAGGACGCCGAGGAGACCCGCAACGGGCCGCGGAACGACGACGCCGCGGCACCCGCCGGCGACGGCTTGTCGACCGGTTCCCCCGCCGCATAGGCTGACGATCGTGCATTCGACCGTGCTGCCCCCTCCCGCCGCGTAAGGCGGGCGGCGGCCACCCAGGAAATCCCGGCCCGGGCAACTCCCGAGCCGGTCGACGCTGCCCGCACACGGGATCACGCGACCACACCGCGGCGCAGCGCGCCGTCCTGGATTTCCCGGAGCACACCTCCCATGCACAGCACACCCCACTCCGCCCTGCCCGTGGGCCGCGGACTCGCCTACGTCTCGCTCGCCGCCACCGCCTGGGGCACCGCCGGCGCGGCCGCCGCCCTCCTCTACCGCGGCAGCGGACTCGGCCCCCTCGCCCTCACCTTCTGGCGCACCTTCGGCGGCCTGCTGCTCCTGCTCGCCGTACGCGCGGTGCGCCCGAACCGCACCCGCGCGGCCGACGCCGGCCGACTTCCGGCGGAACCGTTGCGTCGCCGCGCGGTGCGGGTCGCGGTGACCGGCATCGCCCTCGCCGTCTTCCAGGCCGCCTACTTCGCCGCCGTCGAGACCACCGGCCTGGCCGTCGGCACCGTCATCACCATGGGCGCCGGCCCCGTCCTCATCGCCGTCGGGGCGCGCCTCACCATGGGCGAACGGCTCGGCGCCGGCGGGGTGCTGGCCGTCGTCGGGGCGCTCGGCGGCCTGCTGATCCTCGTCCTCGGCGGTGCCGGCGCCGCCACCGTCCGCCCGCTCGGCGTCGGCTACGCCCTGCTCTCCGCGGCCGCCTGCGCGGTGATGACCCTCGCCACCCGCCGCTTCGGCCGGGGCGGCGGCAGCGACCCGTACGCCTCGACCCTCGGCGCGTTCGCGGTCGGGGCGCTGTGCCTGCTGCCGCTCGCCGCGGTCGAGGGCCTGTGGCCGCACCTGCACGACCTGGGCCGCAGCCTGGTCCTGCTCGGCTACATCGCCGCCGTCCCGACGGCCCTCGCCTACGGCCTGTACTTCGCCGGGCTGGCCGTCGTCCGGGCCGCGACCGCCTCCGTGATCTCCCTGATCGAACCGGTGTCGGCGGCGGCCCTCGCGGTGCTGTTCCTCGGTGAGCGGCTCACCACGGCGACGGCGGCCGGCACGGCCGTGCTGCTCACGGCCGTCGCGGCGCTCGCCGTGACCGAGGCGCGCGGCCGCGGCCGCCGAGTCGACTAGGGCGTGTCCGACGGGTCAGGGTCGGACGCGCCCTGGTCGCGGGGCGGCTGGTCCTGCGGGACCAGTCGCCAGAACTGCCGCTTGTCCTTGTCCCGGACGACGACGCCCAGCCGGGCGAGTTCGGCCCGCAGTTCGCGGGCGTCGTCGGCCGTGTCCGACTTGCCGAGGGCCCGCTCGCGCGCGGTGAACAGGGCATTCGCGCCGACCGGAAGATTCGGGGTGTCGGGGACCCAGCGCCGGAACTCGTCCTCGTGCGGATCGCCGTCCGCCCAGGCGTAGCCGTGCGCGCGAAAGGCCCCGGCCAGCCGCTCGGCGTCCAGGGTGCAGCCCTCCCGCGCGAGTTCGGCGGAGTCCCGACCGAGCAGGACCAACTCCTTGCGGTCGCGGAACGCCAGGTGGACCGTCGTGCGCGGGAGGGCGACCGGCTTCGCCCGCCGGGTGAGGACCACCTCGTCGTCGGCGACCGTGACGGCGAGTTCGTCGTGCTGTCCGAACAGCGCCACCGCCAGGCCGACCGCCGCGCCCACCGTCAGCAGGCCGATCGTCAGCCAGGGCTCCGGGATCGCGGTCAACAGCCTGGCCGGGCCCTGCCAGGGCGCGTGCTCCAGCGTCACCAGCCACTTCGCCAGCAGCCGCACGAGCCACCCGAGCCCGGCGCCGGCCGCCGCGAACGCCACGCAGACGGTGACCACGAGCGCGGGCGAGTCGGCGAGGACCGTGGGCGGGGTCGGCTGCCCGGCCTGCGGGCCGGGGCCCTCGGGGCGCCCGGTGGGCTGCGGCTTCTCGATGTCCATGAGCGGATCCCCCTGTGCGGAACGTGGACCGTGGCCCGCAATAATAAACCGAGTACGCGGTCTATTATTGCGACCGTGGCCGCTCCGGGCGCCCCGCGCGACGGCAACGGGCCACCGGGCGCAGCAGTCCGGACGCGCACGTCACGGGAGAGAGGCGACAGCGGCATGAGGAAGGTCGACCCGGCCAAGCACCGGGCCCGGCGTCAGTACATCCTGCACGCCGCGGCCCAACTCTTCGCCGCCAAGGGCTTCGAGCGCACCACCACGGCGGAGATCTGCAAGGCGGCCGGCATGAGTTCCGGCAACCTCTTCCACTACTTCCCCAACAAGCGCGCCCTCTTCCACGCCCTCTTCGAGGACGACGGTGCGGACGACGGCGAGAGCAAGGCCGAGCGGCTCGCCCGGGCCCAGGCGAGCGACGACCCCTGGGCGGCCCTCCTGGACGTCGTGGAACTCCTCACCGCCGACGCCATGAACCCCGTCGCCCCGGCACTGGTCATGGAAGCCGTCGTGCAGGCCCACCGCGACCCCGAACTCGACGCCCTGCTCGGCCGGGACAACGCCCAGGAGCACACCGCCGTCGCGACCCTGCTCGCCAAGGCCGCCGCCGCCGGCCAGATCGACCCCGCACTCGACCCGCACGACGCCGCCGCCTGGGTGCTCGCCCTGATCGCCTCGCTCTACACCAGCGCGGCCACCGATCCGGCGTTCCGCCCCGCCGAACAACTCCCCGTCCTCCGCCTGATCCTCCAGCGCTTCCTCCAGGCCCCACCGCTCGACGCACACCCGCCACGGGCGTGACCGCACCACCCCAGGACGAATGCGGAGCCTGTCGGATCAGCGGTCGTCCGCATCCGCACCGCGCGACCGGGGCTTGGCCCGCACGTGCATGCGCTCCCCCTGCCGACCGAAGAGGCTGAGCACCTCCACCGGCCCCTCGCCGGTACTCCCGAACCAGTGCGGCAACCGGGTGTCGAACTCCGCCGCCTCGCCCGCCCCCATGACCAGATCACGGTCGGCCAACACCAGCCGCAGCCGCCCGGCCAGCACGTACAGCCACTCGTACCCCTCGTGCGTACAGGGATCGGGCGTGCTCCGGTGCGGCGGAATGACCATCTTGAACGTCTGCAGCGGACCCGGGTGACGGGTCAGCGGCAGCACCGTGGCGCCGTGCAGGTGCCGCGGTTTGAGCCGGACCCGCGGATCCCCCACCTCCGGGGCCCCCACCAACTCGTCCAACGGCACCTGGTGCGCCTGCGCGATCGGCAGCAACAACTCCAGACTCGGACGGCGCTGCCCGGACTCCAGACGGGACAAGGTGCTCTTGGAAATCCCGGTGGCCTCCGCCAACGCGGACAACGTGACGCCCTGCTCCGTCCGCAACCGCTTCAGACGCGGACCGACCTCGGCGAGGGCCTGGGAAATGGCAGCTGAGTTCTCCACACCGCCCATTGCACCGCACCGTTCCCGGTTTCGGCAACAAGCATTGCTGTTCCGGCGACGCATCGCGCACTCTGCGGGCGGAGGTGATCGCGATGAGCGAGACGAACAACGGCCCCGACGACGGGGCGCAGGACCCCGGGCACGGCGCCCCCGCGCAGCACGCCGACCATCCGGGCCGCGAGGGGGAATGGGACGTCGTGGTCGTCGGAGCCGGCGCGGCCGGACTGAACGCGGCCCTGGTCCTGGCCCGAGCCCGGCGCCGGGTGGCGGTGATCGACGGCGGCGCGCCCCGCAACGCACCGGCCGACCGGATGCACGGCTTCCTCTCCCGGGACGGCATGCCACCGACCGCCCTCCTGGAGGTCGGCCGCGCCGAACTCGCCGCCTACGGAGCCGCACTGCTCACCGGCCGGGTCGACGAGATCACCCCGGCCCTCGGCGTTCGCCTCGCCGGCGGACCCGAACTCCGCGCCCGCCGCGTCCTGGTGGCCACCGGCCTGCGCGACGAACTCCCCGACATCCCCGGCCTACGGGAACGCTGGGGCCGGGACCTGCTGCACTGCCCCTACTGCCACGGCTACGAGGTCCGTGACCAGCCGCTCGGCGTGCTCGGCAGCGGCCCCGGCGCGGTCCACCACGCACTGCTGCTGCGGCAGTGGTCGCCCGACGTCGTGCTGTTCCCGCACCACGGCGAACCGACCGACGACGAACGCGAGCGGCTCACGGCACGCGGCGTGCGGATCGTCGGGGGCACCGTCGCCCGCCTGCTGACCGAGGACGACCGGCTGCGCGGCGTCGAACTGGCCGACGGGCGGGTCGTGCCGCGCACCGCGGTCTTCGTGCAGCCCCGGATGGTGCCGCACGACGCCCTGCTCACCGCACTGGGCTGCGCGCGCGACGAAGCCGGCTGGGTGATCACCGACGCCGCGGGCCGGACCGACGTACCCGGGGTGTGGGCCGCGGGCAACGTGGTCGATCCGCGGGCGCAGGTGGTGACGGCCGCCGGAATGGGCGCGGCCGCCGCCTTCGCCCTCAACCTCGACCTGGTGACGGAGGAGTTCGAGCGGGCGGTGGCGGAGCAGCGGGCACGGGCGGGGGCCGGTCGGTGAACCGTCGGCGCCGGCCGTCGGACGGCGTCCCCGGCCGTGGTCGGCCGTGGCCGGACGCGGCCGGCACGAACGCGCCGTGCGCCGGATGACGGGCCGAGCCGGCACCGCGCTGCGTCATCCGGTGCGCGGCCGTGGGGCACCGGAACTCCGGTTCGCGGTTCGTGGTTCGCGGGCCGTCGGTCGCGGGGGAAGGACGCCTACCCCTGGCCCGTCGTCCCCTGCCCGGCGGACGACGAGGCTCCGCCGTTCGCCGCCAGCCGGCGTTGCTGGTGCCGGCGCGCCGCGGCGTCACCCGGCCCACCCCGCTCGGCGAGCCGCTCCGCGGTGCGGTGCTGCACCGACGGGGACCGCTTGCCGCCGTACTTGAACTTGGCGCGCACCTCCCGCACTTCGAGGCGCAGCCCACGGATGCCGGACAGCTGCCGCCCGTACGGTGCCGCGCCCGCCACGACCGGGGCCGAGCCGCCGTCGGGCTGGAAGTGCGTCGTCTGGCGCTGGAGCAACGCGGCCTTGGCCTCCGGATCGTCCACCACGTGTGCCGTGCAGACGAGCTGGACCGCGGCGTAGAAGCTGGTGGGCACGCCGTGCTCGGGCGGCTGCCCCTCGGCCGCCTGCCACGGGCCGGGGATGAAGGTGTAGTCGTCGACCACGCTCAGCAGCACCGTCGGGCGGTCCTCCAATGCCGACCACAGGGGATTGGGGCGGGCGAGGTGGGTGACCGCCTCGCGGCGCACGGAGTCGTAGGCGAAGTGCAGCGGCTGCACCCACGGGGGCTCACCGGCGGCGCCGTTGACCGCGAGGTGCCCGAAGTCGTGGGCGGCGAGCCACTCCTGCCACTCGGCGTCGTCGGTGGGCGCGTCCCATGGGTGGATGAGCATCGGCGTTCCTCAGCGGGCGGAGAGGTAGTCCGGCGCGGCGATGGTGGGGGCGAGGTCGTCGGCCGGTATCGGCGCGCCGTACGCGGCGGCCACGGGCAGGACGCCGCTCCAGTGGGGGAGTGAGATGTCCTCGGGCTCGTCGTTGGGGCCGCCGGTGCGGACCTTCGCGGAGACCTCGCGCAGATCGAGGCGGAGCACCGCGGTGGCGGCCAGCTCCTTGGCGTTGGCGGGCCGGGAGTCCGCGGCGCGACCGGGCAGGACGTGATCGACGAGGGCGTCCAGGGCGGACTTCTTCTCGTCCTCGTCGGTGACCTGGTGGGCGGTGCCGTGGACGACGACGCTGCGGTAGTTGATGGAGTGGTGGAATGCGGACCTGGCGAGGACCAGGCCGTCGACGTGGGTCACCGTGACGCAGACCGCGAGGCCGGGGTCCGCGCTCCGCCCACCGGCCATCCGCAGCGGGCGGGAGCCGGTCGAGCCGTGCACGTAGAGACGGTCGCCGACCCGGCCGTACAGCGTCGGCAGGACGACCGGCGCGCCGTCGCGCACGAAGCCGAGGTGGCAGACGTAGCCCTCGTCGAGGATCGCGTGCACCGTCGCCTCGTCATAGCTGGCGCGCTCCCGGGCCCGGGTGGGGACGGTGCGCTCCGTCACGGCGAACGACTTTCCCTCAGCCATTGCGAACTCCATTGCACTAGTACATAATCAACTTTGTGCTAGGAGAGTATCGGATCGAAGGGCGGCGCGCATCGGAGATTGCCGCAAGCGTGGAGCGAGCCATCGGTGCCGGCGACCTTCAACCAGGCGAAGTGCTGCCCCCGCTCAGGGAGTTGGCGCTCCATCTGGAGGTGAATCCCAACACCGTCGCAGCCGCGTACCGCACGCTGCGCGACCGCGGAGTGATCGAAACGGCAGGTCGACGCGGCAGCCGAGTCCGCCCCCGGCCCGCCACCACCCCGCGTGAGGCACTGCGAGCAGTCGCACCGGCCGGCGTACGCAACGTCACCGACGGCAACCCCGACCCCGCCCTGCTGCCCCCGCTGGAGCAGGCCCTGGTCGAGGCCGCCGCCCGCAACGCGCGACGCCCCGCCCTCTACGGCATGCCCGCCATCGACGACGACCTCGAAGCGCTCGCCCGCGCGGCCTTCACCCGCGACGGCGTGCCGGAAGGCCCCCTCGCCGTCGCCAGCGGATCGCTCGACGCCATCGAGCGCG
>LIQL01000325.1 GCA_001418405.1 Streptomyces diastatochromogenes | reverse complement strand
GGCCGGTGTCCCGGTCGCCGAACCGCCGCGCCCCCGGCCCGCCCCCGTCACCGTCACCGTGAGACGGTGCAGACCCAGCCGAGCGGAGTAAATCCCCTGAAATCAGAGGAAGTTGTCCGATCCGCTCGCAGCTCCGTCCCGGCCGGACCTCCCCGTGGTGCGTGCCGCGACGGCCGTGACCGGGGGCGATCCGTCGCTCCGTCGTTCGATAGCCTTCCGGGCATGACCAACAAGGGGGAGGGGTTCGACCTCGACGGCAGCGGCGCGGAGCCGCTGGGCGAGGCGGACCCGCAACGGATCGGCACCATCCGACTGGTCGGCAAGCTCGGCTCCGGCGGGATGGGTCGGGTGTACCTGGGGTTGCTGGACGGGCGCTACGCGGCCGTCAAACAGGTCCTGCCGCTGCTCGCCGAAGACGACGCGTTCCTGCGGCACTTCGGGCACGAGTTGGACAACCTCTCGCGGCTGCCGGCGGAGGCGACGGCGCCCCTGCTCGCGAGCGACCGCGACGCCCGACCGCCGTGGTTCGCCACCGCGTACGTCCCGGGGCTCACCCTGAACGAGGCGGTCGAGCGGCACGGCGGCCGATTGCCCGCCGACGCCCTGTGGCGGCTGCTGAGTGCGGCGGCCGCCGGCCTGAAGAGCGTCCAGACCCACGAGATGGTGCACCGGGACCTCAAGCCGTCGAACGTCATGCTGACCCTCGACGGGGTCACGCTCATCGACTTCGGGGTCGCCCGGGCCGTCGACCAGAGCCGGTTGACGCAGACCGGCATGATCGTGGGCACGCCCGCCTACATGTCGCCCGAACAAGCCTCGGGCAAGCGGCAGTTGACCGGTGCGACGGACGTGTTCGCGCTCGGGTCGCTGCTCGCGTTCGCGGCCAGCGGCAACCCGCCCTTCGGGGACGGGGCCGGTCTGGGCACGCTGTACCGCATCGTGCACGACGAGCCGGACCTCGATCCGGTGCGGGACCTGGACCCGGAACTGGCCCGCGTCGTCGCCTCCTGCCTGGACAAGGATCCCGAGGGACGCCCCACGGCGGCCGAGCTCCACCAACTGGCCGTGGAACGGCAGGCGTCCGGGGCCGCCTGGCCGTCGTCGGTCGCGGAACGACTGGCCGAACGTGCCGCCTTCGCGGCCGCGGTGCCCCGGATCGAGGACGCCGAGACCCCGGCCGAGGACACCCGGACCACCGTCCTCGCGGCACCCGACAGGCCCGCGGGGACCGCGCCCGCCGCGCCGCCGGAGCCGGTGGTGCAGGGCCCGCACACCCCGCCGGCGGCGTCCGCCCCGCCCCGACCCGTCCGCGAGCGGCGACGCAGACGCCTCCTGCTCGCCGTCGTTCCGGTCATCGTCGCGGGCGGCGGGACCACCCTCGCCCTGCAACTCCTGCCCAACGCGTCGACGCTGCACGACGACGGCCGGCCGGCGCCGTCCCCGTCGGTCTCCGCCCAGCTCCACCCGACGGCCCCCTCCTCGGGGGCCGGCCGAGCCGGCGGCCCTTCGGGTCGGCCCACGCCGGGGCAGTCTCCGCAACCCGGCGGACCGGACGGGACCAGCGGGGCCGCCGGACCGGGAGGCGACCAGGGCGCCTCGTCGGGCTCCCGGCAGGACCCGGGTGGCGGCGGTGGTGCGACGGGCGGTGCCGGCGGCACGACGGCCGGGCAGCCGTCGCAGGCCCCCGCGCCGGGCGGGTACCAGCGGCTCAAGAACGGCGGCAACGGCCGGTGCCTGATCGAGACGGCCTACGGCAACACCCCGGCCATCGGCGACTGCACGGGCGACCCGTCCGCCTCATGGACGTACCACCGGGCATCGGGCGGCACGTTCACCGTGGTCAACCGGCGCACCGGCGACTGCCTGACGGCGGGGATGCCCGGCAACAACGCCCTGTCGGTGACCTGCGGCGGAGCCGGCCAGGTGTGGCGCTCCGGCGCCGGAGGGTCGCTGTACAGCGTGTCCAACGACCAGTGCCTCGACATCGCCTTCGGCGGCGGCGTGGCGACAGCGGCCTGCGAGCCCGGGAAGACGTCGCAGCGTTGGGGCGCTGCGTAGGCCGGTCGTCGGGCCCGGCCTTCTCCGGGCCGCCGGGCGACGTCACGCGCTGGGGCGCCGGACCGCGACGGCCCCTTGGTCCCTGCTCGCGCGCACGAGGAATCCGCTGGACAGGGGCCCGGGACTGACGGATAGTCCGCCGCATGGCATCTCTCGTGCGACACCTCACCATCGACTGCTCCGACGCCTACCGCCTGGGACGGTTCTGGGCCGAGGTCCTCGACGGCTCGCTGGCCGACGACGACTTTCCTGGGGACCCCGAGGCGTTGGTCACCGCTCCCGGCTCCGCGCTGCTGTTCGTCACGGTGCCGGAGGCCAAGGCCGTCAAGAACCGGCTCCACGTGGACCTGCAGCCCGAAGACCGGTCGCGGGACGAGGAGGTGGAGCGGATCCTCGCCCTGGGCGCCTCGCTGGTCGGTGATCACCGTCGGCCCGACGGAACCGGCTGGGTGACCCTGGCCGATCCCGAGGGCAACGAGTTCTGCGTCGAACGCAGCGCCGCCGAACGGGCCTGACGCGGCGACGCCCGTCGTGCGACCGACGCCGTCGGCCGGGTCGCCGGCCGCGCCGTTCGGATTCCGTTAGGGAACGGGCGCCGGCCTGCACACCGGGCGGCGCCGACCGCCACCGTGGAGCGGACCGCATCGGACGAACGCACGAGGAGACCCGTGGTGCAGAGCCGTGGTGGGACCGGGCCGGGGGTGGCGTGGTGAGCGCGGAGCGAATCGTGGGGGTGTTGGTGGCAGTGGCACTGGTGGGGTTGTTGGTGGTCGGCGTCAAGTTCCCGGACCGGTTCTGAGGTTCGCCCCGTTCGAGCGGGTCAGTCCTCGCCGAGTCCGGCCTCTTCGAGGTCCAGGCTCCGTTGCAGCCGACGCCGGGTGGTGTCGCTGATCTGGTGGTCCGCGTACAACCGCTGGAGCTGCGCGGATTCCGCGGCTATCACCGTGCGGCGCAGCGCCCGATAGGTGCTGGCCGAGGCCCAGGACGACGGCGTGGCCTCGTCGTCCTGGCCGGCGTCGGCCTGGTCCAGGCGGGCCAGCAGCCCGCGGCGCAACTGGTCGACGAGCACCGCGGGTGCCGCCTCGGCCGCGTCGAGGCCGTCCAGGCACTCCAGTCCGGCCTTGGCGAGGCCGGCGCGGGCCCGGGCCTCTTCCCGGGCGGTGTGTTCCGGCTCCAGCGCGATGCCGGACCAGCGCACCACCGGCGCGAGGGTGAAGCCCTGCAGCACGAGGGTGAACACGACCACGCCGGTGGTCAGGACGAGCACCAGCGGGCGGTGCGGCAGCGGACTGCCGTCATCGGCGGCCAACGGGATGGACAGCGCCGCCGCCAGGGGCATCACACCGCGGGTACCGGCCCAGGAGACCACCGCGGGAATGCGCCAGGTGACGGTGCCGTCGCCGCGACGGCGCTGCATGACGGCGGAGAGCGGCAGCACCCCCAGCATCCGCACGGCGATCACGGTGCCGGCCACCGCGAGCACGCCCAACGGCCAACCGCGGTCTTCGGCACTCAACTGCCGTACCAAGGCAGGGAGTTCCAGACCGATCAGGGCGAACACCACACTCTCCAGGAGGAAGACCACCGTGCCGTAGACGGCGTGCACCTGGAGGCGGACGGCGGCAGTGGTCAGTTTGTGTCCGGTGCTGCCGAGGACCACCCCGGCGACCACGACCGCGGTGACGCCGGAGGCATGGACGTCCTCGGCGAGGACGTACGCGGCGTACGGCGTGACGAGGGCCACCACCGTCTCCAGGACCGGGTCCGCGGTCCGGCGCCGGATCAGCGCCACCACGGTGGCCACGGCGCCGCCGACCAGTGCCCCGCCGCCGCCCAGGACCAGGAACTGGCCGCCGGCAGCGCTCCAGGAGACGGCGTGCGCCGCCACGGCGGTGCCCACCGCCACCTTGAACAGCACCAGGCTGGTGGCGTCGTTGAACAGGCTCTCGGACTGGACCAGGGCCTGTATCCGCGGCGGCAGTGCGATCTTGCGTCCGAGCGCCGTGACGGCGACCGGATCGGTGCTGGCCAGCACCGCGCCGAGGACGAACGCCATGGTGGGGGAGAGCGGCGTGACCACAGAGGCCACCACCCCCACGGCCGCCGCTGTGACCAGCACCAGACCGAAGGCGAGCACCGTCACCGGCCGCCACACCCGCCGCAGTTCGCGCCACGGAACCTCCTCGGCGGACGCGTGGAGCAGCGGCGGCAGCACCACCACGCTGATCACTTCCGGCGCGACCTGGACGCCCCGGAGCCAGGGCAGCAGCCCGACGAGGAGCCCACCGACGACCAGCAACGAGGGGGCGGGGATCCGCCAGTGGCGGGCGCCGGTGGCCACCAGCGTGGCGAACGCGACGAGGAGGAGGATGGCAGTCAGGTCGGTCACGCGGTCGTCCCTCGTTGGCTCCGGCTGTC
Organism: Streptomyces diastatochromogenes; assembly: GCA_001418405.1. GTDB lineage: Bacteria > Actinomycetota > Actinomycetes > Streptomycetales > Streptomycetaceae > Streptomyces > Streptomyces albulus_C. The sequence continues at coordinate 17,879 of LIQL01000325.1, read as the reverse complement.
CTTGCACCGTCGCCGACCAGACTTCCCGGCACTCCGCGAGGCAACTTACCGGGTCGGGTCGGGTCCTGCCACCGTCCGTACGCACCCCGTTGACGATTCCGCCGGCGGGTCGACCGCGCGCACCGGACGCGCGGTCGCCGCTCACCCCCGCGTGGCAGCGACCGCGACCAACGTCAGCGACAGCAGCAGGACGACCGCCCCGCCGGCGATGAAGGCCCGCTCCAGCCCCAAGCCCTCCCGGCCCTGCACGACGACGGAGCGCGGGTCTTCGGGGTCGTGGCGCAGGAGCACCCGGTCACCGTCGTCGAGCCGGTGGCGGGCGGTCGGCGGCACGGGGCAGACGACCTCCACGACCCGGCCTTCCTCGGTCTCGAACTGGAGCAGCGGGCGAGGCCGGGGCGGCTCGACGGCACCCCGGCCCGGGGGCCGTTTGACCAGCGCCGTCACGCATGCCCCGGTCCGCTGCACACGTCGCACCTGCCGGAGCCCGTGGACGCCGGCGAGCATCCCCAACAGACCGCCGAACGCGGCGATTCCCGCCAGTACGGCCACGGCGCCCGTGCCCATCGACCCGCCTCCTGTGGTCGGCCTTCCGTCTGGTGTTCCGTCGTGCGCCCGACCGGCGCGCCCGCCGGCCGGGCTAGGGCGTGTCCGCTTCCACCGCGTCCCCCGCCGTCGCGGCGCGCAGCGAGAGGACCATGGTCAGTCCGCCGCCCGGAGTGTCTTCGGGGCTCAGGGTGCCGCCCATCGCCTCGGCCAGGCCGCGGGAGAGCGCCAGGCCCAGTCCCAGGCCGCTGGTGTTGTCGCGGTCGCCCAGCCGTTGGAAGGGCACGAAGATCCGGTCGCGGTCCTCCGGTCGAAGTCCGGGTCCCCGGTCGATGACGCGCAGCTCCACCCGCGGACCCATCGCACTGGCGGTGATCAGCACCGACTCCGCCGCGCCGGAGTGGCGCACCGCGTTGGTGACGAGGTTGGCGATGACCCGCTCCAGCAGCGGCGGGTCGGCGAGGACGTCGCAGACCTCCGCCAGGCCGCGGGAGGCGATCCGCACCGGCGCGGCGGCCAGGGTGGCCAGGGACAGCGGCAGCACGTCGGCGAAGGCGGTGGGCTGGAGGTGCAGCGAAAGGGCGCCGGCTCGGAGCCGGCTCATGTCGAGCAGGTTGTCCACCAGGCGGTTGAGTTCGATGAGCGAGTCCTCGGCGGTGGCCAGCAGTTCGCTGCGCTCCGCGGCGGTGAAGGCCACGTCGGTGCTGCGCAGCGAGCTGATCGCGGCCCGGCCGCTGGCCAGCGGAGTGCGCAGGTCGTGGCTGACCGCGGCCAGCAGCGCGGTGCGCAGGCGGTCCGCCGCCTTGACGGGTTCGACCTCGGCGGCGGCCTCCATCAGGCGTGCGTGGTCGAGGGCGGCGGCGAGGTGGGCGGCGAAGGCGGTCAGCACGCGGTGTTCGGAGGCCGGCAGGCGGCGGCCGCGCAGGACGAGGAGGCGATCCGGTCCCGCGGGCACCTTCACCAGCCCTTCGGCCTCCTCCTCGGCCTCGGTCCCGGGCTCCTGTTCGGCGCGCGGTACGAGTTCGGCCGACGCCATGCCGAACGTCTCCCGGGTGCGTTCCAGCAGTACCGAGACCCCCTGGTCGCCGCGGAGGATGGTGCCGGCCATGGAGGACAGCGTCTCGGCCTCCGCGGTGGCGCTGGCGGCGCGCCGGGACAGCCGCAGGGAGCGGTCCACCAGGGCCGCCACGGTGACGGCCACCAGTGCGAAGACCGCGAGCGCCAGCGCGTTGTTGGCCTCGGTGATGGTGAATTCGCGGCTGGGCGGGATGAAGTAGTAGTTGAGCAGCAGTGAGGCGGTGAGGGAGGCGAGCAGCGCGGAGACCACACCGCCCAGACAGGCCACGCCGACGACCGTGGCCAGGAAGAGCAGGGCCTCGCTGGTCAGGTTGAGCGGGCCCCGGATGTGGGTGAGGACGGCGGTCAGCACGAAGGGCAGGACCAGGCCGGCGACCGGGCCGGCGATGCGGCGGGCGTGCGGGAGCTGTCGGCCGGGGATCGACAGGCGCTGGCCGCGGCCGGCCCGCTCGTGGGTGACCATGTGGACGTCGATGTCGCCGGACAGTTCGACGGTGTCCTCCCCGATGCCGCGCGGCGCCACCAGCCGGGAGAACCAGCTGCGGCGGCTGGTGCCCAGTACGAGTTGGGTGGCGTTCTCGGCGCGTGCGAAGTCCAGCAGCGCGGTGGGCACGTGGTCGCCGACCACCGAGTGGTAGCTGCCGCCCAGACTCTCGACCAGGGCGCGTTGTTTGGCGAGTGCGGCGGGGGAGGCGTAGGCCAGGCCGTCGCTGCGGGCGACGTGCACGGCGAGCAGGTCGCCGCCGGAGGAGCGGTCCGCGATCCGCTCCGCGCGGCGGATCAGGGTCTCGCCCTCGGGGCCGCCGGTCAGCGCCACCACGACGCGTTCGCGGGTTTCCCAGACGGTGCCGATGCCGTGCTCGGAACGGTACTTCTGGAGGGTCTCGTCGACCCGTCCCGCGACCCACAGCAGGGCGAGTTCCCTCAGGGCCGTCAGGTTGCCGATGCGGAAGTAGTGCGCGAGTGCGGCGTCCACCTTCTCCGGTTGGTAGATGTTGCCGTGCGCCATCCGCCGGCGGAGCGCCTCGGCGGGCATGTCCACCAGCTCGATCTGATGGGCGCGGCGGACCACCTCGTCGGGCACCGTCTCCCGCTGCGGGACGCCGGTGATCTTCTCGACCACGTCGTTGAGCGATTCCAGGTGCTGCACGTTGACGGTGGTGACCACGTCGATGCCGGCGGCCAGCAGTTCGTCGATGTCCTGCCAGCGCTTGGCGTTGCGGCCGCCGGGCACGTTGGTGTGCGGCAGTTCGTCGACGAGGGCGACCGCGGGGCCGCGGGCGAGGACGGCGTCCAGGTCCAGTTCGCTGAAGGTGCTGCCGCGGTAGGCGCGGTGCAGTCTGGGCACCACCTCCAGCCCGTCGAGCATCTCCTCGGTGTGCTGCCGGCCGTGGCACTCGGCGTAGGCCACCACCACGTCGGTGCCGCGCCGGAGACGGCGGCGTCCCTCGTCCAACATCCGGTACGTCTTGCCGACCCCGGGGGCGGCGCCGAGGAAGACCTTGAGCTTCCCCTGTCGTTCGCCCGCTGCCTCGGCCGTTACTCTCGGCGCCACTGAAGGCCCCTCCCTCACCCTGCCTGCACGGCCCCACGACGCCTGGTTCGGCGAGGGGGACCTCGGGCGGCCCAGCGGACATGGGTTGTCCGACATGGTCACACCGTGCCGGACGGAGCACGGTGGAACGCGGCGATGTTGACGTTTTCCTGATTCGACCGCGTGGACGCGCCGGCTGGGGAGGCTCGGTGACGGACCGTCAACGACGGTTGCGGCGCGCCACGTCGAGCAGCAGGACGGCGCCGAAGCCGGCCATCAGCAGCAGACCGAGCAGGACGGCCAGCCATCCGCCGGGCGCGGCGCCGGCGCACAGCGCCACGGCACCGACGAGGAGCACCGACACCACGGACGCGGCGATCTTCCAGTCGTCACCGATGAGGAAGGCGTACCAGAAGCGGGCGAAGCCCTTGACGAGCCGCAGGACGGTCACGGTGCCTCCTCGATGCCGTTCGGCCCGGTGCGGTCGGGGCGGCGGGCGAGGGCGGGCGCGATCCGGATCAGCAGCCGGGTGACAACGAACCAGGCCGCGATCAGCACGGGGATCGCCCAGTCCCGGCCGAACCACGCGAGGCTCGTCCCGTCGGCCGTGAAGACGCCGAGCCCCGCCACCGCCCAGTAGGTGCCGAAGCTCGCCAGCAGCAGCCCGACGCCGTACTTGAGGGTGTTCTCCGGCACCCGGGAGAGCGGGCGGTGGGCGAAGAACCCGGCGACCGCCACGCAGACCGCGGCGGCGGCCGCGGTGCCGGCCGCCACCGGCACGTCGTGGGCGCTGGTCCCGAAGGTGATCACGATGAAGACGATCTCCACGCCCTCCAGGAAGACGCCCTTGAGCGAGACCGTGAAGGCGAACCAGTCCAGCCCGAGGCGGGTGGCCGGCCCGGCGCCGCGGGCCGCGGCGGTCTGCTCGGCGAAGGCGGCCTCCTCGTCGTGCCGCGGCTTGAGCCCGGCGCCGCGCAGGACCGCCTTGCGCAGCCACTGCAGCCCGAAGACCAGCAGCAGGGCGCCGACGGTCAGTTGCAGGGCGGTCTTGGGCAGCCAGGTGGCGAGTGCGTAGCCCGCCGCCGCGGTGAAGGCCGCGAGCGCCACCGCGGCCGCCGCGGTACCGGCCCAGGCGGACCGCCAGCCCCGGGTCATGCCCATCGCCATGACGATGGTCAGCGCCTCCACCGCCTCGACCACCGAGGCCAGGAAGACCGCCACCACCAGTCCGTACGTCGCGCCCATCCAGGCACCTCCTCCCGCGGGACGTGCCCGCCCAGAATGCCGGAATGCGGCCGGGCCGCGCAGCGGTCCGCGCCGCCCAGCGTGGCGCGCCGGCCGAAGCGCACCGCGCCGCCCGTCATGGGGGCCCGTCAAGGCCGCGTCAAAGCCGGACCGCGACCGGTCCGGAACCGGCGGCCGGCGCTTACACCTGAGGTGGAGGTGAGCTTCCATGGTGCGCTACCTCAGCCGCGACCGGGTCGCCCTCGCTGCCGCCCTCGTGCTCCCACCGGCCTTCTGCGCACTGCTGCTGCCGTTCCGCGGCTGGCTGTCCAACACCAACGCGGCCCTGCTGCTGGTCGTCGTGGTGGTGGCGGTCGCCGTGCTGGGCCACCGGCTCGCCGGTGCGCTCGCGGCGCTGTCCGCCGCGGTGTGGTTCGACTTCTTCCTGACCCGGCCCTACGAACGGTTCGCGATCACCAAGTCCGCCGACCTCGCCACCGCGGTGCTGCTCCTCGCGGTCGGCGTCGCGGTCTCCCAACTGGCCGCCCGCACCCGGGAACTGACGGTGATCGCGATCACCGACGACGACTACCTGGCGCAGATCCACCACACCGCCCGGCTCGTGGAGAGCGCCGCCGGCCCGGACGCCGTCGTCAACCATGTGCGGCACCAGTTGGTGGGACTCCTGGGGCTGAGCGGCTGCCGGTTCGAGTACGGCACGCTCATCGGGCACCCGCCGCGGCTCCTGGAGGACGGTTCGCTCACGTGGGGCCGCCGCCGTTGGGACGCCGACCGGGACGGCCTGCCGGCGGAGGAGGTGGAGTTGCGGGTGAGCCGCGGGGGACGCTTCCACGGCCGGTTCATGCTGCGGGGTGCCCCGGGCAGCGTGCCGCCGCTGGCCGCGCGGCTGGTCGCGGTCACGTTGGCCAACCAGGTCGGGGCGGCCTTCGAAGCCGTCACCCCCGCACGCGCCTGAGCCCGGCGCCGCCCCGACCGGCCGCGTCGGCCAGCGCCTGGTTGAGCGACACGACGTTGACGTACGGCTGTCCCAGGAATCCCAGTTCGCGCCCGTGCAGGTGACGGGCGACCAGGCGCCGGACCAGGGCGGGGGAGAGCTGCCTGGCTCGGGCCACCCGCGGGACCTGCTGGTACGCGTACGCCGGGGAGACCGCCGGGTCCAGGCCGGAGCCGCTGCCCGTGACGGCGTCCGCGGGGACGGCCGCCGGGGGCACCCCGTCGAAGACGGCGACCGCCGCGCGGCGGGCCCGGACCGTCGCGGTCAGTACGGGGTTGGTCGGGCCGAGGTTGGTGGCGCCCGAGTTGCCGGCGTCGTAGCCGCCGGCGGAGGGCCGGGGCTGGAACCAGCGGGGGTCGGGCAGCGGGCCCCGCCGCCCCGTGCGGGGGGTGCGCTGGCGCAGGGAGAAGTCCTGGCCGAGCAGGCGCGAGCCCACCACGGTGCCGTGCGCCGTCAGCAACGACCCGTTGGCCCGGTCGGCCAGCCCGGCCTGTGCGATGCCGGTGACGAGGAGGGGGTAGCCGATGCCGGTGAGCACGGTGAACACCAGCAGCATCCGCAGCGCCGCCAGGTGGTGGCGGAGCACGACGGGAAGGGCGGTGCGCACCACGTCCGTTCTCCTCTCCTCGCCGGCCGCTCAGCGCAGGCCGGGGACGAACTGGATGACCAGGTCGAGCAGTTTGATGCCGACGAACGGCAGGACGAGGCCCCCGAGGCCGTAGATCCAGATGTTGCGGCCGAGGAGTTCGGCGGCGGAGGACGGGCGGTAGCGCACCCCGCGCAGCGCGAGCGGGATCAGCGCGACGATGATCAGCGCGTTGAAGACGATCGCGGACGTGACGGCCGACGCCGGGCTGTGCAGCCGCATGACGTTGAGCCGGTCCAGGCCCGGGTAGACGCTCGCGAACATCGCGGGGATGATCGCGAAGTACTTCGCCACGTCGTTGGCGATCGAGAAGGTGGTCAACGCGCCCCGGGTGATGAGGAGTTGCTTGCCGATCTCGACGATCTCGATGAGCTTCGTCGGGTTGGAGTCCAGGTCCACCATGTTCCCGGCCTCCTTGGCGGCCGAGGTCCCGGTGTTCATGGCGACGCCCACGTCGGCCTGGGCCAGCGCCGGGGCGTCGTTGGTGCCGTCGCCGGTCATCGCCACCAGCTTCCCGCCCTCCTGCTCGCGTCGGATCAGCGCCATCTTGTCCTCTGGCGCGGCCTCGGCGAGGACGTCGTCCACGCCGGCCTCCTGGGCGATGGCGTGGGCGGTGAGCGGATTGTCCCCGGTGATCATGACGGTCCTGATGCCCATCCGGCGCAGTTGGTCGAACCGGTCGCGCATCCCCTCCTTGACCACGTCCTTGAGGTGGACGACACCGAGCACCCGGGCGTCCGACGCACCCCCGCGTCGCGTCACCTGACCGACGACCAGCGGGGTCCCGCCGCTGGCGGAGATGCCGTCGACGATGTGCCCGACGTCGTCCGTGGGGTGCCCGCCGTTGTCGCGGACCCAGCGCATCACCGCGGTCGCCGCGCCCTTGCGCAGCGCACGATGCTCCTGCGGGTCGTCGAGGTCGACGCCGCTCATCCGGCTCTGCGCGGTGAACGGCACGAACCCGGCGCCCGCCAGTTCCCCTTCGCTCCGCCCGCGCAGCGCGTGCTGCTCCTTGGCGAGGACCACGATGGAGCGGCCCTCGGGCGTCTCGTCGGCGATCGAGGACAGCTGCGCGGCGTCGGCAAGTTCCTCGGCGGACACCCCGGGCACCGGCAGGAACGCGGTGGCCTGCCGGTTGCCGAGGGTGATCGTGCCGGTCTTGTCCAACAGCAGGGTGTTGACGTCGCCCGCCGCCTCCACCGCCCGCCCGGACATCGCCAGCACGTTGCGCTGGACGAGCCGGTCCATGCCGGCGATGCCGATGGCCGGCAGCAGCGCGCCGATCGTGGTCGGGATGAGCGCCACGACCAGGGCGACGAGGATGACCAGGGTCTGCTCGGCGCCGGCGAAGACGGCGAACGGCTGGAGGGTCACCACGGCGACCAGGAAGACGATCGTCAGCGACGCGAGCAGGATGGTGAGCGCGATCTCGTTGGGGGTCTTCTGCCGGGCCGCCCCCTCCACCAGGGCGATCATCCGGTCGAGGAAGGTCTCCCCGGGCCGGGCGGTGATCTTGACCACGATCCGGTCCGAGAGCACCTTCGTGCCGCCGGTGACCGCCGACCGGTCGCCGCCCGACTCGCGGATCACCGGCGCCGATTCGCCGGTGATGGCCGATTCGTCGACGCTCGCGATGCCCTCCACCACGTCGCCGTCGCCGGGAATGGGCTGCCCCGCCTCGACGACCACGTGGTCGCCCGGGCGCAGGTCGACACCGGGTACCTCCTCCTCGACGAGGGCGGTCGCGCCGGGGTGCCAGTCGAGGAGCCGCCGTGCGCTCACCGTGGTCTTGGTCCGGCGCAGGGCCGCCGCCTGTGCCTTGCCGCGGCCCTCCGCCACCGCCTCGGCGAGGTTGGCGAAGACCACGGTCAGCCACAGCCAGGCGGCGATGACCCAGGCGAAGGCGCTCGGCGTGCGGAGCGCCGACAGGACGGTCAGCGTCGCACCCACCTCCACCACGAACATCACCGGACTGTGCACCATCACCCGCGGATCGAGCTTGCGCAGCGCATCGGGCAGGGAGCGCACCAACTGGCGGGGGTCCAGCAGCCCGCCCGAGACCCGCCGCGCCGGGCGGTCGGCGCCGGGCGGGGCGGTGGACGGCGGGGTGGTCGAGGACATCAGCGCAGCCCCTCCGCCAGCGGGCCCAGCGCCAGTGCCGGGAAGTACGTCAGACCGACGACGATGAGGATCACGCCGGTCAGCAGGCCGACGAACTGCGGCCGGTGGGTGGGCAGGGTGCCCGCGGTGACCGGCACCCGCTGTTGCCCGGCGAGCGAACCGGCCAGCGCCAGGACGAACACCATCGGCAGGAACCGCCCCAGCAGCATCACCACGCCGAGGACCGTGTTGTACCAGACGGTGTCGGCGCTCAACCCGGCGAACGCCGATCCGTTGTTGTTGGCGGCCGAGGTGAGCGCGTAGAGCACTTCGGAGAAGCCGTGCGGCCCCGGGTTGAGCATGGCCGCCCGCTCGCCGGGGAACGCCATGGCCAGCCCCGCGCCGACCAGGACGAGCGCGGGCGTGGTGAGGAGGTACAGCGAGGCGTACCGCATCTCCCGGCCGCGCAGCTTCTTGCCCAGGTACTCGGGGGTGCGGCCGACCATCAGCCCGGCGACGAAGACCGCCACCACCGCCAGGATCAGGATCCCGTAGAGCCCTGAGCCGGTGCCGCCGGGCGCGATCTCCCCCAGCATCATGTTGAAGAGCGTCATGCCGCCGCCGCCCGGGGTGTACGAATCGTGGGCGGAGTTGGCCGCGCCGCAGGACGTCAGGGTGGTGGAGACCGCGAACAGCGCCGAGGCCCAGATGCCGAACCGGGTCTCCTTGCCCTCCAGCATCGCCCCTGCCGCGTGCCCGGCCGGACTGCTGATGCGGTGCAGCTCGTTGACGGTCACCAGGGCGACCGAGGCGGCCCAGAGCACCACCATCACCGCGACGACGGCGTAGCCCTGCCGGTGGTCGCCGACCATCGCGCCGAAGGTCCGCGGCAGCGCGAACGGGATGACCAGCATCAGGTAGATCTCGATCAGGTTGGTCAGCCCGCTGGGGTTCTCGAAGGGGTGGGCGGAGTTGGCGTTGAAGAAGCCGCCGCCGTTGGTGCCCAGCTCCTTGATGGACTCCTGCGAGGCGACCGGCCCGCCCGGCAGGCTCTGGTGGCCGCCGGCGACGGTGACGAGCTCGTGGGCGCCGTGGAGGTTCTGGATGACGCCGGCGGCCACCAGCACCAGCGCGAAGACGAAGGCGAGCGGCAGCAGCACCCGCAGCACCAGCCGGGTCAGGTCCGCCCAGAAGTTCCCCACCTGCTGCGTCCGCTGCCGGGTGAAGCCGCGGAGCAACGCCGCCACCACGGCGATGCCCATCGCCGCGGAGACGAAGTTCTGCACGGCCAGCCCCGCCATCTGCACGAGGTGCCCCATCGTCGACTCGCCTGAGTACGCCTGCCAGTTGGTGTTGGTGACGAACGACGCCGCGGTGTTGAACGCCAGGTCCGCCGGCACCGGCTCGTGCCCCAACGAGAGCATCAGGTGGTCCTGTAGCCGCAGGAACGCGTAGAGGAACAGCACCGAGACCAGGCCGAAGGCGAGCAGACCGCGCAGGTAGACCGGCCACCGCTGGTCGACGTCGCCGTTCACGTCGCCCGCCCGGTAGACCAGGCGCTCCACCCGCCAGTGGCGCTCGGTGGTCAGCACGTGCGCCAGACCGTCGCCCAGCGGACGGTACGACAGCCCCAGCGCCACCACCAGCGCGGTCACCTGGAGCCAGCCGGCCGCCGTGTCACCCATGCCGGCCGCTCCCTAGAACTTCTCCGGAAAGAGCAGGCAGAGGACGAGGTAGATCACCAGCGCGGCGGCGACGATCAGGCCGACGATGTTCTCCACGCTCACCTGCGCCCGACCCCCTTGGCGACCAGGCCGAGGAGGGCGAACACCACGGCCGTCAGGCCGACGTAGGCGACGTCCGACATGGCTGTGACACCCCGCAAGTCATCGGGGACGGGGGAGGGGACCGTCCGGTCGGGCGGCTTCGACACGATTTCTGACGCTACATCAGATCGTGGGAACGGGCCGCCTGCCGCGCCGCGGGCCGCCGCGCCACGGGCGGACGACGGCGCCGGGCCGCCCGCCCGGCCGCCTCACGGATGCATCCGCGCGCCCTTGATCACCTTGTCGACGGCGTTCCGCGGCCCGTACACGGCCAGGCCCACCAGATCCAGCTGGTCGCCCGGCACGGCCCGCACCGCCGCGCGGTTGTCCCGGTCGTTGCCGGTGGCGAACAGGTCGGAGGTGAACAGCGAACGGGGCAGGGCACGGCTCAGCGCGCGGCCGTGCGCAGCCGTCAGCGTCTCCTTGCCCGCCTCGAAGACCAGGACGGGCTGACGGAACATGGGCAGGTACGCGGTGTCGTCGGCGTCCTCGTACGGCTCGCCGATCACCTCGGGCAGCTCCGTACCCAGACCGCTGACCAGGAAGGCGGTCACGTTCAGCCGCTGCCAGGGTTCCAGGTCGTCGCGGAGCAAAACGGCAATCTTGGTGTCGAAACGTACGGGGGCCGGCTCGTGAGAAGTCATGACCCCAGGCTGCCGACCGGCCCGCCGCGCCGTCTTGTACGTTCTTTGCATGGTCGCCCAGCAGCAGGTTTCCGCATGGCGCCCGCAGGTTCCGGGCGTCGTGGAGGTCTTCCACGCCCACTTCACCGAGCACACCTACCCGATGCACGTGCACGACGCGTGGACCCTGCTCATCGTGGACGACGGCGCCGTCCGCTACGACCTGGACCGCCACCAGCGCGGCACCCCGCACGACACCGTGTCCCTGCTCCCGCCGCACGTACCGCACAACGGCTCGCCCACCACCGCGGACGGATTCCGCAAACGGGTGCTCTACCTGGACCTGACGCAACTGGACGAGAGCTACATCGGGGCCGCCGTGGACGGCCCCGACCTGGCCGACCCCCTGCTGCGCCACCGCGTCGGGCAACTGCACGCCGCGCTGGCCCACCGCGGCGACGAACTGGAGGCCGAGAGCCGGCTCGCCCTGATCGGCGCGCACCTGCGCAGCCACCTGCGCCCCAGGCTGACCGTCCCGCCCCCACCGGCGACCCGGGGCGTGGCCCACGCCCTGCGGGACCTCCTCGACGCACGACTGTGCCAGGGGCTGACCCTGGACGAGGCCGCCGGCCTGCTGCACGCCCACCCCACGCACCTGGTGCGCGCGTTCGGCGCGGCGTTCGGCATCCCGCCGCACCAGTACGTGATGGCCCGCCGGGTGGAGCACGCCCGCCGCCTGCTGCTCGACGGCCGGCCACCGACGACCGTGGCGACCGAGGCCGGCTTCTACGACCAGTCACACCTGACCCGGCACTTCAAGCGGATCCTGGGCGTCACGCCCGGGCGCTACGCCCGCCCGGAACGCACCCGCGACGGCCGCCACGCGACGGCCCCGACACCGCAGTGAGCGGCCCGTAAACGTCCCTCACTCGGCGCCCGCCGCCCCGACGAGCGTCCAGGTCGCCACTGCCCACAACGAGAGCGCGCTCAGCAGGCCCACCACCAGGCGGACCGTCGCCGCCGGCCCGCCGGCACCCCACACGACCCCGCCGGCCACCCCTGCGGTGACCAGCAGGGCCGCCGGCACCCGCAACCGCGGCTGCTCGAACACCGCGACCAGCGGCAGGAAGTGCAGCCCCACGACCACCGCGACCAGCGGGCCGACCAACACCGGCACCCCGGTGCGCACGCACACCACCACGACGGCGCCGATCAACAGCCACTGCACGACGTTGACCTGGCGGAACCGTCGTCGCCGGGCCGTGGGCAGGGCGCCGCGGCCCGACACGGGCAGGACGCGCCGCGCCGCGAGCATCAGCGCCGGCGGCACCAGCGCGCCGGCCGCGATCGCGACCCCTCGCGCGGATCCGTCGAACGCGCTGGTGCCCAACAACCACCAGCCGAAGCCGAAACCGGCCAGGAAACCCACCCCCGAAGCGAACATGCCGGCACCCTATGGCGCGATCCGCCCGCCGACCACGGTTACCGCGGGGGCGGCTCCGGGACGGCGCCGCCCCCGCCCTCCGGGTGACCGTCGTCGACTCAGCCCGCCCCGCCGAGCAGGGCCGTGCGCTGCTCCAGGAGGAAGCCGTTCCAGGCGGGCCGGCCGGTCGGGCTCGTCCGACCATCCGAAGGCGCGCGCCTGCCGGGGCGAGGACAGCGGGACGAAGCGGTGCGCGGCGTACATCGCCCGGACCGCCTCGGCGACGGCGATCAGGGTCGCCGTCGACCGGTACGGGGCCGCCAGGGTGCTCCGTGACCCTACCGAAGCCGAGCGGCTGGGCCCGGTGCCCGGCTCACCCGGTGTCCGCGGCGGGCCCGGCGACCGGGCCGCGGATCTCCGCGACGATGGTGCGGGCCCAGTCGGCAGGGGAGTGGTCGCCGAGGAGCGCGGCCAGCGCCGCGGTGTGGGCGGTGCGCTGTCCGGCGGTCAGCGACAGCGCCCGGTGCAGTGTGTCGACCAGGTCCCGGGGGGAGTGCGGGTCCGTCAGCAGGGCCGCGGCGGCGAGTTGTTCGGCGGCGCCCGCATGGCGGGACAGCACGAGGGCGCCCGGCCGGCCGGTGGCGGCCCGGGCCGTGACGTACTCCTTGGCGGCGAGGTTCATGCCGTCCGCCACGGAGGTCACCCAGAACACGTCGGCGGCCAGGTACTCGTCGACCACCTGCGGGAACGGCAACGCCTGCGGAAGGTAGTCGACGGGCTCCCAACCACCGTTGCGCCAGCGGTCGTTGACGGCGGCCACGGCCGCTTCGAGGGCGGTGCGGGTGGCGTCGTAGGCGTGGATGCCCGGTTCGGGGGGCGGGCACACCAGGCGGAACCGCAGCCGCCCCCGCCATCGGGGTTCCCGTTCCAGGAGTGCGTCGACGGCACGGACCTTGTGGACGGGCGCCTTGGCGTAGTCCAGGCGCTCGACGGACAGGACCAGCCGGGACGACGCCCCGGCGGTGAGGTGCGCGGAGCCGGCGCCGACCCGCTCCCGGGCCAGGACGGAGACGGTCGTGCGGTCGATGCCCAGCGGGTGGACGCCGGTGCGCGGGACGGGGCCCGAACCGGCCAGCAACCGGCGGAAGTTGTCCGCGAAGGCCGCGGTGTGGAAGCCCGCCCAGTCCAGTCGGGCCAGGGAGCCGATCAGCTGCTCGGCGTCCGGGAGCCGCCGGAAGACGTCCGGCGAGGGAAACGGGGTGTGGTGGAACAGGCCGATGCGCAGGTCCGGCCGCCGGGCGCTGAGCAGGCCGGGGACCAGCCAGAGGTTGTAGTCGTGCAGCCACACCGTCGCGCCGTCCGCGGCGTGCGCGTCGAGGTGCCGGGCGAAGGCGGCGTTGACCGCTTCGTAGTCGGCCCAGTGGGACGGCGCCCGACGGATCAGCTGCGGCTGGGACATCAGCGCCGGCCACAGCGTCTCCTTGCAGGCACCGTGGAAGTAGCCGGCCCACCGCTCGGGCGTCACGGGCAGCAGGGCGAGCGGAAGCCCGGTGGCAGGGGCCGAGCCGTGCGGGCCTGAAGTTCCGGGAGCCTCCTCGACGAGGGCGGCGGCCCACGTCGCGTCGAGGCCGCCGGTGGCGTCGCCGAGCACGGACGTCAGCGTGGGCAGGATCCCGTTCGGGCTGACGGGCCGGCGCCACCGCCCCTGCGACCAATGCACCGGCGGCCGGTGGTAGCCGACGACGACGGACCTGGGGGGCCGTACCCAACCCACCCGCTCCAGGGCGTCCAGGATCGCCGCCGCGCCCTCCAGCGGTGGGCGGTGGACCAGCTCGCTGTGCGGCACCTGGTCGAGGAGCGCGGGTTCGGCGTTGCCCATGATCACGCCGTGCGCACCGAGCTGGAAGAGGGAGAGGTCGTTGAGCGAGTCGCCGGCGACCAGCAGCCCGGACGCCGGCCATTGGAGCTTGTCCGCCAACCGCTGGAGGGCCTGGCCCTTGCCGGCGTGCGGTGGCAGCACGTCGAAGAAGCGCCCGGCGGAGTAGGTCCAGGAGCAGCCCAACCGGGCCACGGCCGCGGTGATTTCGGGCGACAGGTGCTCGGGGGCCAGGAAGAAGGAGCAGCGACCGTCCTGCGGCACGCCGTCCTGGTGGACGAGCGCGGTAAAGGGGCGCAGGGCCGCCCGGACGCGCTCCGCGCCGGGCCATCCGGTGCGCAGCTCCGCCTCCAGCGCGTCGACGTGGGCCATGCCGGCGGCGTCGATGACGCTGGCGCCGACGTCCGCGATGATCCAGCGCGGGCGGGGGAGCAGTGGATCGCGGGCCAGTCGGGTCCGGATCGACGGCAGGCCGCGCCCGGTGGCGAAGACCACGGTGATCTCCGGGTGCCGGTCCAGCGCTCGACGCAGCCGCTGCCGCGCGGCCCGGTCGCCGCCGAGCAGGGTGCCGTCCAGATCTGTCACCAGGACCCGTAGTTCCGGGCTCGGTGGTCGTGCCACCACCGCGTCGTCCCACGTGCGTTCGGACATCTCGCTCCTTCGCCGCCGCCGAACCACCCTCGCCATGTCTGCCGCGTCGCCGGCTTCAGGCCGGGAGGCGGGCGAGCCGGGCCCGCAGCCCGGCGGAGTCCAGCGCGGCGCTGGATCCGGGGCCGGTGACCGCGGCCGCACCGCAGACCACACCCGCGGCCAGGCAGGCGTCGAGCGAGCCGCCCGCCAGCCGCTCGTGCAGGAAGCCCACGTTGAAGCAGTCACCGGCTCCGGTGGTGTCCACCACCGGCACCGGCAGCGCGGCCCGTGCGGCCCGCCGCTCGCCCTCGGCGGCCACCGCCCCGTCGCCGCCCCGCTTGATGACGGCGACGGGTACCACGTCCGCCAGCACCTCCAGCGCCTCCGCGGCACTGGCCGTCCCGGTGATCCGCAGGGCTTCCGCCTCGTTGGGCGCGAAGACCTGCACCTGGGAGAGTGCCTTGGCCACGTCGGGCATCCCGAGGTGACCGGCGTAGTCCTGACAGTCCATGAAGACCTCGGCGCCGTGCCGGGCGGCCACGTCGAGCGCTTCCGAGACCTCGGGGCCGAACTGGAGGTACGGCAACATGACCACGGCCGGCCGGTGGGTTTCGATCAGCTCCGCCAACGGCCGGGCCGGGATCGGGTCCTCGTACGCGATCATCGCCCGGTCCTGCGGGCCGGACAGTGCGACCGTCACGTTCCGCACGGGTTGCGGATGGTGCCGGAACCCGTGTTCGTCGATCCCCTCGGCGCGCGCGGCGGCCAGCACCTCACGGCTGAACACGTCGGATCCGAAATCGGCCGCCCACACCACGTCACGACCCAGCCGGCGCAGCCCCATCGCCAGGGTGAACGCGCCGCCGGGCACCATGCCCAGTCCGCCGGCCCACACCTCGGAGCCGAACGCGACCTGACCGGCCAGTTCCCGGAACACCAGGTCCACCGCATAGGCCCCGACGACCAGCACGTGGGCCCCGGTCTGCGGCGCGGTCCGGTCGGCCCGCCCGGCCAGCGGTTCCACCAGCGGTTCTACCGGCGATGCGTCGTGTCTGGGCGCCTGCGGAACGCCGTGCGGGTGAGCCATGCGGGGAACTGTAAGCGGACGCCCGACGCGGGAGCCCGTCATCATCACGGCCTGTCCGAAAGTTGTTGCTGACGGTGGCGGAACGGGGTGTTTTGGGCGGCGACATCCGGGCACGCGATCGTGCGTCGAGGAACCACACCAACGAGAAGAGGAGTGCGACTGTGACTGCCCATCAGAAGATGACTGCCAAGACCGAGCAGGCCAGGGGCGCCGCCAAGGAGGCCGTGGGCCGGGCGGTGGGCAACGAACGCATGACTGGCGAAGGGCGCCTGGAGCGAGCCAAGGGCGATCTGCGCGAGGCGGCCGCGCGCGGCGGCGAAGCCGTGGCGAAGGGCAAGGACGCCCTCCAACGGTGAGGGCGGGCCGCGGCTCGGCGGCCGGGAGCCGTCGGGGTGCGCGGAGCAGGTGCCGGCGGTCCGGAGTCCTGCTCCGGCCCACCCGCCCCCGCAGACACCACCGCGCTGCCGCACCGGCCGAACGCGACGGTTGCCCGTCCTGGTCCGTGGACCCGGCCGGCGCCGCGCACCACCGCACTCGTACAGGAGGAGAACCACGGTCATGACGCATGGCTACGAGGAGTGGCGGGCCCAGGAGGTCCGGCGCCCCGGTGACATACCGCCGGCGACCCCGCTGGCATGGCTGGCGGAACGGCACTCCGCGCACGGCCAACGGCTGGCGGACCGCCGGTTGCCCGAGGACTTTCCGGGGCCGGTCGCCCGCGGTGACGCGGGCGATGCCCTGGCCCAGCTCGCGCTCGGCACGCAGCTCGCCCGCAGCGCGGCCGCCGGCCAACCGGGCGCGGTGCTGGAAGCCCTCCAACTGGGCGCCACCTGGCGGCAGATCGCCACCGCCTTGGACACCAGTCCCGATCGGGCCCGCGCGCTGCTCCGCGATCACGCGGACGCCCAGTTGCGGCTGCACGAGGGGGATCACGACGCCGGTGCCGGGCTGTTGGGATGGGATCCCGCCCAGCGCGACACGGTGCGGGCGCTGACCCTCCTCGGCGATGACGAGCCGGCCGACGCCGTGGGGACGTCGGCGCCGGGCGCGACGTGAGCGCGGCACCGGGCGACCGGTCGATCCTTGGCCCGTCCGGGCGGCCCTGCCGGGACGGTCACGATGCTCGGTGCGTGGCGGACGGGGCGACTGCGGGGACGGGCCGGAGCCGGTAGGCGTCCCCGTCCGTGACCACGCGACCGCCGGTGGGCGGTGGGAAGTGCGTGCCGAGGAGCAGCGTTTCGCCGTCGGCGAGCTTCGACAAAAGCGCGCGGCGGGTGGCTCGGGCCTGCTCGGGATCGATGTCCACGCAGCTGCCGAGCGTCGGGTGGGCGAGCTGGACGGGGTGGTGGAGGCAGTCGCCGGTGATGAGCGCGGTGGCGTCGCCGCTGCTGATCTCGACCGCGAGGTGCCCCGGGGTGTGGCCGGGCGTCGGGACCAATCGCAGTCCGGCGGCGAGTTCGGTGCCGTTCGAGGCCACGTCCACCAGGTCGAGCAGGCCGGCGTCCTCGACGGGGTGCACCGAGTCGCGGAACATCTGGCGGCGCGGTTCGTCCATGGCGTAGCCGGCCCAGAACTCGCGCTCGGCCCGGGACGTCACGTAGCGGGCGTTGGGGAAGGTGGGGACCCACGCGCCGCCGTGCTCCCGGGTGTTCCAGCCCACATGGTCGGCGTGGAGGTGCGTCAGGACCACCACGTCGACGAGGTGCGGGGCGAAGCCCGCGGCGGTGAGGCGCTGGAGGTAGTCGGTCCGCAGGTCGTGCCAGGCGGGGTTGGCCCGGGTCTTGCCGTTGCCGATGCCGGTGTCGACCAGGACGCGGAGGCCGCCGACGGAGAGCGCGAAGCTCTGACTGGCGAGGTGCAGCACGCCTGCGCCATCCGCGAAGTGGGGTTGCAACCAGTGGTGTTGGGCGACGGTGTCCGGGGTGGCGCCGGGCAGCAGCCAGGGGCCGGTCTCCGGCGGCAGGGGGACCTCGTCGATGCGGTGGACGGTGAGGTCGCCCACGGTCCAGGAGGGGGCGGCGGGGTTGGTGGACTGGGTGGTTGACGTGGAGCTCGACATCGATCGTCGTTCCTTCGTGCGGTGCGGTGGATAGTGGGCGACGAGGCGGACGGGTGGGGTGCGGGGAATCGCTAAAGCAATCCGTTTGCGTTAGCTCGATCGTAGGCCCTATTCTCGACTAACGCAATCGGTTAGCTTTTGGGCTCCGGTGGGTGCGACGCCCCACCGCCACGGCCCAGATCAGGAGACACCCCCCATGCCCCTCCCCGACAC
>LIQL01000324.1:359-6151 GCA_001418405.1 Streptomyces diastatochromogenes | reverse complement strand
TCCCCGGACCCCAGGAGCCCCACCATGGCCGCCGACCCCACGCCCGTCACCCGCCTGCGGCTGACCGCCGGACCGTACACCTTCGACGCACTGGCCAGCGGCCCGGCCGACGGCGAGGTCGTGCTGCTGCTGCACGGCTGGCCCGAGTTCGCCGACTGCTGGCACGCCGTCCTGCCCGCCTTGGGCGCCGCCGGCTACCGCGCGCTCGCCGTCGACCAGCGCGGCTACTCCCCGGACGCCCGCCCGCCGCGGATCGCCGACTACGCCGTCCCCGAACTCGTCGCCGACGCCCTCGCCTTCGCCGACTCCCAGGGCGCCGAGCGCTTCCACGTCGTCGCCCACGACTGGGGCGGCATGGTCGCCTGGGCGCTGGCCGGCGCGCACCCCGAGCGGCTGGCGTCGCTGACCGTGCTCGCCACGCCGCACCCCGAGGCGCTCAACCGCGCCGCCGCCGGTGACCCCGAACAGCACCACCGGCTGGACTACGTCCGCTTCTTCCGCCGCCCGGACGGCGCCGCCGAAGCGTCCCTGCTCGCCGACGATGCGGCCCGCCTGCGCGCCGTCTACGGCGGCAAGGTCCCCGCCGAACTGGTCGAGTCCAACGTGCGGCGGCTCGCCGAGCCCGGTGCGCTGACCGCGGCCCTGAACTGGTACCGCGCCCCCGAGTCCGTGATCTCCGTGCCCGCCGGGCGGATCGCGGTGCCCACCCTGTTCCTGTGGGGCAGCGAGGACGTCGCCCTGGGACGCGGCGCGGCGGAGTCGACGGGGGAGTGGGTGGACGGCCCGTACCGCTTCGAGGCCCTGGAGGGCGTCAGCCACTGGCTGCCCGAGGAGGTCCCGGCACGCGTCACCCCGCAGATCCTCGACCACCTCGCCGCCCACCGGCAGGGCTGAGCCGCCCGCCGCGCGGTCCTTTTGGGGCGGTTGGCGGCCTCTGCCCGGCTGCCGGACCGGGCCGGCAGGCCCTCAAGTGGGCGCCGTACGAAGCACGTTGTACGGTGCAGGGGCGACCGCCGTCGGTGGTCGCCCCTGCACGGGCCGCCCGGGGACACCTGGCGTCGCCCCCTGCGCGTCCCGCATCCTCGGCAACCACGAGAAGGAATCCCATGGTCTGGCGTTCTGAGCGCCACCGCCGGTCCGCCCCGGTCGAGCCGGTGACACTCAAGATCCTCGTCGCCGGCGGTTTCGGCGTCGGCAAGACCACCCTGGTGGGCGCGGTCAGCGAGATCCGACCGCTGCGTACGGAGGAGCGGCTCACCGAGGCCGGTCGCCCGGTCGACGACCTGCACGGCGTCGAGGCCAAGTCCACGACCACCGTCGCGATGGACTTCGGCCGGATCACCGTGCACGAGGGACTGGTCCTGTACCTCTTCGGCACCCCCGGCCAGGACCGCTTCTGGTTCCTGTGGGACGAGTTGGCCCGCGGCGCGCTCGGCGCGGTCGTGCTCGCCGACACCCGCCGGCTGGCGGACAGCTTCGCCGCCATCGACTACTTCGAGCGCCGCGGCCTGCCCTTCGTCGTCGCCGTCAACTGCTTCGACGGCGCCGACCGCTACCCCGTCGACGCCGTCAAGGACGCCCTGGACCTCGACCCCGCCGTCCCGGTGGTGCTCTGCGACGCCCGCGCGCAGGACTCGGCCCGGGACGTGCTGGTCGCCGTCGTCGAGCACGCGATGCGGCGCGGCGCCCAACGGCGGGAGCCCGCCCTGCCCTGACCGGCGCCCCGGGACCGCGCCGGCGCCGCGCGGCCCGACCGCATGGTCCCGACTGCGCCGCCCCGACCCGCGCTTCCCTGACCCGCGCTTCCCTGACAGGGCGCGGAAGTACGGCCCGCACCCCGCCGCCCGGGGTGCGGGCCGTACGCCTGTCGGACCGCCCGGCCACCAGCAGGTGCCCGCCGACGGCTCGTCCCCAGGGCCGCCGCGCTGTGAGACCTACGCGCGGGGGGTGCTCGCCGGCGGTTCCGGCCGGGGCGCATGCGGCCGGAGCCGAGCGGGTCGACCGCGATCCCGCCCAGCCCCGGTGTGCCGTGCCTGTTCCGGTTCGCGTCCTTGTTGCGGTTCGCGAGGGACCGCGTGCGCGCGTGTGCTACGGCTGGGGGCCCACACCAGAGCAAGTGCCGCGACCCCGGCGGTGATGAGGAACATGGCGCGCAGACCATGGTGTTCGGCGTACGCGCCGAGCAGCGCGGGCCCCGCGATGGTGCCCAGCCCCAGGCAGAAGACGGTGATGCTGAAGCCGGCAGTGGGCCGCTCGGGAAAGACGCGGTAGCTCCACACCGCGAGAAGCCCGGAACCGGCCATGAAGCTCGGGCCGTAGAGCAGCGCGGAGAGGGCGACCGCTGGGAGCGCGCCGGGGGCGAGGCCGAGCAGGGCGGCGGCGCCCGCGACGCCGGAGAAGACCACGGCGTGGACGCGGTTCAGCCCGTACCGCGCGATGGCGTGGCCGGTCAGCGCGCCCGCCGTGCCGGCGGCGCCCATCAGGGACCAGAACAGGGGCGCGGTCGCGGAGCCGGTGCCCGCGGCGTCGGTGACGGCCTCGACGGCGAAGGACCAGTAGACGGCGCCCACGATGCCGTAGAGGACGGCGGTGAGCAGGAGTGGCAGTGCGCTACGACGGTAGGTCGGCCGACCGCCGCTCCGCCTCCGCCGCCCCGAACCCCTCGGCAGCACACGGGCGTTGTAGACCGCCGATGCCAGCGCCGCCAGCGCGAAGGCCACCCACGCGTACCGCCAACCGGTGCCGCGGGCGAGCAGCGCCAGCGGGCCCGCGATCAGGATGGCGAAGGCGGTGCCGCTGGCGATGGTGCCCATGACGTGCTCGCGCCGCCCGGCCGGCACCATCTGGTCGACCACGTCGGAGTAGGGGGCCCACGCCCAGCCGGAGCTCGTACCGGCGAGGACCAGGCCGGTGATCAGCAGCCCTGGTTCCTGGGCGAGCGCCACAAGCCCCATCCCGACGGCGGCGGACAGGCCGCCGACGAGGACGAGCGGACGCGGCCCGTAGCGTGCCACCAGGGCGCCGACCGTCAGCAGCGCCGCCAGATAGCCGACGTAGGTGGCGCTGCCGATCAGTCCCACGAGGGAGACGGAGAGCCCGAACTCCGCACGCAGCTCGGGGAGGAGGAGTCCGTATCCGTACCGTGCGAAACCGAAGGTCACGCCGATCGCCGAGACCCCGGCGAGGGCCAGCCTGCGGACAGATGCGTCGGGTGCGTCGGGTGAGTTCCATGCCATCCCCCCACCCTCCGGCCTGTGCCCGGCACGCACCATTGGCGAAAACGTCAGCCTCCTCTAGATTTACGCCATGGCGCTTCGTGTGGTGGTGACCTTGCTGGCAGAGACCTCGCTGTTCGAACTGGCCGTGCCCTGTGCGGTGTTCGCCGGCGAGGGGTACGACCTGGTGCTGTGCGCCACCGCCGAGGGAGGCACGCAACGGGCTCCCGGCGGGCTCCGCCTGACGGCCGAGAACGGCCTTGAGTCGCTGCGCGAGGCGGATCTCATCGTGGTCCCGGCCTGCATGATGGACGGCTACGAACCACCGGCCGCCCTGCTCGACGCGCTGCGCGAGGCGCACGCCCGTGGGGCGCGGATCGCCTCGCTCTGCTCGGGCGCGTTCGTGCTGGCCGCGGCCGGGCTGCTGGACGGGCGCCCGGCGGCGACGCACTGGATGTACGCGGAGGAACTGCGCCGCCGCCATCCGAACGTGCGCGTCGACGACCGTTCCCTGTACGTCGACGACGGCTCGATCCTCACGAGCGCGGGCACCGCCGCCGCCATCGACCTGTGTCTGCACATCGTGCGGGGTGACTACGGCACGGCAGCGGCGGCGGAAATCGGCCGCCGGATGGTCGTGGCACCGCACCGGGAAGGCGACCAGACCCAGTACGCCCTGCCGCCGACTCCCGTCCCACCGCGGGCCGACGGCGTGGGGCCGGTACTGGACTGGGCGCTGGCCCGGCTCCACCGCCCCCTGCCGATCGCCGAGTTGGCGTCCCGGGCGGGCATGAGCACCCGGACGTTCGGCCGCCACTTCGCGGCCGAGGTGGGCGTGACCCCACTGAAGTGGCTCAACCAGCAGCGGCTCGCGCGGGCGCGGGAGTTGCTGGAGACAACGGATCTGGGGGTGGACGCGGTGGCGGAGCGCAGCGGCCTTGGCAGCGCCGACAGCTTGCGCCAGCACTTCCACCGCGTGCTGTCGACGACCCCGGCGGCGTACCGACGCACCTTCCAAGGGGGCACCCCGCAGGGACTGCCGGGCAACTGAACCACCGAACTCGACGGTCGGGCGGTGCGCGACCGTCAGCCGGCGGTCCGCGCCCCTTCCCGTCCCGTCGGCGCACGGTCCTCGGCCCCGTCCACGCCCACGGCCGCCGCCGGGTCCACCGCCGCCGCGGGTCCCGGTACCCGCGCGGCAGCCCCCCGCCGCACCTCGGTGCGCGTCGATCCCGGCCGCCCCACCACCCAGCTCGCCCCCGGCAACTCCTTGGCGGCCTTCTTCAGCGGCGCCAGCGCGGCCGCCGCCGGACCGTGGCCGGTGACGCTCCCGGGGGGACAGACCACCGTCGCCAGCGACAGCGTCACCGGCATCTCGCCCGCCGACCACGCCACGTCGAGCAGCGCCTTGGCGAACGGCTCCAGCCCGTCCGGTTCGGCCAGGACCAGGAAGTCGTCGCCGCCGATGTGCCCCACCCGGCTGGCCGGCTCGCCCGCCGCCACCTCCGCCAGCGTCCGCCCCACCGACCGGATCAGCTCGTCCCCCGCCGCGAACCCGGCACCGTCGTTGACCTGCTTGAACCCGTCGACGTCCAGCCAGCTCAGGGCGATCTCCCGCCCCTCGGCGATCCGCCGGTCCACCTCGCCGTTGACGGCGTCCGAGCCCGGCAGCCGGGTCAGCGGATTGAGCCGGGCCGCCTCCTCCACCCGGCTCTCGGCCAGGGCCCGCAGGATGTCGGCGAGGTGCACCACCCCGATGCAGCGGCCGCGCTCGTCCACCACCGCCACGTCGTCCCCGGTCCGGTCCCGCTCACCGTCGGCGATCATGTCCAGCACCTGCCAGGCGGTGGCGTCCGCGCCCACCGTCCGCGGCCGGTCCGCCAGCCGCAGCGCGGGCCGGTCCGCGTACAGTGCGTGCCCGTACCGCCCGGAGAGCGAGAGCAGGAACCGGTCCCGGTCGATCGCCCGCACCGGCACCCCGTCGGCGTCCACCAGCAGCACCCCCGACACCTCGGGGAACCCGGTCAGATGGCTGCGCACCGCCCCCGCCGACGCGCCCATCGGCAGCAGCGCGGCCGGTTGGAGGAACTGCGCCACCGGCGGACCCGACGGCGCCCGGTCCGGTACCCGCCGGCCGCTGACCGGCGGTGGGAGCGCGGCCGGCACGTACACCTCGGTCGCCGCCCGCCGCGACGGCGGCGCGAACAGGTGCCCCTGCGCCAGCTGCACCCCGGCCTCCCGCACCGCCGCGTACTGCCGCTCGGTCTCCACCCCCTCGATGGCCAGCAGCCCGCCCACCCGCTCGCACAGCTGCCGCATCGCGGCCACCGCCGCCTGCCGCCCCGGGTCGCGTTCCAGCCGCACGCACAGCGACCGGTCCAACTTCACCAGGTCCGGGGCGAGTTCGCCCAGCATCCGCAGCGGCAGGTCGCCGTCCCCGACCCCGTCGGCGCAGATCCGGTAGCCCGCGTCCCGCAGCCCGGCCACCGCGGCCAGCAGCTCCTGCTCCGGAACCTGGGTGAACGGCCCCACCAGGTCCAAGGTGATCTCCCACGGCCGCCGGCCCGCGGCCCGCAC
>LIQL01000324.1:0-348 GCA_001418405.1 Streptomyces diastatochromogenes | reverse complement strand
GTCGACCTCGCCGTCCTCGGGTCTGGCGAGGGGCTCCAGCGCGGCGACCGACCCGGTCGCGAGGTTCACCACGGGCTGGAAAGCGAAGCGGAGCTGGTCCGTCCAGGCAGGCACGAGCAGCAGGATGCCCCTCCCGGGACACCGGCGCCGCCGCGTTCACGCACTGTTCACACATCCTTCCGGAGCGTGCCGCGGTCGGGGTGCGGCCGGGCCGTCGCGCCCACCTTCGACGCCTCGTCAGTCACGATGGCGTCCTCCCTGCCGACGCGTAACGCCGGTACAGTCACCGGCGCGCTCACCCCGCTCACGAGAGGGCCCGCCCGTGACCGAAGCCGCCCGCACCGACGG
>LIQL01000323.1 GCA_001418405.1 Streptomyces diastatochromogenes | reverse complement strand
GGGGGCGGGCGGTCAGCCGGTGCGGCGGCCCGATCCGGCGCCGACGACGCGGTCGCCCGCCGCGGAACGGGCCGGCTTGCCGATCGCCGGGCCGCCGCCGACCGGTTCGGGCGCACCGGCACCGGTGCCCGGCCGCAACGCGCCCGCCGCGGCCGGCTTCCGGACGCGCCGGGCGGCCCCGGTGCCGTCCGCGCCGGCCAGCGCGGCCCGCAGCCGGTCGGGCTCCACGACCATGCTCACCGGCCCGGACGGGTTGAGGTAGAGGGTGTGGCCCGGCGGCAGCTGCTCGACCAGCTCGGCCGCCGACCGCCGGTCGTAGAGCAGGCGGCCGGCCGACTCCAGTTGGGCCGCGGAGGTGTAGACGGGCACCACCGGGGCGCCCTCGGGCGACGCCGCGGTCAGCGGCGCGCCGGCGGCACTGACCAGCACCGACACCTCCGCCCGGGCCAGCTCCTCGCAGACCGCCCGCTCCGGGCCGTACCCGGTGGCGGACAGCTGCACCGCGCGGTCCACCGGGTCGGTCGGGTCCGCCCACTCCAACATCTGCGGTGACGGGCGGTACTCCGGGTTGTCCCGCCATTCGACGATCGTGCCGTCCGGGCCCGACCGCCACTGCCCGATCACCGCCCACAGCGGGGGCGCGCCCTCGCCCACCCAGGTCAGGTCCACCATGGCCAGCCAGTGGTCCGGGGCCTCCCGCGCCGCCTCGACGACCTCCGGGGGCGGCACCGGCATCTCCTCGCCGGTCACCGGAGCGCCGGCCGTCATCGCCGCCTGTGTGCTGTCGTCCATCGAGCCCTCCGCCGAGCCGCCGTTCCGGTCCCGCGGGCCGCCGGGCCGACCCAAGGGCCGCCGGGTCCCGCTGGGGGCCACAGTGCCCACGGGCGCGGCGGACGTCTCCCCGACGCACCGTGCGCAGCGCCCGGGTACGCCGCCCGGCGGTGCGCACTGCGCCCGTACGGCGGACACCCGAGTGCGGCGCCGGCTGCCGGGTGGCCCCTCGCCCCGGTCGGACCGGCCCGTAGGCTGGTCGGATGCAGGAGCAGTACCGGACGTTGGCCCGTGAGGGTGTCCACGAGATCGAGATCAACAAGTCCCGCTTCCTCTGTGCGCTCGCGCCGGTCGCGACGGAGGGGGAGGCCCAGGACTTCATCGCGCGGATCCGCAAGGAGCACCCGACCGCCCGGCACCACTGCTTCGCGTACGTCCTGGGGGCCGACGGCGGAGTCCAGAAGGCCAGCGACGACGGTGAACCGGGCGGGACCGCCGGGGTGCCGATGCTCCAGATGCTGGTGCGGCGCGAGATGCGCTACGTCGTCGCCGTGGTCACCCGGTACTTCGGCGGCATCAAGCTGGGGGCCGGGGGCCTGATCCGTGCCTACGGGGGCGTGGTCGGCGAGGCGCTGGACGCGCTGGGCACGGTCACCCGGCAGCGGTTCCGCCTGGTCACGGTCACCGTGGACCACCAGCGCGCGGGCCGCCTGGAGAACGACCTGCGCACCACGGGGCGGGCGGTGCGCGAGGTGGCCTACGGGTCGGAGGTCCGCATCGAGGTGGGGCTGCCGGAGGCGGACCTGGCGCAGTTCCGCGCCTGGCTGGCCGATGCCACCGCCGGCACCGCCCGACTGGAACTCGGTGGGGAGGCGTACGGGGAGGTGTAGGCGGCCCGGCGCCGGCGGCGCTGCCGCGGGAAGTTCGGTCCCGACCGGTGCGCGGTGGCGCCGGACGTGTCAGCCTGGCCCGGCGGAACGGGCCGCGCCCGGCGTGCGCGCGCCGGCACGGGAAGGGGCTGCACGCATGCCGGACGTCCTCGGGGAGCGGGTGGGCTTCGTCCGCCGGATCGGCCTGTTCCAGGCCACCGCGATCAACATGAGCCAGATGTGCGGCATCGGCCCGTTCGTGACGATCCCGCTGATGGTCACCGCGTTCGGCGGGCCGCAGGCGGTGATCGGCTTCCTGGCCGGTGCGGTGCTGGCGCTCGCGGACGGCTTGGTCTGGGCGGAGCTGGGCGCGTCGTTGCCCGGGGCGGGCGGGAGCTACGTCTATCTGCGGCAGGCGTTCCAGTACCGCACCGGGAAGTTGATGCCGTTCCTGTTCGTGTGGACCGCGATGCTCTTCATCCCGCTCGGGATGTCCACCGGCGTGATCGGCTTCGTGCAGTACCTGGGCTACCTCTGGCCGGGGATGGGCCAGGGGCAGGGGGACGCGGTCGGACTGGTCGTGACCGTCGGCATCGTGGTGCTGCTGTGGCGCCGGGTGGAGCGGATCGCCCGGCTCACCGTCGTGCTGTGGACGGTGATGATCGCCGCCGTCGGCCTGGTCATCACCGCGGCGTTCACCCACTTCAGCCCGGAGCGGGCCTTCACCTACCCGGCGCACGCGGTGGACCTGACGGCGAGCCACTTCTGGATCGGCTTCGCCGGCGGACTCACCATCGGCGTCTACGACTACCTCGGCTACAACACCACCGCCTACATGGGCGCCGAGATCAAGCGCCCCGGCCGCACCCTGCCGCGCGCCATCGTGTTCTCCATCCTCGGCATCATGGGGATCTACCTGCTCCTGCAGATCGGCACCCTGG
Organism: Streptomyces diastatochromogenes; assembly: GCA_001418405.1. GTDB lineage: Bacteria > Actinomycetota > Actinomycetes > Streptomycetales > Streptomycetaceae > Streptomyces > Streptomyces albulus_C. The sequence goes on along the minus strand of LIQL01000323.1, from coordinate 23,111 downwards.
GCGTCGTCGACTGGCGCGAGATGCTCGACCCGCACAGCACCGCCGGCTCGTCGGTCGCCTCCGCCGTCCTGGAGCGCACCTGGGGCCGCACCGCCGCCGACGCGGTCACCGTGCTCATCCTGATCACCGCCGTCACCTCCGTCCTCACCGGACTCCTCGGCGGCTCCCGGGTCCCCTACGACGCCGCCCGGGACCGGGTGTTCTTCCGCCCCTACGGGACGCTGCACCCCCGCCACCGCTTCCCGGTCCTGGGGCTGCTCACCATGGGCGCCATCATGGCCGCCGGCTTCCTCCTCGGCCGGCACACCGACCTGACCACCGTCATCCAACTCCTCACCACCGTGATGGTGCTGGTCCAGACGCTGGCGCAGATCGCGGCGGTCACCGTGCTGCGGCGCCGGCAACCGACGCTGCGCCGCCCGTACCGGATGTGGCTGTACCCGTTGCCGAGCCTGGTCGCGTTGACCGGCTGGCTGGTGATCTACGGCTACGCGGACCGCAGTGCCCCCGGCCGGCACCCCATCGAATGGTCGCTGGCCTGGGTCGCGGCCGGGCTGGTGGCGTTCCTGACGTGGGCCCGGCACGAGCGGGAGTGGCCGTTCGGGCCGAAGCGGATCAGCGAGGAGTACCTGCACGCGGCGGAGCCGGACGCCGCGGACGGGCCGGCGGAGTCCCCGGTGACACCCTGACGCTGCGTCAAACCATCGCCACGTGCGCTGGGTTCAGGGGTCGGAGAAGTCGATCCGGCGGGACGTGCCCGGGGCGACGGTGAACGGGCGGCCGCGCAACCGGGCCCGCACCGCGGCGTGTTCCGAGTCCGGCACGGTGAGCCGCACCCGGTCCGGGTGGATCCGCAGGTCGATGTCCCGGTGCCGGCGGTAGCGGAACCGCACGCCGAACTTCGACAGCTGGGGCAGCGGCGCCGGATCCAGCCACAGCGCGCGGTCCCGGGTCTCCAGACCGGTCATCCCGCGCTGCACGAAGTCGAGGGTGCCGGCCATCGCGCCCAGGTGGATGCCCTCCGCGGTGGTGCCGCCCTGGACGTCGGCGACATCGCCGGTGAGCGCCTCCTCGCAGTACGTCCAGGCGTCGGCGCGACGCACCCGCGCCAGCACCCAGGCGTGCACCACGGCGCTCAGCGTCGAACCGTGGCAGGTGCGGTGCAGGTAGTGGTCGACGGTCGCCCGCCACCCGTCGTCGTCGAGCCGGTAGCCCAACTGCGCGAAGACGCCGGCCAGTTCCGACGGGGAGAAGAGGTAGCCGAGCATCAGCACGTCGGCCTGTTTGGACGCCTGGTAGCGGTTGACGCTGTCGCCCTCCGCCTCCAGGATCCGGTCCAGCCGCCGGACGTCGCCGTAGCGGGCCCGGTAGCCCGCCCAGTCCAGTTCGGCCAGCTGCCCGTAGCCCGCGAACTGGCTGATCACGCCCCGGTGGTAGGGGACGTGCAGCCGGTGCGCGACGTCGTCCCAGTGCTGGCGCTCGTCGTGCGAGAGCGCCAACCGCTCGAACAGCGGCCGACGGCGCGCCTCCGGCAGCGTCCGGCACAGGTCCAGCGCCCGCGTCAGCACCCAGGCCGCGGTGACGTTGGTGTAGGCGTTGTCGTCCAGTCCCGGACGGTCGGCGTCCGGGTAACCGTCGTGGTACTCGTCGGGGCCGACCACCCCGCGGATGCGGTAGCGCTCCAGCTCCGGGTCCCAGTCCGCGCTCGCCGCCCAGAAGCGCGCGATCTCCAGCACCATCTCCGCGCCCTTGGTGTGCAGGAACGCGGTGTCGCCGCTGGCCTGCCAGTACTGCCACACGTTGTACGCGATCGCCGAGCCGACGTGGTGCTGGAGGTGGGAGTGGTCCGGCAACCAGCGGCCCGAGCGCGGGTTGAGGTGCAGCCGCTGGGTCTCCTCCCGGCCGTCGCTGCCGCTCTGCCACGGGTACATCGCACCCGTCCGACCGGCCGCGCGCGCCGCCTGCCGGGCCGCCGGCAGCCGCCGGTGGCGGTACGCCAACAGGGCCCGGGACACCTCGGGCAGATGGAGGTTCAAGAACGGCAGCACGAACAGCTCGTCCCAGAAGACGTGCCCCCGGTACGCCTCTCCGTGCAGACCGCGCGCCGGGACCCCCACGTCCAGCCGCGCGGTGTGCGGCGAGAGGGTCTGGAGCAGGTGGAACAGGTGCAGCCGCAGGATCCGGCCCGCCGTGCCGGGCACGTCCAGCCGCACCTGCCGCCACAGGTGCTGCCAGGCGCGGTGGTGCGAGGCCAGCAGCCGGGGCACGGCCGGGGCCCGGCGGACCGCCTCCAGGGCGGCCGGCAGCGGCGCGGCGCGGGCCCGGTCCCGCGAGGTGTGCAGCGCCACCGTCTTGTCCACGGTCGCCGGGGCCCCCGGCGACACCGGCACGGTGAACAGCCGCCGCACGCCGCGCGGCCCCGGTTCGCAGCGGTCGGTCCCGCCGCGCGGCGCGGCGCGGAAACGGGCGGCCAGCGCGATGGTGACACCGGACGTGCGGGTGCGGCAGCGCAGCCAGCACGCGCCGTCGTCCTCGGCGCCGGTCTCCCAACCGGTCAGGTGGCCGTCGGCCAACGCGCGGTAGCGGGCCACCCCGCGGTTGTGCACGTCGCCGTCGAGCCCCGCCGCGACCTCCACCGTCCCCGTCCAACCGGTGGCGGCGAACACCGCGCGCTGCACGGCGAGGTCGGGCTCGGCCATGTGCACCAGGCGGCGCTCGGTGACGGTCAGCCGCCGCCCGGCGTCGTCCTCGTACGACGACCAGCGGGTCAGGGTGCCGCGGCGCAGGTCCAGCGTGCGGTGGTGCCCGGTCAGCTGCGGGTGGTCGGGGGAGAGCCACGGGCCTGGTTCCGCTGCTCCCCGGGGGCGGATGCGGTAGCGCAGCGGCAGCCAGTTCGGCAGGTTGACCAGATCCTCGTTCTCGACCCGCCGGTCGGCGACGGTGGACGTCGACCGGTTGTAGAGGCCGGCCGCGTAGGTGCCCGGGTAGTGCACCGGGCCGGCCGGCGCCTCCGCCGCGGCGCCGCGGGTGGCGAACCGGCCGTTGCCGAGCGTGCACAGGGCCTCCCGCAACCCCTCGTCCTCCGGGTCGTACCCCTCGTACGTCCAGGTCCAGCCCGGCGCCGTCACGGGGCCGCCCCGGGCACCAGCAGGTCGCCGAGGTCGTCGACCACCACATCGGCGCCGCGGCGGCGCAGGGCGGCCGCGTGCCCCTGGGCGCCGCTGCGGTCCACGCCGACGACCAGGGCGAAGCCGCCGCGGCGGCCCGCCTCGACGCCGACCTCGGCGTCCTCCACCACGGCCGCCTCCCGGGGCGGGACCGCCAGCCGCCGGGCCGCCTCGATGAACAGCGCCGGGTCCGGTTTGCCCGACAGTCCCAGCCGGGCCGCCACCCGGCCGTCCACCACCACCGCGAACAGCCCCAGCAGCCCCGCCCCGGACAGCAGCTCGGTGGCGTGCCGGGACGCGGACACCGCCGCGCACGGCACGCCCGCCGCGCGCAGGGCGTGCAGCAGGCGGACGCTGTCCGGCCAGGGGGCCGCCCCGCCCTCGCGCAGCAGCGCGGTGAACGCCTGCTCCTTGCGGGCCGCGACCGCCGCCACCGTGCCGGTGCCCGGCGGGTCGTCCCGGGCGCCGGGCGGCAGCGCCAGCCCCCGGGAGGCCAGGAACGCGGCGGCGCCGTCCAGCCGGGACCGGCCGTCCACGTGGCGGAGGTAGTCGGCCACCGGATCGAAGGGCCGCGCCTCGCCCGCGGCCGTCAGGCAGGCGTCGAACGCCTGCTGCCAGGCCGCGGCGTGCAGCCCCGCGGAGTCCAGGAGCACACCGTCGGTGTCGAAGACCACGGCCCGCACCGGGCGCAGGCACGCGGCCAGTGGTGGGGCGGCGGACATGACGGGTGCCTCCAGCGTTCCTCCCGCGGGCTCGTCCCTCCATGGCACCACGACATCCCGGCCCGGGCCGCTCGTGACCGCCCGCCCGGCCCTGGCGTGCCGCGGGGCCGGAGCCCACGATGGAAGGGGACCGTCGGGCGCCGACGGACGCCGCGGCCCGGCCCCGCACCGCCGGCCGCGCGCTCCGCCCCGGCCCGGCCGCGGCCCGAGCGACGGAAGGCGGTGGGGACGATGGAACTCCCCCTGGTCGTAGGCGTGGACGGATCGGACGCCGGGATGCGCGCCCTGGACTGGGCGGTGGACGAGGCGGCCCGCCACGGACTGCCGCTGCGGCTGGTCCACGCCTCGCGGTGGGAGTGGTACGAAGGGGTGGCTCCGCAGGACAGCGCCCCCGCCGAGCAGGCGATGGCCGACCGGGTCGTCGCCTCCGCCGCCGACCGGGTGGCCCGCCGCAACCCCGAGGTCGAGGTATCGGTCCAGGTGTTGGCCGACGACGCGATCACCGCGCTGCTGCGCGAGGCGCCCTACGCCACGGCGGTGGTCCTCGGCTGCAAGGGGCGCGGGGAGTTCGCCGACCTGCTGCTGGGGTCGGTCAGCCTGTCGGTGGCGGCCCGCGCCCAGCACCCCGTGGTGGTGGTCCGCGGCGACAAGGCCGGCCTGGAGAGCCGCCACGACCGGGTGCTCCTCGGCGTCGGCGACACCGCGCCGGGCTCCCCGGCCGTCCGGTTCGCCTTCCGGGAGGCGGAGGCCCGCGGCTGCGTCCTCGACGCGGTCCGGGCCTGGCGGTCCCCCGCCCACGAGACCGCCGACCGCACCGAGCCCTGCGCCGGCCCCGAGCAGCGGGCGTCCGCACTGGTCGACGCGGCGGTGGCGGCGGAGGCCGAGGCACACCCCAGCGTGCACGTCCGGCGCACCACCGTGGAGGGGCCCGCGCACACGGTGCTGGTGCGGCGGTCCGCCGCCGCCGACCTGCTGGTGCTCGGGGCCCGCCACCGGCACGGCTACTTCGGACTGCAACTCGGCCGGGTCGGGCACGCCGCGCTGCACCACGCGGCCTGTCCGGTCGCGGTGGTCCCGCGCCGCTGAGCCCGCACCGCCCACCGGGCCGGAGTCCTCAGGCGAAGTGGTCGTACGGGGCCAGCACCGCCCGTTCGATCCGCCGCTGCACGAGCTGCGACAGGGCGGCCAGCGGCGCGGAGACCGACGGCCGCACCGCGACCGGCGCCCGGATGGCCCGGGCCGGCGCCGGCAGCTCCGCGAGGTCCGCCGTCAGCCGGGCCCGGGCGTCCGCCAGCGGGGTCCGCGGCGCACAGCGCAGCCCGTTGCGCATCAGCGTCTCCAGCAGCGGCACGCTGCCGACCGGCGCCGGCTCCTCGGCCAGCCCGATCACGTCGCGGCAGCCCGGGTGCCGGAACACCTGCTTGCGGCCCGGCGCGGTGGCCTTCGCCGTCGACAGCTTCATCACCGGCCGCCCGTCGTACACCACGAGCTTGTACGCCGAATCGAGGTACGGCGCGTCGGAGCTGACCCCGACCCGGGTGCCCACCGCGAACACGTCGACCGGCGCCCCGGCCCGCACCAGGTCGTCCACCGAGAACTCGTCCAGCCCGCCGCTGGCCACGATCCGCACGCCCGGCAGCTCCGCGCGGTCCAGCATCGCCCGGGCCCGCACCGCCAGCTCCGCCAGGTCACCGCTGTCCAGCCGGATCGCGGCCCCCTCGGTGCGGTGCAGGGCGTGCAGCACCCGGGCCGCCGCCGCCACCCCGGAATCGACGTCGTAGGTGTCCACCAGGAACGTCACCGGGCCCGGGTGGGCCCGCGCGAAGGCGCTGAACGCGGCCTCCTCGTCCTCGAACGCCTCGACGTAGGAGTGCGCCATGGTGCCGACCGCCGGCAGCCGCTCGGCGTGCGCCGCCGCCACGTTGCTGGTCCCCGCGAAACCGGCCATCGCCGCCAGCCGCGCGGTCCGCAGGCCCGCCTCCACCCCGTGCGCGCGGCGCAGCGAGAAGTCCACCACCGGGCGGCCGCGGGCCGCCAGGACGCAGCGCGTGCACTTGGCGGCGATCGCGGTCTGGTGGCTGAGCTGGTTCAGCACGTAGGACTCCACCAGCTGTGCCTGGGGCAGCGGCGCGGTGATCTCCAGCAGCGGTTCGCCGGCCAACACCACCCGGCCCTCCGGCACCGCCCGGACCTCCCCGGCGAAGCGCAGCCCGAGCAGGGGCGCCAGGTCCGTGGTGGGCCGGTGCATCGCCTCCGCGAACACCTCCACGTCCTCGGGCCCGATCCGGAAGCGGGCGAGGAAGTCGAGCACCGCCTCCACCCCGGCGGCGACCAGGAACCCCCGGTCCGCGGGCAGCTCCCGGACGAAGCAGCTGAACGTGGCCGGCCGGGTCATGCCCTCGCGCAGGTACGACAGGGCCATGGTCACTTCGTAGAGGTCGGTCGTGGTCGGACCGGCCGTCGTCGCATCCGGCATCGCCGGCTCCTTCCCGGGCCGGGTCGGCGGACCGGGGCCGCGCACGGCCCCGTGGCCCGGTCCGTGGCGGTCTCAGGCCGGCTCGCTCGTCCAGCCGTAGACGGTGCGCCGCCGCTCGTGCCCCGGCGGCGCGGCGCCGACGCCCGCCAGGTCGTGGTCGGCCAGCCGGATCAGCTGCCCGGCGAGGTCCTTCATCGCCCGGCCGGCGGCCAGCTCGTCCCCGATCACCGGGACGTCCTGGTCCCCGGGACTGCAGCGGGCCCGGCCATGCCCGGTGAGTTCCTGGGTGCCGGTGTCCAGCTCCACCCGCGCCCGGGTCGTGCCGTCCTCCTCGACGAGGATCAGCCGGACCGGCCACTCCGTGGTCTTCGCCATGGCTCACCTCCGCGGTGTCCTCGGGGGCCGCGTGGGACCGCGCCACCGCACGCGCGTCGTCCGTCGGCCCTGCCACCCATTGTTCGGAGAAACCGATCGGGGCGCCTGTCCGTAGCGGCCTGAGCGCCCGCCGCGGGTGGGTGCGGGGCGGCTACTCGTGCGGCACGATCGCGACCGGGCACGGCGCGTGGTGCACCGCGGCCTGGACCACGTGACCGATCTTGGGCGCCGGGAAGTGCAGCTTGTGCCGGCGGCCGACGACCAGCAACGCGGCGTCCGCGGCGTCCCGCAGCACCGCCTGCGCCGGGCTCTCCTGCTCCACCCGCGCGTCCAACCGGACGTCGGGGAACTTCTCCCGCCACGGCAGCAGCGCGGCGGCCAGCTCCTGCCGGGCGTCCGCGGCCGCCTGCTGCGCGGCGACCGGCTCGACCCCGCCGCCCCGGTTGTACGCGTACGAGGGCAGGTGCCGACCGTGCACGATCCGCAGCGGCGCGCCCCGCCGGGCGGCGCTCTCGAACGCGAACGCCAACAGCGCCTCGCACGGCTCGTGCAGGCTCAGCCCGGCGGTCACCGGTGCGTCCGGCGCCGGTGCCGCGGCGCCCGGCCGGGCCCGGACGAGGACCGTGGGGGTGCGGGTGTGCGCCACCACCTGGAGCCCGATCTCGCCCATCACGTACCGCGCCAGCGTCCCCAGGTCCCGCGAGCCCAGGACCAGCAGCGTCGAGCGGTCGGCCGCCTCCTTCAGGGCGGCAAGCGGGTCGTCGGCGACCAGGGCCTCGTCGACCGGCAGGTCCGGGTGACGGTCCCGGACGGCCTCCCGGGCGTCGCCGATGATCCGGTGCGGCCAGTAGTTCTGGTCGTCCGCGTCGGCCGGCCCGGGCTCCGGTTCGGGCGCCAGCAGCACCCAGGCGTGCAGCAGCCGCAGCCGGGCCCGCCGCAGCTCCGCCTCGCGCGCCGCCCACACCACGGCGGCCGTCGCCTCGGGCGTCCCGTCGACGCCCACGGTGATCACGTCCTGCATGACCTCACCTCGCTCCCGGTCCGCTCGCCGCCGGACACCGCGGCCGGCGGTGCGCCGCACCTCCAGTCTCCGCCGGACCGGCCGCCGCGGCCCGGGCGGCGCGGGGCGGGGGCGGCGGCGCCCGTCCTCCCGGCGGGGGAGCGGGGATGCGCACGCGGACCGGAGGGCACGCCGACGGCCCGTCCCGCGGACGACGGGAACGCGCACCGCTCAGCGGCTGCCGGCATCCCAACTCCCTTGCTCTGCTCCCTGGTTGGCCGGCACACCCGCGCCGCGCGCGGCGCGCAGCGGACCGACGCCGTCGTCCCGACGCCCCCTCGCGGCGCGCCCCTACCTGACGCCGTACGCTGATGAGCCGCTCGGCCACGGGGACGGCACCAAGGCAACTCCGCGGCCCGGGCACGTCACCGCGCGCGACCCCGACCGGCACACCGCGACCCGCACGCCCCTCGCGGCCCCGGTGGACGGCCGCCGCACCCGCCGCCACCACCGCACCACCACGCCCCGACGGCCCGCTCCCACGGAAGGCAGCCATGAACCCCGCGTACGCCACCGTCGACCACGTCTTCACGGTCCCGCTCGACCACACCGCGCCCGACGGCGAAACCCTCCGGGTCTTCGCCCGCGAGGTCGCCGACCCGTCCCGCGCCCACGAGGACCTGCCCTGGCTGCTGTACCTCCAGGGCGGCCCGGGCGGCAAGTCTCCCCGCCCGTACCGCACCTCGCCCGGCTGGCTGGCGCACGCCCTGAAGACGCACCGCGTCCTCCTCCTCGACCAGCGCGGCACCGGCCGGTCCACGCCCCTGACCGCCCGGGCTGCCGCCCGCTTCCCCGACCCGGCCCGACTCGCCGCCCACCTCGCGCACTTCCGGGCGGACTCGATCGTCGCCGACGCCGAGCTGATCCGCCGCGCACTGTGCGGCGGACAGCCCTGGGAGACCCTCGGCCAGAGCTACGGCGGCTTCGTCACCCTGGCCTACCTCTCCCGGGCCCCCGAAGGGCTCCGGGCGTGCTACGTCGCCGGCGGCCTGCCGGGCCTTGCCGCCACCGCGGACGACGTCTACGCACGGACCTTCCCCCGGGTCCGCGACCGGGTGCACGCCTACTACGCCCGCTACCCGGACGACGCCCACCGCCTCCGCCGGGTGGCCGACCTCCTCGCCGCCCGTGACATCCGGCTGCCCGACGGGGACCGGCTCACCGTCCGCCGGCTGCGCACCCTCGGCATCGTCCTCGGCACCGGGGACGGCTTCGAGCGCCTGCACTGGCTCCTCGACGAAGCGCTGGACGACGACGGCGAGTTGACCGACACCTTCCGCCACCAGGTGATGGCCCTCACCGGCTTCACCGACAACCCGCTCTACGCCGTCCTCCAGGAATCGGTCTACGGCCAGGGCGCCGGGCCCACCGGCTGGGCGGCGGCCCGCACCCACGCCGCCCTCCCGGAATTCACCGAGGACGCCGACCCGCTGCTGCTCACCGGCGAGATGATCTACCCCTGGATGTTCGCGGACGTCCACGGCCTGCGGCCCTTCGCGGACGCCGCCGACCTGCTCGCCCGGCGCACCGACTGGCCCGCGCTGTACGACCCCGACCGCCTGGCCGCCAACACCGTCCCACTCGCCGCCGCCGTCTACCACGACGACATGTACGTGGACGCCGGCCTGTCCCTGGACACCGCCGGGAAGATCGGCGGCGCCCGGGTCTGGGTCACCAACGAGTGGGAGCACGACGGCCTCGCCGCCTCCGGCGACCGGGTCCTGTCCCGACTGATGGACCTGGCCGCGGGACGCACCTGATTCCGGCGGGCCGCGGGCAGCGGCCCGCAGCGGTGGCCGTGCGGGGAGGGGAGGGGCGGGGTGCGATGGGCCCTGTAGGCGTCCGCTTTAAGTTCCCTTGACAAGTTGTTGAGCCGTAAGCCAGCATGCACGAAATGTGCGCGCCAGGGCGTTACGGGTCGCGGTGGGGGGAATCGGCGGTTCGACCGTGACGTGCGCCCAACCACGGCATGCCCGAACCCTTTTGGTGCGCGGCATGCCTGAATGGTGGGGGGTTGCACATGAGATCGCAGGTCAAGTTAAGACGGCCGGTTACCGTGACGTCGGCGGCATCAGTCGCGGTAACCGTTTGGTGCGGCGGGCCATTGGCCGGCACTGCACAGGCCGCCGATGAGGACCTCGGGTCCCTCGTAGGGGATTATGCATACCCGGATCGAGACAAGCTGTTGGCCGAAAAGGGGCTGAAGCTACTCTCCGGAGATGGCGACATCACGCTGACCGACTGCACCGCAGGCAGCGACCTGGTGCAGATGCGAAGCCGCCACGTTCGCGCTACCGATACCACCGCCATTGCTCGCTCCAGCGGCGTCGACGCCGCGCGGGCCGGCGGGTGCACGGGACCGACCGGTGTGTACGACGACGCCGCCGGGACGAGCCAGCGGTTCGTCAACGGTAAGGCCCGAACGGCCGCTGCCTTCACCACGCCGTGGCAGGCCCCCGGCGCCCTCCAGATCGGCCGCCTGTTCCACAAAGGCGCCTGGCAGGAACACTTCGCCGGGACCATCGACGGCCTCCGCCTTCGGGGTCGGACCGTCGGGGCCGAGGACATCGCCAACGAAGGCGTCCGCGTCGAGAAGTAGCGGCTGACGCACCGCATCTCTCTTCGGGTTCTGCTGTGGCCTGCTCTGTCGGCGCAGACCCCGATCCTCACCAGCGCGAGAACATTTTTCTGCGCGCTTTCACGTGCATTCAATGAGGATTTGAAATGAAAATGCCGAGCAGGGTCAAGCTGTCGTTGATTTCGATATCGGCGCTGTCAGTGACCCTCTGGACACTCACGTCCTGTGGCATGGTCGGACCTTCGGCTGACGCGCAAGCCCTCGACGCCGATCTCCCCCCGATGGCCGAGAAGGCGAATTTCCCCCTGGACGAGACTGCGGGGGCGGGAAGTGTGTCGGGTGGTGCAACAGGAGGGGCTGTTGCCGAGCTGGCCGGCGGTGCCGAACTGGGAGCTGCCGGCAAGTTCAACACGGCCCTGAAGCTCAACGGTACCTCTGCCTACGCGGCGACCGCCGGACCCGTGGTGGACACCACCAAATCCTTCTCCGTATCCGTATGGGTAAGGCTCGACAACAAGGCCCGCAACCGCACGTTCTTATCGCAGGCCGGTGATCGTGCCAGTGGATTCCAGCTCTCCTACTCCAAAGATCTCGACACGTGGGTGTTCGACCGTCATGCCAGCGACACCGATACCACCGCCGTCGCTCGCTCCAGCAGTGCCGAAGCCGCGCAGTTGGGTGTGTGGACGGAGCTGACCGGTGTGTACGACGACACCGCCGGGACGATCCAGCTGTTCGTCAACGGCAAGGCCCAGACACCCGCTGCCTTCACCACGCCGTGGCAGGCCCGCGGCGGCCTTCAGATCGGCCGCCTCCGCTACAAAGGAATCTGGCAGGAACACTTTTCGGGAACCATCGACAACATCCGCATCTCTGACCGAAGTTCCCCTTTCGACTGCCCCCGGAGTTCCGTCGTCGGACACCGTGGCGCGCCGAAGCTAGCCCCGGAAAACACGCTTGCCTCACTCCAGAAGGCGATCGACCGCGGGGCGGACTGGATCGAGACCGATGTCCAGTTCACCAAGGACGGACGGCCCGTCATCATGCACGACGCGACCGTGGACCGGATGACCAACGGCAAGGGCCGCATCGACCAACTCAGCGCAGAAGATATCGCCAGGCTCACCGTCAAGGGTGGGGGCAGCGTGCCCACCCTGGAAGAAGTGCTGACGCTGCTCAAGGGCAGGTCGACCCGTCTCCTGCTGGAAATCAAGGGAACCCAGACCCCGGCGTCCGTCGACCACGCACTCAGACTGGTCTCCGAAGCCGGACTGACCCGGCGCACGATGGCCCAATCATTCGACGAAGACGTGGTGCGCCACGCCGGAGCCTCCCGGTACCGGACCAAGATCGCATTGCTGCGGGACAACCTCGATGCGGACCCCGTGGCCACCGCCCGGAAGTTCTCGCTCAGCGCGTATGCCGTGAACTTCAAGGGGCTCTCCGTCTCGCCGGCAGCGGTCGGCCGGCTCCAGTCCGCCGGAATCGAAGTCTTCGTATGGACGGTCGACCGTGACAGCGATTGGCAAGCCGCCACGACGTGGGGCGTCGACGGCATCATCACCAACCGCGCGGATCGACTCATCCCATGGCGGAACACCCTGTGCGCCACCAAGTAAGCCTCGACAACAGCCACTTCGACGATGGTCGTCCGCCAGCCGTTGCGACCCGCGGCGCGGTGGTCGCGGTGGCTTCGGTCGCGGCGCTGCGCCGCGACCGCGCCGCCGCCTTCGACCACCGGATCGAGGCGCGCACCCTGCGCCGGGATGCCCGCCCCGCACCACGTGCCCCGTGGTGACTCGTAGACTCGTGCTGACCCGGTGCTGGGGGTGAAGCCGTTGGAGAGGGAGAACATGCAGGTCGGAGCGATGTCGTGAGATTTCTGCACACCTCCGACTGGCACCTCGGCCGGTCCTTTCACCGCGTGAACCTGCTCGCCGCCCAGCGGACGTTCCTCGACCACCTCGTCGAGACCGTCCGCACCCGGGACGTCGACGCGGTGCTGGTCGCCGGCGACGTCTACGACCGGGCGGTGCCCCCGCTGGCCGCCGTCGAGCTCTTCGACGAGGCCCTGCACCGGTTGGCCGAGCTGGACGTGCCCACCGTGATGATCTCCGGGAACCACGACTCCGCGCGCCGGCTCGGCGTCGGCTCCGGGCTGATGCGGCGGGCCGGCATCCACCTGCACACCGACCCGGCCGCCTGCGACACCCCCGTCCTCCTACAGGACACGCACGGGCCGGTCGCCTTCTACGGGCTGCCCTACCTCGAACCGGCGATGGTGCGCGCCACCCTCGGGGCCGCGCGCGCCGATCATGCCGCGGTGCTCGGCGCGGCCATGGACCGGGTCCGCGCGGACCTCGCCACCCGGCCCGCCGGCACCCGCTCGGTGGTGCTGGCGCACGCCTTCGTCACCGGCGGGACCCCCAGCGACAGCGAGCGGGACATCACCGTCGGCGGTGTCGCCTCCGTGCCCGCCACGGTCTTCGCCGGCGTCGACTACGCGGCCCTCGGCCATCTGCACGGCTGCCAGACCCTCACCGAGCGGGTCCGCTACTCGGGCTCTCCGCTGGCGTACTCCTTCTCCGAGGCCACCCACCGCAAGTCGTCCTGGCTGGTCGACCTCGACGCGGACGGCGCGGTGCGGGCCGAGCGGGTGGACTGCCCGGTGCCGCGCCCGCTGGCCCGGATCCGGGGCCCGCTCGCGCACCTCCTCGACGCCCCCGAGCTGGCCCGGCACGAGGACTCCTGGATCGAGGCCACGCTCACCGACGGCTCCCGCCCGGCCGAGCCGATGGCCCGGCTCAGCAAGCGCTTCCCGCACACCCTCAGCCTGGTCTTCGACCCGGACGAGGCCCCGGACCGTCCCTCGGCCTCGTACGCCCAGCGGCTGCGCGGCCGCAGCGACCAGGAGATCGCCGAGGACTTCGTCGCGCACGTCCGCTCCGGCCGCGCTGCCGACGACGCCGAGCGGGCCGAACTGCGCTCGGCCCTCGACGAGGTGCGGATCACCGACCTGGCCGCGGAGGTGGCGCCATGAGACTGCACCGTCTGACCGTGACCGCGTTCGGCCCGTTCGCCGGCAGCCACACCGTCGACTTCGACCGGTTGGCGCGGGACGGCCTGTTCCTGCTGCACGGCCCGACCGGGGCCGGCAAGACCTCCGTCCTGGACGCGGTCTGCTTCGCGCTCTACGGGTCGGTGCCCGGTGCGCGGCAGAGCGGCCAGGCGCTCCGCAGCGACCTCGCGGACCCGCAGGTCCCCACCGAGGTCGTCCTCGAACTCACCGTCGCCGGGCGCCGGTTGGAGATCACCCGGCTTCCGGAGCAGCCCCGCCCCAAGAAGCGCGGGACCGGGACGACGAAGGAGAAGCCGCAGAGCCGGCTGCGGGAGTTCGCCCCCGCCGCGGACGGCGACCCGGCCGGCGGTGCGTGGCGCGCGCTCAGCCGCTCCCACCAGGAGATCGGCGAGGAGGTCGGGCAGCTGCTCGGGATGAGCAAGGAGCAGTTCTGCCAGGTGGTGCTGTTGCCGCAGGGCGACTTCGCACGTTTCCTGCGGGCCGACGCGGAGGCCCGGGCCCGACTCCTCGGCCGGCTCTTCGACACCCGGCGGTTCGCCGCGTTGGAGGACCAGCTCACCACCCGCCGCCGGTCCGCCGCCGACCGGGTCGCGGCCGGCGACGAGCGGCTGCTCGCGTTGGCCCACCGGATCGCGCAGGCCGCCGGGGACCTCCCGGACCTGGCCGACCCGTCCGTTCCCGCACCGGCCGTCCGGGCCGCGGTGCCCGCCCAGGCCGGCCCCACCGGCCGCGCCGCCCGGGCAGCCGCCCCGGCCCGCCCCGCCGACGGGGCCACCGACGCCGCCCCCGGTCCCGGCGAGCCCGGTTTCGCCGACGCGGTGCTGTCCCGGGCCGCCGTCGCCCGGGTCGCCGCCCGCGAACGCCTGACGGGCGCCCGAGCCGCCGTGGCCGCGGCGGAAACGGCCGAGCACGCGGCGGCCGGGCACCTGGAAGAGGTCCGCGAGCAGGACCGGCGGCAACGCCGGCACGCCGACGCCCAGTCGCGCGCCGACCGGCTCGCCGCCGCCGGCGACGAACGCGACCGGACCCGTGCGCGGCTGACGCGGGCCGCGGCCGCCGCCGAGGTCGCGCCCGCCCTCGCCCTCCGCGATGCCGCCCGGCGCGAACTGACCGCCGCCCAGGACGCCGAACGACACCACCGTGCCCCGCTGCCGCCCGTCCTCGCGGACGCCGACGGCGCTCAACTCCAGGCGCAGGAGCGGGAGGTGCGGACCACGCTCGGCTCCCTCGCGGCGGCCCGGCGCGCCGAACGACGGGCCGCCGATCTCACCCGGGAACGCGCCGACCTCGACCGGGAGGCCCGCGCCGACGAGCAGACGCTGCTGGACGCCGCGGAGTGGCTGGCCGACTGGGACACCGCCCGCGCCGCCCACCAGCGCCGCATCGACGCCGCCCAGGAAGCCGCCCAGCGCGCCGAACAGCTCGCCGCACAGCGCGAGTCGGCCACCGAACGGCTCGCCGCCGCCCGCCGCCGCGACCGGCTCGCCACCGAACTCGCCACCGCCGAACGGCAGGTGCTGGCCGCCCGGGAGCACGCGGCCACCGCCCGCGAACACTGGCTCGACCTCAAGGACCGGCGGCTGCGCGGCATCGCCGCCGAACTCGCCGCCAGCCTGACGGACGGTCAAGCCTGCGCGGTGTGCGGGTCGGTCAGCCACCCGGAGCCGGCCCGCCCCGGCGCCGGCCACGTCGACCGGGCGGCCGAGGAGGCCGCGCAGGCCGACCACCGTCGCGCCGAGGACGCCCGCCAGCAGGCCGAGGACCGTCGCCAGGCCGTCAAGGAGGCCCGGGCCGCCGCCACCGCCGCGGCCGGCGACACCCCCACCGCCGAACTCGCCGAGCAGGTCGAGCGCGTGACACAGGAGACGGCCCGCGCGCACGCCGCCGGCGCCCACCTGCACGCCGCCCGCGAGGCGCTGGCCCGTGCCGAGCGCGAGTACGAGCGCCGCCGCGACGACCAGCAGCGGGCCGAGCGCCGGGCCGCCGCCCGCACCTCCCACCGCGAGGCCCTGGACCGCGAACGGGCCGCGCTCGACGCCGAACTCGCCGACGCCCGCGCCGACTGCGCCAGCGTCGCCGACCGGGCGGCCCGACTGGAGCGGCAGGTCACCCTCCTCACCGCGGCCGCCGAGGCGTCCCGCACCGCCGCGGCCTGCGCCGAACGCCTGACGGAGGCCGACGCCGGGCTCACCGCCGCCGCCCACCACGCCGGCTTCGCCACCCCGCGGGACGCCGTCGACGCGCTGCTCCCCGACGTCGAACGGCGTGCCCTGCAACAGCGTCAGGACGCCTGGCAGGCCGAGGCCGCCGCCGTCGCCGCCGAACTCGACCACCCCGAACTCCGCGCCGCCGCGGCCCTCCCGGCCGCCGACCCGGACGCCGCCCGCACCGCCCACCAGACCGCCGCCGCCCGCCTGCGCACCGCCACCACGGCCCTCGCGGCCGCCCGGGACCGCTGCGCCGCCCTCGACCGGCTCTCCGCGGACGCCGCGGCCGACGCCCGCGAACTGGCCCCGCTGCGCGCCGCCTACGACCGGATCGCCCGCCTCGCCACGCTCACCGCCGGCACCTCCGCCGAGAACGCCCGCCGGATGCGGTTGGAGTCCTACGTGCTCGCCGCCCGCCTGGAACAGGTCGCGGCCGCCGCCACCGCCCGGCTGCACCGGATGTCCGCCGGCCGCTACACCCTGGTCCACTCCGACGAACGCGCCGGCGGTGCCCGCCGCTCCGGCCTCGGCCTGCACGTCGTCGACGCCTGGACCGGGCAGGAGCGGGACACCGCCAGCCTCTCCGGCGGCGAGACGTTCTTCGCCTCGCTCGCCCTGGCGCTCGGCCTCGCCGACGTCGTCACCGACGAGGCGGGCGGCACCCCACTGGACACCCTCTTCATCGACGAGGGCTTCGGCAGCCTCGACGAGCAGACCCTCGACGAGGTCCTCGACGTCCTCGACGGGCTGCGCGAACGCGACCGCAGCGTCGGCATCGTCAGCCACGTCGCCGACCTCAAGGCCCGCGTCCCCGCGCAACTGGAGGTCGTCAAGGACCGCGCCGGATCCAGCGTCCGGCACCGGGTACCGGCCGGGGGCTGACCGCCCGGCCCGTCGAACGGCGTCAGGTGCTGACCGGGCGCCGGGGGAGCGGGGAGGAGTACACCACGCTGGTGGCGACCTCGCCCAGGGCGCCGATCCGGCCCGACACCTCCTCCAGGTGCTTCATCGACCGGGCCGCGACCTTGAGGAAGAGGGCGTTCTCGCCCGTGACGTGGTGCGCCTCCAGGATCTCCGGGGTGTCCGCGAGCAGGTCCCGGAACGGCTGGCCGGTCCCGCCGGCCTGCCGCAGCCGGACGAACGCCAGCACCGGCAGCCCGACCCGCTCCGGGTCGATCACCGCCGCGTACCCGGAGATCACTCCGGACTCCTCCAGGCGCCGCACCCGCGCGGCCACCGTGCTCGGCGAGAGGTTCACCGACCGCGCCAGCTCGGCGTTGCCCACCCGCCCGTCGTGCTGGAGGACGTCGAGGATGCGCCGGTCGGCGTCATCGGGGGAGTATCCGGTCATCCCCGCTGTCTAGCAGGGGGAACGCCGGCGGAGCAAGGGTCCGGGGGATTCCGGCTTGTACCGGCCGAGCGCCGGGGCGGCCGCCGGGACCGGCCCCCGCGGCCGGCGGCGCGGGCCGGCCGCGGCGTCCCGGGTCCGCCGCCGGGGCGGGGCGGGCCCGGGACGCTCCCGTCAGAGCGCCGAGAGCTCCGTCAGCAGGTCGTCCAGGCCGAGCGAGCCCTGGGACAGCGCCGCCATGTGCCACGCCTTCAGGTCGAAGTCCGCGCCGTGCCGGGCCCGGGCCGCGTCCCGGCCCTGCAACCAGACGCGCTCGCCCAGCTTGTAGCCGATCGCCTGGCCGGGGATGCCCTGGTAGCGGATGATCTCGCTCTCGACGAAGTCGGCCGGGCGGCTGCTGTGCTGCGCGAAGAACGCGTGCGCCAGCTGCGGCGTCCAGCGCTCGCCCGGGTGGAACGGGGAGTCGGCCGGGATCTCCAGCTCCAGGTGCATGCCGATGTCGATGATGACGCGGACCGCCCGCATCATCTGGGCGTCCAGGTAGCCCAGCCGCCGCTCCGCGCTGGACAGGAAGCCCAGCTCGTCCATGAGGCGCTCGGCGTACAGCGCCCAGCCCTCGACGTTGGCGCTGACCATTCCCACGGTCGTCTGGTAGCGCGAGAGCCGGTCGGCGACGTGCACCCACTGCGCCAGCTGGAGGTGATGACCGGGCACTCCCTCGTGGTACCAGGTGGACACCAGGTCGTACGCCGGGAAGCGGGTCGCGCCCATCGTGGGCAGCCAGGTCCGGCCGGGCCGGGCGAAGTCCAGCGACGGCTGGGTGTAGTAAGGCGCCGCGGCGCTGCCCGGCGGGGCGATCTTGGACTCCACCCGGCGGATCCGCTCGGCGAGGTCGAAGTGGGTGCCGTCCAGGGTGTCGATGGCCTCGTCCATCAGCGACTGGAGCCACTGCCGGGTCTCCTCGACGCCCTCGACGGCCTCGCCGTGCTCGTCGCACCAGGCCAGCGCCTCCCACGGCGTCTTGGCACCGGGCAGCACCTTCTCGGCCTCGGCCTCCATCTCGGCCAGCAGCCGGTGGAACTCGGACCAGCCGTACGCGTACGCCTCCTCCGGGTCGAGGTCGGCACCGTTGTAGTAGCGCGCGAGTCGGGCGTACCGCTCGCGGCCCACCACGTCCGGTGCGCCCTCGACCGCCGGTGCGTAGACGTCCCGGAGCCAGTCGCGCAGCTCCCCCAGGGCGCCGGTGGCCACGGCGGCCGCCTCGTCCAACTCGGCGCGCAGCGAAGCCGGTCCGGGGGCGGTGAAGTCGGCGAACCAGCTGCGGTCGGTGCCGATCCACTCGCCCAGCTGACCGATGACGGTGGCGACCTGGAGCGGGCCGCCGGGGAGCTGCCGGTCCAGGCCGGCCTGGAGGGCGGCGCGGTAGCCGGTCAGCGCGCCCGGTACGGCGCGCAGCCGCTGGGCGAGGGCGGACCAGTCGTCCTCGGTGTCGGCCGGGGTGAGGGTGAAGGCTTCCCGGACGGCGTGCAGCGGCGAGCCGATGTTGCTCACCGCGCGCAGGCCCTCGCCGGCCTCGTGCACCGCGAGCTCCGCGGTCAGCCGTTCGCGCAGCAGCCGGGCGCAGACCTGCTCGGCGGGGCTGTCCGCGCCCGGCCGGGCCTCGGCCTCGGTCAGCTGCTCCAGGGTCGTGCGGGCGAGCCGCGCCACCGCTTCCTGGCCTGTGGGGGAGAGGTCGGGGAGCTTGCCGGAGCTCTCGGCGACGCCGAGGAAGGTGCCGGTGATCGGGTCCAGTTCGACGAGGGCGTCGACGTAGGCGTCGGCGACCTGGCGGGGCAGCGGACCGCCCGCGGGAGTAGTGGTGTTGGACATGCGGGCCATCCTCGTACGGATGGGGCCGCCGCGTCACCATCATTCCGACGGACGTTACTGTCGCGTCCGGTGCCCGGCGCCGCGCTGCGGGCACCGGCGCCGGGCGGGGCGGGCTCTCAGCCGTGCCGGGAGCCGTCCCGGAGGCGGAGCGCCGTGCGGTCCTCGCGGTGGGCCGGCACGCCCGACGGACGCGCCGTGATCACCAGGGTGCCCTCCTCGATCTGGTAGTCGAGCGGCAGCCCCAGGCCGCGCATCGCCGTCACCATGCCGGTGTTGGACGCCTGGGTGATGGCGTAGACGCTCTCGCAGCCGGTCTCGGCGGCCATCGCGACCAGTCGCCGCAGCAGCTCCGCGCCGATGCCGCGCTGCTGCCAGGCGTCCTCGACCAGCAGTGCCACCTCGGTCTCGTCGCCGTCCCACAGCAGGTGGCCCAGGGCCACCAGCCGCCCGGAGGCGGTCTCCACCGCCAGGGTGCGGCCGAAGCGCGGGCTGAGCAGGTGCCCGAGGTAGCGGTCGGCGTCCCCGACCGGGCCGTGGTAGCGCTGCGCCAACGTCCGCTCCGAGCAGCGCTCGTGCATCGCGCGGGCGGCGGCCAGGTCGTCGGTGCCGGCGCGGCGGACGGTGATCGCGTTGCCCTCGGGCAGCGTGAGCACCTCGCGCCGCGGTGGGACGCGCTGGCCGAGCCGGGTGTCCAGCTCGACCAGCGCGCGCACCCGGGCGAACTCGGTGGGGGTGAACGGCAAGTGCGGCCTTTCGATGGTGAGTGAGCCCCCGGACGGGTCCCGGAACGTCATGGTGTGCTCCTCCAGCACGCCCTCGGCGGGCACCTCGTCGGCCAGCGGCTGGCCGGTCAGCGACCGTGCGGGCACCGAGTGGATGGTGCAGCGCCCCAGCAACTGCCGCAGTGCGAGCGGGAGTTCGGCGGAGTCGAGGGCGGTGCGGGTGGCCAGGCCCAGCATCCGGGTCGGCGCGTCGACCAGGTCGTGGGCGTCGGCCCGCTCCAGCCAGCTGTGCGCGCCGCCCGCGCCGGCGACCGCGCGGGTCAGCTCCGCGGGCGTCAGGCCGGCCGGCGCGCGCAGCAGGAACTCGTCGACGGTCCCCTCGGACAGCGGGTGGGTCTGGAGGCTGAGGATGTCGACGCCCAGCGCGGACAGTGCCGTGCACAGCGCGGCGAGGCTGCCCGGCTCGTCCCGGACCGTGGTCCGCATCCGCCACAGCGCGCTCTGGCGGGCCCCCGTCCCGGGGGTCGTGGCGGCGGGCGGCGCGGCGGTATCGGGAGCCGGGGTGGCCGTCGGTGGTGGCGCGTGTCCGTGCCGACGTGCCCACCAGACGTGGAAGCCCGTGGTGGCCAGCAGGGCGACCGCGGCGGCGCACAGCAGCACGGGCCCCGACGGGCCGTGGGCGACGGTGTTGGCCGCGGCGTCGGCCACCGCCACGGCGGTGAACAGGGCGGCGAGCTCGACGACGTCCCGGCGCCAGGAGTGGTGCCGGGCCGAACGGGCGGAGGTGGCTTCAGTCATGCGGCCAGCCTCGCCGACCGGTGTTGCCTGGTCGCCAACACCTTGTGTCGCACGGGTAAAAGACACAATCGACGCATTGGCCTCTACTGTCCTACCCGTCCCGGTTGTAGCGTTTTCGTAAACAAGACCTCTCCGCCCTCCTGGCGCAGCCGCACCGTCAGCTCCCCGCTTCCCCCGTCGATGTCGACCTCGCCGAAGTACTGCGGGCTCTCCGCCGGGGAGACGTTCGCACGGTCCGGTGCCTTGACGAACGGCTGCTCCGGCCCGAAGGTTCCGTCCAACTTCACCGCCGGGAAGCCGCCCGCGTTCAGCGGCCCGGACACGAACTCCCAAAACGGTGCGAAGTCCTTGAACGCCGCCCGCTCGGGCGCGTAGTGCTGCGCCGAGGTGTAGTGCACGTCCGCGGTCAGCCAGAGCGTGCCGGTGATCCGCTGGTGCTTGACGTGCCGCAGCAACTCCGCGATCTGCAGCTCCCGCCCCAGGGGCGCGCCCGGGTCGCCCTGCGCCACCGCCTCGAAGTTCGCCGGGCCGTCCGTGACGACGAGCCCCAGCGGCATGTCCGAGGCGATCACCTTCCACACCGCACGCGAACGCGACAACTCCCGCTTGAGCCAGCTCAGTTGCTCGGCACCCAGGATGCCCTGCGGGTCGTCGGTCTGCCGGTCGGGGGAGTTGGCGTTGCGGTAGCGGCGCATGTCCAGCACGAAGACGTCCAGCAGCGGACCGTGCCGCAGGACGCGGTACACCCGGCCGCCGGCGTCCGGGCGGAGCGTGCGGATCGGGAAGTACTCGCTGAACGCGCGCAGCGCCCGCCCGGCGAGCACGTCGGCGTCCTTGACGCGGTACCGGTCGTCGTCCAGCAACTGGCCCGGGTACCAGTTGTTGTGCACCTCGTGATCGTCCCACTGGGTGATGGTCGGCACCTGGGCGTTGAACCGGCGCAGGTTCTCGTCCAGCAGGTTGTAGCGGAACGCGCCGCGGAACTCCGCCAACGTCTCGGCGACCTTGGCCTTCTCCTCGGTCGTGACGTTCCGCCAGATCCGGCCGTCCGGCAGCGTGACCCGCTCCGGGATCGGGTTGTCGGCGTAGATGTTGTCGCCGCTGCACAGGAAGAAGTCCGGGTTCCGGCGCCGCATGTCCTCGTAGACGCGGTAGCCGCCGTGCTCGGGGTTGATGCCCCAGCCCTGCCCGGCCAGGTCCCCCGACCACAGGAAACGGACGTCCGTCCGACGGTGGACGGGCGCGGTGCGGAACGTCCCGGCCACCGGCTCGCCGGTGCGCTCCGGATGGTCGGCGTCGGCCAGCAGCACCCGGTAGTGGACCTGCTCCCCGGCCGGCAGTCCGTGCAGCACGGTCACCCCGGTGAAGTCCGTGCCCGGCCCGAGCAACGGCCCGTGCCAGGTGCGCGCGTCGCGGAACGACTCGGTGGCCGCGGTCTGCACCACCATCCGGGCCGGCCGGTCGGACCGCGCCCACACCAGGCCGGACGACGCGGTCACGTCACCGACCTGCACGCCCCAGTCGGCGCGCGGCCGTCCGCCGTGCACCAGCGCCGGCGCCGCCGCCGCCGGCGCGAGCCCGACCGCCGCGGGCAGCGCCAGCGCCGCGGACCCCGCCGCCGCGCCCTGCAGGAGTGCCCGCCGCCCGAAGCCGCCGCCGGAACCCTGCGTCATCTCGCACCTCCGTGATGCGTCCGATCTCGTCACGTCCCGTTGGTATCGCCACCCGATGCCGACCGGGCGAACTCCCGGTGAACACGCGGCGGCCGGGCCGCGGACCGCGACCAGAGTCGCAGGACCGATGACCGATCGCCAGGAACCGGCCCGGACGTCTACGGTTCGATGACGCGCCGCCGTCGGCGGCCCCCACGGAAGGCCACACCCATGCCGGCCCTCGGCTCCGCACACCTCCGCCTCGCCCGCCCGACCCGCGACCTGGTCGCCGCCGGCCGCTTCTGGCGCGACGGGCTGGGCCTGCGCGAACTGCACCGCCACACCTCGCAGGCGGGTGAGCACTCCCTCCTGATGCTGGGGTGGCCGGACGCCGCCTGGCACCTGGAACTGACCCACGACCCATCGGGCGCGCTCCACCCGACGCCCACGCCGGACGACCTCCTCGTCGTCTACGTGGGCGGACCGGTCCCCGAGGGCCTCGTCGCGCGCCTCGAACGCTGCGGCGGCACCCGCGTCGCCGCCCACAACCCCTACTGGGACGCCTGGGGCGTCACCGTCGAGGACCCCGACGGCTACCGACTGGTCCTGTCCACCCGCGACTGGAACAACGCCGAAGCGCTCGCCGCACACTGAACACCACTTCCGCACAGGAAGTGTGACGTAACGTCAGTTCTCACAAAGGGAGTCACCGGCCCGTTAGCGCGGCCGCCGCCCGCAGGCCGCTTCGCGGGCTCGCCAGCACCGGCACGCCCGCCCCCGGATGCCCGTCGTCGACGAGCCGTTCCACGGCGGGCGCCATCGACGCCTGCGCCAGCACGAGGGCGTCGATCCCGCCGGCGGCCCGCTCCCGCCGCACCGCGGCGACGACCGCCGCCAGACTGCCCTCCCGGTCGCCGTTCTGAAAGCGCTCCCAGGCATCCGGCACGAGCACGGTGCGGACCTCGGCCGGGCGCCCGGCCCGCCGGGCCTCGTCGGCGATCAACTCCGTGGTGGGCGCCAGGGTGCTCTCCACGGTGGCGAGCACCGCGAGGCGCGGA
>LIQL01000322.1 GCA_001418405.1 Streptomyces diastatochromogenes | reverse complement strand
GGGCGGGGCGGCCGGGGCGGCCCGTCCCGCCCCGTCCTTCGCCAGGGCCCGGATGCCGACGCCCAGCAGCAGCGCGCCCAGCAGCGGGCCGACGGCGGCGATGCCGACCGTCGTCGGGATGCCGAGCTGACCGGAGAGCACCCCGAACGACAGCGGGCCGACGGCCGCGCCCGCGAACAGCCCGCCCTGCATCGCCGCCCCGGCCCGGGCGCTCTCCCCCGGCAGCAGCCGCATGGTGGCGGCCAGCAACAGGCCGGTCCAGCCCCAGCCGCCGGCGACCGCGAGCAGCGCGCCGGCCACGAACGCCACCGGGGTGCCGACGACGATCACCGCGAGCCCGACGGTGCCGGTGAGCATCATCACGGCGACGGTCCGCGGGATCCGGTGCGGCGCCCGGTCCGCCAGGCCGCCCGAGGCGAGGCGCACCGCGATGCCCAGCACGCTGGCGACCATCTGGAGCGTCCCGGCGGTCGCCGCGGAGAACCCGGAGGCGGAACCGATCTGGATGAAGTACGCGGCGCCGACGTTGTTGCCGATGGTCGCCAGGGCCGCGGCGGCGCTCCAGGCGACCACGACCCGGCCCACGGTGCGCGGCGTGGCGGCGGCGACGGCCGCCGGAGCCCCCGCGGCGGTCACCGCACGCCCCTGCTCGGGCACGGCCCGGCCATCCGCCGCCGGGCGGGCCAGCGCCGCCGCGACCAGCGTCAGCAGGGCCAGGCCGGCCGCCGTCCACAGCGCGGGCCGCCACCCGTACGGCGCGCCGACCAGCGTCACCAACAGCCCCGGCAGGAACGGTCCGGCGCCGAGCGAGGCGCCGAAGAGGCCCCCGGCGAAGGAGTGCCGCCCGGGCGCGATGTCGGCGGCGATCACCCGGGCCGCGACCGGCTGGGTGAAGGCGTTGCCGAGGCCGGCCAGGGCGAGCAACAGGCACAGCTGCCACGCCCGCCCGGCCACCGCCAGACCGGCGAAGACCCCGACCGTCAGCAGCCCGACGGCACCGAGCACGGCCCGCACGGGCATCCGCGGCACGATCCGGCGGGCGAGCGGGGCGCCCGCGGCGGTGCAGGCGAAGAAGCAGGTGACGGCGGCGCCGTAGGCGGTGGCGGACAGCGGCGGCGCGCCCGGCACGGGGGCCGCGAGGGCGGGCACCATCAGGCCCGGGGTGACGGCGCCGACGGTGACCACGACGGTGGCGACGAGCCGGCCCCAACGGCTGCCGCCGCCGGCGGCACCGGACCCCGCCGACGGCGGCGCGGACACCGATCGGCGTCCCAACGGTGGCTTGCGGGCGGGCAGTTGGTGCGGCGATGAGGAGTCCATGGGGCGATCGTGCCGCCGCCTGCCGTTCCCCGTCCAAGACCCTTTCTGATAACCAGGGGTTATGGACGCCCACATCCGCGATCTTCGCTACTTCCTCGCCACCGCCGAGGAGTTGCACTTCACCCGGGCCGCGGAGCGGCTCTTCGTCTCGCAGCCGGCGCTGAGCAAGCAGATCCGCCAGCTGGAGGAGGGCCTGCGGGTCCGGCTGTTCCACCGCGACCGGCGCACCGTGACGTTGACCGCGGCCGGCACCGCGCTGCTGCCGAGGGCCCGGGAGCTGGTCGGCCTCTGGGACGAGGCCCAGCGGGCGGTGAGCGACGCGGCGGCGGCCGAGGCCGCCGAGCTGACCCTGGGGGTCTCCACCAGTGTGGGCCGCGGTCTCCTCCCCGCCATCCGGGCCCGGTTCGCCGAGCGCCGCCCCAACTGGCGTATTCGGGTGCGGCAGATCACCTGGGACGACGGCACCGCCGGGCTCGCCGACGGCACCGCCGACCTGGCGCTGCTGTGGCTGCCGTGTCCGGGGCAGGAGGCCCTCGCCGTCGAGGTGGTGGCCACCGAACCGCGCTGGGTGGCGCTCCCGGCCGGGCACCGGCTCGCGGACGCGGCCGAGATACCGTTCGCCGAACTGCTCGACGAACCGTTCCTCGCGCTGCCGGAGAGCGCGGGCGCACTGCGCGACCACTGGCTCGCGGCATCCGAGCGGGACGGCCGGCCGGTGCGGGTCGGTGCCGTGGTGGCCGGTGCGGACGAGACGTTCGAGGCGGTGGCGGAGGGGCTGGGCGTGGTGCTGCTGGCCGCCGGGAACGCCGCGATCTACCGCCGCCCCGGGGTGGTCACCCGGCCCGTGAGCGGCCTGTCCCCCAGCCGGTTGGCGCTGGCCTGGCGCGCGGACGACCACCGCACCGTGCTGCGCGACGTCCTCGAAGCGGTCCGGCAGGCTCGGCCCGCCGCGTGACGCCCCGTCAACCGGGGCCGTCGGCCGCGGCGCCCGGTCGCCGCCGGGCTACTTCATCCAGGCGTCCTCGTACCTGCGGTACGTCCCGTCGTGGGTGGCCAGGTGGACCCACTGGTTGACGTACGCGGTGAACTGGGCGTCGCCGCGGGGCAGGGCGTACGCCTTCTCGGAGAAGGTGAACGGCTGGTCCGGGTGGACCGCGCAGAGCTCGGGGTGGATCTTGGCCTGGTAGCGGGTCTCGCTGGCGTCGGTCATCATCACGTCCTGGCGACCGGCGATGATCTCGTCGAAGATCGTGGTGTTGTCCGGGTGCACGGTGAGGGTGGCCCGCTTGACGTGGGCGCGGGCGAACTGCTCGTTGGTGCCACCGGGGTTGACCACGACGCGGACGCCGGGCCGGTCGATCTGGTCCAGGGTGCGGTACGCGTCCTGGTCGGCGCAGCGGACGACGGGCGTCTTGCCGTCGGTGCGGGTCGGCTCGCTGAAGGCCACCGAGCGGGCCCGGGCCAGGGTGATCGAGACCCCGCCCATGCCGATGTCGCAGCGGCCGGCGGTCAGGTCGCCGACCAGCCCGGACCAGGTCGTCGGGACGTAACGGGGCGTGGCGTCCAGGCTTTTGGCGAGGTCCCGGGCCATGTCGATGTCCACGCCGCGGTAGTCGCCGGTGGCCGGGTCGCGGTAGCTGAAGGGGCGGTAGTCGCCGGTGGTGCAGACCCTCAGCACGCCGCGGCGCGGGACCTCGTCCAGGAGCGTGGCCGGTCGCCGGTCCCGCTGGGCGGCGGCCGCGGCGGCGCTGCCGGCGGCCGGGGCGGAGGAGGCCGCCGGGGCAGCGGCGGTGGCGACGAGCAGACAGGCCAGAGCGGGGAGGGTCGCGGCGCGCTTCATCGTGGGCTGACTCCTGATCAGGTGGGCGGAGCGCTCAGGGTGGCAGAGCCCGGCCGCCCGGTGAAGCCCCTGACCGGCCCCTGGGCGCCCCGACGACGCCCGGGCGTGCCCGGGCCCACGCCGGTCCCGCCCGCTCAGGCCCCGTACGGGTCCAGCGCGCCGGCCTGGCCCGGCTGCTCCGGCACCGCGTCGGCGAGCCGCGCCAGGAGGTCCGCTGCGCGCTTGGCCACCGTCTCGCGGTCGCCCTCCGACAGGGCCGAGCCCATGCCCACGGCGACGGCGCCGGCGGCTATCCACTCCGGTGCGGTCTCGGTGGTCACCCCGCCGGTCGGCACCAACGGCGCCTGCGGCAGGGCCGCGCGGACGTCGCTGACCCAGGAGGGGTGGTGGCCGGCGGCCGGGAACAGCTTGAGCGCGTCCGCGCCGAGCTCCAGGCCGCGCACGATCTCGGTGGGGGTGGAGACCCCGGCGAAGACCGGGACGCCGTAGCGGTGGCCGGCGCTGATCACCGAGGCGTCCAGGCTCGGCGAGACCAGGAAGCGGGCGCCGGCGTCGACCGCCATCCGGGCCGATGCGGCGTCGAGGACGGTGCCGGCGCCGATGACCGCGTCGTCCCCCAACTCGCGGGAGAGGGTGGTGACCGCCTCCAGCGCGAAGGGCGTGGTGAGGGATATCTCCAGGCTCGTGATGCCGGCCGACAGCAGGGTGTCGGCGGTGGCGCTCGCCTCGTCGTAGGTCTTGCTGCGGACGATGGCGAAAACGCGCTGCGCCAGTGCGGCCCGGGTGATCTCCCAGCGATACACGGCAGTTCGCCGTCCTTCCTTCTGCTCCGACGCCCGCGCCGCGGCGAGGCGGCTCATGACTGACCCAGCACCATCCGGGGCACGCCACGCCGGCCGACCACTCATGGCCCCTTTGCCGCCGATGCCCGCCCGTTCCTCGTTTCTACCGAAACGCTACCGGCAACCACTGACAATCCTCTCTCGGGGTGCGCCCCCGTGCGCCCCTTCTGCCGAGAATGGGCGAAGGAGAGGGGCGAGTGGCAGGTGGGACCGGGGTTTTCGGGGGAGCACGACGGCGGCCGGGGTGCATGGGCACCCCGGCCGCCGTGTGCGCCGCTCGTGCGGCTGGGTCGTCCGTCGGCTCAGCAGCCGAAGTTGACGAGGTTGAAGGTGGCGTAGTGGTCGGCGGTGTAGTAGTCCTCCTGCTGCTTCTGACCGGCGACGATGCGCCGGGCGCCACGGTCCGGCNNGTGCCGTCCTTCGGGTAGGGGAAGGGGCCACCCTTGTCGATCAGGTCCAGGGTGTCGTGCGCCTGGGACGGCAGCTTGGAATAGCAGACGCTGCCGACCGACTTGACGTGAACGGTCGCCGTGTGGACCGCGGCGTGGTGCGTCGGGGCGGCGGGCGTCGCGGCGACCGCCGTGCCACCGAGGAGAAGGGCCGATGCGAGGGCGCCGGCGGCGCCGATCCTGGTCATCCGTGGGGGGATTCTCATGCGAACCAGCATGACGCGCGTAGACATGGCCCTGTCAATCCCAAGGAGCCGATGTTTCCCGGGAGTTCACACGGACCCCGCAGGGTCACCCCAAGACGCCCTGAATGTTCCG
>LIQL01000321.1 GCA_001418405.1 Streptomyces diastatochromogenes | reverse complement strand
GACAGCACGAACAACTGCGGGACGTGGCCGGACCGGGGCCGGGCGTGCGGCACGTACTCCTCCAGGATCAGATGGGCGTTGGTGCCGCCCGCACCGAAGGCGCTCACCGCGGCGGCCCGCGGCAGGGTGCGGCCGGCGGCGTCGACCGCCGCGGGCCACGGGGCGGTGGTGCGCTGCACCTCGAACGGCGTCGCGGCCAGGTCGATATGGGGGTTGAGCCGCTCGGCGTGCAGGGACGGCACCAACTGGCGGTGGCGCAGTTGCAGCAGGACCTTGGTGACGGCGGCGATGCCCGCGGCGGACTCGGCATGCCCGATGTTGGACTTCACCGAGCCGATCGCGATCCGCCGGCCGGTCAGGTCCTGGTCCTCGTAGGCCCGCATCAGTCCGCTGATCTCGATGGGGTCGCCGAGGGCGGTGCCGGTGCCGTGCGCCTCGACGTAGGTGATCGCCCGCGGGTCGAGGCCCGAGCGGGCGGTCGCCGCGGCGATCAGCTCGCCCTGCGCCCGGGGGCTGGGCACGCTGTAGCCCTTGCTGGCGCCGCCGTGGTTGACGGCCGAGCCGCGCAGCACCGCCAGGATGCGGTCGCCGTCGCGCTCGGCGGCCGACAGCTTCTTGAGCAGGACCGCGCCGGTCCCCTCCCCCGGTACGTAGCCGTCGCCGCCCTCGCCGAAGCTGCGGCACCGGCCGTCGCTGGAGAGGAAGCCGCGCTGGCTGAGCTGGAGGTACTTCACCGGGTGGCTGGTGACGTTCACGCCGCCGGCCACCGCCACCTCGCAGTCGCCGTCGCGCAGCGCCTGGCCGGCCAGGTGCAGGGTGACCAGCGAGGACGAGCACATGGTGTCCACCGCGACGCTGGGGCCGGTGAAGCCGAAGAAGTACGAGGCGCGGTTGGCCACCGAGGCGTAGGAGGACGAGGTCGCCGCCCCGGTGCCGCGCAGCGCCTCGTCGACGCCGTAGAGCTGGTAGTGGCCGTACATCATGCCGACGAACAGGCCGGTGCGGCCGCGGTTGGCCTTCTGGCGGGTGTAGCCGGCGTCCTCCAACAGGTGCCAGACCGTCTGGAGGAACAGCCGCTCCTGGGGGTCGAGGTGGTCGGCCTCGGTCTTGGACATCCGGAAGAACATCGGGTCGAAGGCGAACGGGTCGGACAGGAAGCCGCCCCACTTCGCCGCGGTCCGGCCGGGCGTCTGCGGGTCCGGGTCGTAGTACCGGGAGTGGTCCCAGCGGTCCGCCGGCACCTCCTCGATGCAGTCGGTGCCCTCGCGCAGGTTGCGCCAGAAGGCGTCGAGGGTGTCGGCCTGCGGGTAGCGACCGGCCACGCCGATGATCGCGATGGCGTCGTCGTCCGTGGGGTCGGCGGGCGCCGCGGCCCCCTCGGCCGGGGCGCCACCGGGGGCGTCGGTGGCCGCGGTCGCGGTGCCGGCGGCCGCGGCGGGGGCCGTGCTGCCGGCGGCGTCCGCGTCGCCGGGCGCGTCCGCGTCGCCGGGGGCGTCGGTGCCCAGCGCCGCCGCCAGTGCCTCGGGGTGCTTCGCCGTGAAGTACCCGGCCAGTTCGCGCACCGTGAGGTACTCGAAGAACAGCGTCTTCGACAGCGGCCCGAAGTGTTCCTCCAGCCGCCGCGTCAGGCTCATCACCAGCAGCGAGTCGATGCCGTACCGCTCGAAGGACTCGTCGACGTCCACCTGGTCGGCGGGCATCCGCAGTTCCTCCGCCAACAGGCCGACGAGGTACTCCTCGGTGCGCGGGCCGAGGTCCGGACCCGCGGCGGACGGCCGGCCCCCGGACCCGGCGGCCGGCTCCGGCACGACGGCGGACGTGCCGGCCGGCGCGGCGGTGGCAGCCGGGACGGCGGCGCCGGCCGGTGCCGCGGGCGCGGCGCCGGGGTCGCCGCCGGGCAGGGCGCGGGCGACGGCGTCCTGGTCGCCCTGGGCCACCAGCACCCGCGGCGCGCCCGCCGCCAGTGCCCGCTCCCAGGCGTCCAGGGCCGCCGTGCTCTGAAGCGGCACCATGCCCAGCCCCTCGCGCAGCGCGGCCACCGCAGCGGCGTCGGCGGTCATCCCGCCGTCCCGCCACAGCGGCCAGTCCACCGCCAGGCTCCGGCCCGCGCGCAGTCCGCCGTGGCGGGCGGCGTCGCGGGCGGTGAGGAAGGCCCCCAGGAACGCGTTGGCGTAGGCGTAGGACGACTGCCCGACGCCGCCCAGGACCGCGGCGAGCGAGGAGAAGGCGCAGAAGTAGGCCAGCGGTTCGTCGCGGGTCGCCTCGTCCAGCCACAGCGCGCCGAGCACCTTCGGCCCGAGCACCGCGTCCGCGTCCGCCCGCGTCGTGCGCAGGACGAAGCCGTCGCGCAGCACGCCCGCGGCGTGCACGACGCCGGTGAGGGCGCCGAAGCGGCGCCTGGTCTCCCGGACGACCGCGTCCACCTCGGCCCGGCGGGAGACGTCCGCCCGCAGGTGCACGATCCGGCCGCCGTCCGCGGCCGCCCGGGCCATCGCCGCCGCGGCGTCGGGGCCCGGCTCGGAACGGCTCACCAGGACCACCGTGCCCGCGGTGCGGGCGGCGATCCGCTCGGCGACGAGGACGCCCAGGCGTCCGGTCCCGCCGGTGACCAGGTGCACCCCGCCGGTGCCGAACGGGGCGTCCGGCAGGGCCGAGTGGGGCGGGGTGACGGCCCGCCAGGTGCGGGTGCGGCGGCCCGTCGCGTCGGCCAGGACCTCGACCGGGCCGTCGTCCGCCGCGAGTTCCGCCAGCAGTGCGGTGTGCGGGTCGCGGTCGTCGGCGCAGGCCAGGGTGGTGAGGTGCAGGTGCGGCTGCTCCAGCCGCACCGAGCGGGCGAAGCCGCCCATCGCCTCGTCGAGCGCGGCGTGCGGGGAGTCCGTCCGGTGGGCGTAGAGGTAGCGCAGCGGGCCCAGCCGCCGGGCCGTCCAGCCGCGGCAGAACTCCAGGGCGGCGCCGAAGCCGACGTCGAGGGCGTGCTCGGCGTCGCCGGTGCGCGGGGCGAGGTGCACCACCCGCACCGGGTCCGGGCCGGCCGCCGCCGTCGCGGCCCGCTCCAGCGCCCGCGCCGCGTCCGGTGCGGAGCGCAGCGGCAGCAGGACGGCGTGCGCGCCGCCGGTGCCGGCCTCGACGGCCGCCGCCAGGTCCGCGCCGTCGGTGCCGGAGGTGCCGGAGGCGTCCAGGACGAGCACGGTGCCGCGCGGCGCCGCGGGGGCGGCGGCGGGCAGCGGCGTCCACTCCGGCACGTAGCTGCCGGTCCCGACGGTGTCCGGCCGGCCCGTCCCGGGCCCGTCCGCGGGGCCCGCGCCGGGCACCGGGCGCAGCGTGAACCCGTCGATGCGGGCGACGACCAGGCCGTCCGCGTCGGCCAGGCGGATGTCGAAGACCGCGCCCCGGCCGGCGCGGGTGACGTGCGCGTAGCGGGCCCGGGTGGCGTCGCCGAGGAGTTCGACGGCGCGGATCGCGTACGGCAGGTGGGGCCGGTCGGCGGAGTCGGCCGCGAACACGCCGACGGCCTGGAGCGCGGCGTCGAACACCGCGGGGTGGAAGCGGTAGTCGGCCGCCGTGTCCCACAGCGCGGCGGGCAGGCTCAGCACCGCCAGCGCCTCGTCGGTGCCGTGGGCGACCTCGTCGAGGAGCGCCAGGCAGGGCCCGTAGGCGAAGTCGTGCCGGGTGAAGACGGCGTAGCACTCCTCGTGCGTGCGCACCGTGGTGCAGCGGGCGCGGACCGCGGACGGGTCCAACCGCCTTTCTGCCGGACCCACTTCGGGGTCGGCGGCGGGATCGGCAGTGGAACCGGCGGCGGGATCGACTGCGGGGGCCGTGAAGTGGAGGCGTCCGCTGCCGTGCACGGCCCGTTCGCCGCGCTCGTCGACGCCGACCAGCTCGAAGCGGGCGGTGGCGGCGTCCTCGCCGGGGGTCAGCCGCAGGCGGACGCGCCGGGGCCCGTCGTCGAGGGTGACCGGGGCGGCCCAGACGACGTCCTCGATGCGGGTCGCGCGGGGGCCGTCGGCGGGGGCGCCGTGGGCGAGTTCGCCGGCGAGGCGGGCCATGTCGAGATAGGCGACGCCGGGCAGCACCGGGGTGCCCGCCACGACGTGGTCGCGCAGGAAGAACTCGGTGCCGGTCAGGGTCTTGTCGAAGGCGGTGCCGCGGAAGGTGGAGACGTTGCGGTCCAGCAGGTCCCGGTGGAGCGCGGGTGCGGCGGTCGGGGCGGCGGGGCGCTCCGGCGCGGCCGGGCCCGGGGCCACCCAGTGGCGGGTGCGGGCGAAGGGGTAGGTGGGCAGCGCGATGCGGCGCGCGGCCGGCGCCCCGCCCGGTGCGTGCGCACGCCAGTCGACGTCCGCGCCGACGGCCCAGCGCCGGGCCAGCTCGACCGGGGCGAGCCCGAGGGGCGCCCCGTCCGTCGCGGCGGCGGGCCGCCCGGCCGGTACCCGACCGCGGACGGCGGCGGGGTGGGCGGTGTCCCGGGCGGCGGCCGCCAGCGCGGCGAGGAGTGCGGCGCGGTCGTCGGTGACGATCGCCAGCCGCTCCTCGAACGCCTCGCGGCCGACCTGGAGGGTGTGCGCCACGTCCGGCAGCGCCATGGCGCCGGCGTGCAGGAACCGGGCGAGCCGGTCGGCGGTCTCGGCGAGCGCCTCGGCGGTCCGGGCGGACAGCGGGAAGACCAGCGTGCCGTGCGGCGCGGCCGCGTCCCGGCGCGGCCGCACGGCCTCCTCCAGGACGACGTGGGCGGTGGCGCCCCCGAAGCCGAAGGAGCTCACCCCGGCCCGGCGCGGCAGTGCCCGCCCGTCGGGGCCCTGGGGCGCCGGCCACGGCCGGGTGCGGTCCACCACCTCGAACGGCGTGCCCGTGAAGTCCACGTAGGGGTTGCGGCGTTCGTAGTGGAGGGTGGCCGGGATCTCGGCGTGCCGCATCGCCAGCACCGTCTTGATGAGCCCGGCGATGCCGGCCGCGCCTTCCAGGTGGCCGATGTTGGTCTTCACCGAGCCCACCAGGCAGGTCGGCCGGTCCGGCACGGGGGTGCCCGCGTCGCGGTGGAGGGCGACGAAGGCGTCCTTCAGGCCGGCGATCTCGATGGGGTCGCCGAGCGCGGTGCCGGTGCCGTGCGCCTCCAGGTAGCCGACGGTGGCCGGGTCGGTGCCGGCCCTGCGGTGCGCGGCGAGCACGAGGTCGGCCTGGGCGTTGGGGTTCGGTGAGGTCAGCGAGTTGGTGCGACCGCCGTGGCCCACCTCCACCGCCTTGATCACGGCGTGCACCGGGTCGTCGTCCCGCTCCGCGGCAACCCGCGGCTTGAGCAGCACCACGCCCACGCCCTCGCCGCGCACGTAGCCGTTGGCGCGGCTGTCGAACGCCTTGCAGCGCCCGTCCTCGCTCAGCATCTCGCCGCGGCTGAGCGCGACGTACAGCGCGGGGCTGAGGATCAGGTTGACCCCGCCGGCCAGCGCCAGGTCGCAACTGCCCTCGTGCAGGGCGGTCACGGCCTGTTCGACGGCGGTCAGCGAACTGGAGCAGGCGGTGTCCACCGCGACGCTGGGACCGCGCAGGTCCAGCAGGTACGACACCCGGTTGGGGATGACCGACAGCGCGGAGCCGGTGACGGTGTGGCCCTCGATGCCGCGGCCCGCCGCCCGCTGCACCTCGGGGTAGTCGGAGTTGGTGACGCCGAGGAAGACGCCCACGCGCCGGCCCGCCAGGTCGCCCGGCCGGTAGCCGGCGTCCTCCATCGCGGTCCACACCGCTTCCAGCACCAGGCGCTGTTGCGGGTCCATCAGTTCGGCCTCGCGGGGCGAGATGCCGAAGAACGCCGCGTCGAAGCGGTCCACGTCGGGCAGGAAGCCGCCCCACCGCGACCGCGAGGTGCCGCTGCCCGCACGCCCCGCCCGCGGTGCGCCGGGGTCGGCCGGTGCGTCCTCGGCGTAGTCGCGCCAGTCCCAGCGGTCGGCGGGGATCTCCTGGATCAGGTCCCGCCCGCTCACGAGGTGGTCCCAGAAGGCGTCGAGGTCGACGGAGGAGGGGAAGCGCCCGGCCATGCCGATGATCGCCACGTCCGCGTCGCCGGCGGGGTGCGGGCCGTCGGCCGGGGCCGGCGCCACCGCGGGGGCCGGCAGCTGCGCCGCGCGGTCGCCGGTGAGCGCGGCGGGGGCCGGCGCGCCGTAGGCGGCGGCGAGGCGCTGGGGGTGGGCGCCGTGCAGGTGCGGGACCAGGGTGGTCAGGGTCGGGTACTGGTAGAAGAGCGTCGGGTTGGCGGGGATGCCGAAGCGCCGCTGGAGTGCGGTGCTCAGGGCGGTGAAGGTCACCGAGTTCATGCCCAGCTCGCCCAACGGCGCATCCGACGGGACGGCTTCGGCGGGCAGGTTCACCAACTCGCCGACCATGGCGGCGAGTTCGGCGTGCAGTCGGCCCTGGTGGCCGGTGCGGCCCTGCGGGGCGGCGGGCGCGGCCGGCTCGGCGTCGCCGGCACCGTGCGCGGCGCGCAGCGCGGCGAGTTCCCGGGCCGCCAGGGCGGTGCGGTCCACCTTGCCGTTCAGGGTCTGCGGGAAGGACCGCAGCCGCACCAGCACGTCCGGGACCATGTACTCCGGGAGCCACGCGCGCAGTGCGTCCTTGTCGACCGCGGCGGCTCCCTCGGTGCTGTCGGTGCCGAGGTAGAAGGCGCGCAGGCCGACGTTGCCCGGGGTGACCTCGCGGGCCACGACCACGGCCTCGCGCACCCCCGGCAGGCGGCGCAGCGTCGCCTCGATCTCGGTCAGTTCCACCCGGAAACCGCGGACTTTGACCTGGGAGTCGATCCGGCCCAGGTAGCCGATCCGGCCGTCCGGCAGTCGTCGCACCAGGTCGCCGGTGCGGTACAGGCGCGGCGAGGGGCCGTCGGCGAGCGGGTTGGCGACGAACCGCTCGCGGGTCAGCTCGGGCCGGCCGAGGTAGCCGCGGGCCAGGCCGTCGCCGCCGATGTAGAGCTCACCGGGCACGCCGACGGGCAGCGGGGTCCGGTGCTCGTCGAGGACGTAGAGCTGGGTGTTGGCCAACGGGCGGCCGATGGTGACCGGTGCGCCGGGCAGGAGGCGGTCCGCCGCGGACCAGATGGTGGTCTCGGTGGGGCCGAAGAGGTTCCACACCTGTCCGCAGCCGGCGGTCAGCCGGTCGGCGGTGTCCTGGTCCAGCGCCTCGCCGCCGCACAGCACCTTCAGCGCCGGGTCGCCCGGCCAGCCGGCGGCCAGCAGCATCTTCCAGGTGGCGGGCGTGGCCTGGACGACGGTGGGGCGGGCGGCCTCCAGGGCGGCGCGCAGCCGCACGCCGTCCCGGGCGTCCTCGGTGGGCAGGATCTCCACCCGGCCGCCGGTGATCAGCGGGCCGTAGAGCTCCAGCCCCGCGATGTCGAAGCAGACGGTGGTCAGCGCCAACAGGCGGTCGTCGGGGCCGAGCCCGGGCTCGCGGGCCATGGAGACGAGGAAGTTGACCAGCGCCCGGTGGCCGACCTCGACGCCCTTGGGCTCACCGGTGGAGCCGGAGGTGTACAGGACGTAGGCGGTGTCCTCGGCGGTGGCGCCGGGCACCGGACCGGCGCCGGGCGAGGCCGCGATGAGGGCGTGGTCGCGGTCGAGGACGACGGTCTCCGGCACGG
The DNA here is from genome assembly GCA_001418405.1 of Streptomyces diastatochromogenes. Classification (GTDB taxonomy): domain Bacteria; phylum Actinomycetota; class Actinomycetes; order Streptomycetales; family Streptomycetaceae; genus Streptomyces; species Streptomyces albulus_C. The sequence continues at coordinate 1,810 of LIQL01000321.1, read as the reverse complement.
CGCCGGCGAGCAGGTGCTCGGTCGAGGAGTGGGCGACGAGCAGGTGCAGCCGGGCGTCGGCCGCCATGTGGGCGAGCCGGGCGGTCGGGTAGGACGGGTCCAGCGGCACGTAGGCGCCGCCGGCCTTCAGCACCGCGAGGAGGGCGACGAGCAGGTCCGCGGACCGCTCCATCAGCACGCCGACCGTGCGGCCGGGGGCGGCGCCGCGCGCCCGCAGGTGGCCGGCCAGCCGGTCGACGCGGTCCGCGAGTTCGCGGTAGGTCAGGCGCTGCGCGCCGCAGACCACCGCGACGGCGTCGGGCCGGGCGGCCGCCTGCTCGTCGACGAGTTCGCACACCAGCCGGTCGCGCGGGTAGTCCTGCCGGGTGGCGTTCCACTCCTCGTGGAGGGCGCGCCGCTCCTCGGGGGCCAGCAAGTCGGCGGTGCCGACGGGCCGGTCGGGCGCGGCGACCAGGGCGTCCAGCAGCCGCACGAAGCCCGCGCCGAGGCGCTGGACGGTGTCCTCGTCGAACAGGTCCGGGTTGTACTTGACGGTGTAGCGGCAGCCGTCGCGCTCCTCGATGACCTCCAGGGTGACGTCGAACTCGCCCTCCTGGTGCACCCCGTCGACCATGCCGCGGACCAGGCCGTCCTGGGCGCGCCCGCGGTCCAGCCAGTTCTGGAAGTAGAAGGCGGCCTGGAACAACGGGCCGGCGGTGCCCCGGCCGTCCTCCTGGAGGGCCCGGGCGACGTCGATGAGCGGGTACGCGCTGTGCTCCAGCGCCTCGGAGACGGTGCGCGAGACCTGGCCCAGCAGTGCCGTGAAGGCGGCGTCCGGCGCCACCTCCTGGTCCAGCACGACCATGTTCATGAAGTAGCCGAGGACGTCGTCGAAGCCGTCGGCGGGGCGCCCGGTGGTGGGGGTGCCGACCAGGATGCGCCGCTGGGCGCTGTGGCGGTGCAGCAGCGCGACGTAGGCCGCCACCAGCACGACGTACAGCGACACCCGCTGCGTGCGGGCGAGCCGCTTGGCGGCGTCGGTCAGCGCGGCGTCGATCCGGCCCTCGACGCTGGCCCCGCGGTAGCTGGGCACCGCGGGCCGCGGCCGGTCCAACGGCAGCTGGAGTACCGGCAGTTCGCCGTGCAGCCGCCGGGTCCAGTACGCCCGCAGCCGCTCCCCCTCGGGGCCGGCCAGCAGTGCGTGCTGGCGGGTGGTGAAGTCGGCGTAGGTGGCGGACGGGGCGGTGGCCGACGGGGCGCGGCCCTGGGCCGCGGCCCGGTAGGCGTCCTCCAGTTCGCGCAGGAAGACGCCGATCGAGACGCCGTCGAAGACGAGGTGGTGGAAGACCAGCAGCAGCGCCCGGCGGCCGTCGGCGAGGCTGTGCAGCGTGGCGCGCAGCAGCGGGCCGCGGGCCAGGTCGAAGGGGCGGCGGACCTCCTCGCGCAACCGCTCCAGCACCACCGCGTCGTCGGTGACGGTCAGGTACCGCTGGACGAAGGAGAGTTCCTGCCAGCCGTCGACGGACAGGAACGGCTCGCCGTCCTCGGTGCGGACGGTGGCGCGCAGCTGCGGGTGCCGGTCCAGCAGGCTCTGCAGGGCGGTGCGCAGCGCCGTGACGTCCACGTCCGGGGCCAGCCAGGAGGCCAGCGGCAGGTTGTAGGCGCCGGCGCCGTCGGCCAGTTGCTCCACGACCCACAGGGCGTACTGCCCGCGCGAGAGCGGGTGGCGGGTGGTGGGCGGGGTCGCCTCGGGCGCGCCGAGGACGTAGGCGGCGGGCCTGGCGGGCGCGGCCGGCGCCGCGGTCCCGGCCGGCACGGCCGCCACCGGGAG
>LIQL01000320.1 GCA_001418405.1 Streptomyces diastatochromogenes | reverse complement strand
CACCCCCTACGCCGTCATGGGCGCCCCCCTCCCGCTGAAGCGCCCCTGACCGCCGACCGCACAAGGAGCCCGCGCAGGGGATACGCATTTCCGTGCTGGACGCCCCGGCGGCTAACCTCCAGGGAGTCACCTTTCTTACGCAGGAGAAACTCCCATGGCCAACGCCGCGCAGGTCCAGCGCATGTCCCGGTTGATGTTCAAGACACTGCGCGACGACCCGGCCGACGCCGAGGTGCTCAGCCACAAGCTCCTGGTGCGCGCCGGTTTCGTGCGGCGCACCGCCGCCGGTGTCTGGTCCTGGCTGCCGCTCGGCAAGAAGGTCCTCGCCAACGTCGAGCGGATCGTGCGCGAGGAGATGGACGCCATCGGCGGCCAGGAGGTCCTGCTCCCCGCCCTCCTGCCGAAGGAGCCCTTCGAGGCGACCGGCCGCTGGGAGGAGTACGGCGCCGAGCTGTTCCGCCTCAAGGACCGCAGGGGCGGCGACTACCTCCTCGGCCCCACCCACGAGGAGATCTTCACCCAGCTGGTCAAGGACCAGTGCACGTCCTACAAGGACCTGCCGGTGATCCTCTACCAGATCCAGACGAAGTACCGCGACGAGGCCCGCCCGCGCGCCGGCATCCTGCGCGGCCGCGAGTTCCAGATGAAGGACTCGTACTCCTTCGACACCACCGACGAGGGCCTGGCCGAGTCCTACGCCCTGCACCGCGCCGCCTACCAGCGGATCTTCGAGCGCCTGGGCCTCGACTACCGCATCTGCGCCGCCACCGCCGGCGCCATGGGCGGCTCCAAGTCCGAGGAGTTCCTCGCCCCGGCCGCGGCCGGCGAGGACACCTTCGCCGACTGCCCCCAGTGCGACTACGCGGCCAACACCGAGGCGATCACCTACGCCCTGAAGCCGGTGGACGCCGCCGACGTGCCCGCGCTGGAAGAGGTCCCCACGCCGGACACCCCGACCATCGAGACGCTCGCCGCGCACCTCGACGTGCCGGCCTCCGCCACCCTCAAGAACCTCCTGGTCAAGGTGGACGGCGAGATCGTGGCCGTGGGCGTGCCCGGCGACCGCGAGGTCGACCTGGACAAGGTCGAGGCGCACTTCGCCCCGGCCGCCGTCGAACTGGTCACCGCCGAGGACTTCGTCGGCCGCGACGACCTCGTGCGCGGCTACGTCGGTCCGCAGGGCCTGGAGAAGGTCACCTACCTCGCCGACCCCCGCGTCGCCCCCGGCACCGCCTGGATCACCGGCGCCAACAAGGAAGGCGTGCACGCCAAGAACGTCGTCGCCGGCCGCGACTTCGCGGTCGACGCCTACGTCGACGTCGTCGTGGTGCAGGAGGGCGACCCCTGCCCCAACTGCGGCACCGGCCTCAAGCTGGACCGCGCCATCGAGATCGGCCACATCTTCCAGCTGGGCCGCAAGTACGCCGACGCCCTCCACCTCGACGTGCTCGGCCAGAACGGCAAGCCGGTCCGCGTCACCATGGGCTCGTACGGCATCGGCGTCTCGCGCGCCGTCGCCGCGCTCGCCGAGCAGCACGCCGACGACAAGGGCCTGTGCTGGCCGAACGAGGTCGCCCCGGCCGACGTCCACGTCGTCGCGGCCGGCAAGGCCAAGCAGACCGAGCTCGCCCTGGAGGTCAGCGACCAGCTCGCCGCCGCCGGCCTGCGGGTCCTGGTCGACGACCGGCCCGGCGTCTCGCCCGGCGTGAAGTTCACCGACGCGGAGCTGATCGGCGTGCCGACCATCGTCGTCGCCGGCCGCCGCGCCGGCGAGGGCGTCGTCGAGGTCAAGGACCGCCGCACCGGCGAGCGCGAGGAGCTGACGGTCGAGGAGGCCGTCGCCGTACCGCCCGACCCGCTACACGTAGGTCGCGAACTCCAACAGCGACTCGCCGCGCCGCCGGTCACCCGCCGCCGACTCCCGCAGCCCCGCGCGCACCGCCCGGTACAGCGTCCAGCCGCGCAACCGCTCGCGGTCCACCTCCAGGGAGTCGGCCAGTTTCGCCACCCGCCGCCGGGCCGCCGCGGCCGCGCCCGAGCCGGCCAGCAGGTCCTCGAACCGGTCCAGCACCAGCCGTGCCAGGTCGTACGCCCGCTCGCCGACCAGCGGCGACGGGCCCACCGTCAGCCACGGCACCCGCTCCCCGGCCAGCACCTTGCCCTGCCGGAACGCGCCGTGCAGCACGAACTCCTCAGCGGCGCCGGCCGGCAGCGACCCGCCCAGCTCCAGCGCCTCGTCGACCAGTGCCCCGGCGCCCGCCGGCTCCCCGGCCGCCCGCAGCCCCGCCGCGTCCGCCGCGGTCCGCTCCGCCACCGTCGCGAACGGATGCCCCGCCGGCGGCGCCACCCACAGCCGGCGCACCGTGCCGGCCGCCTCCAGCAGGGCCTTGGCCTCCGGCAGCGACCGCAGCGACACCGACCCCTGCAACCGCTCCAGCAGCAGCGCACCGCCCGCCTCGTCGGCCCGCAGCAGCCGCACCGCACCCCAGCCGTCCCAGATCCGCAGCGCCGCGGCCTCCTGCTCGGCGGCCCGGCCCGGCACCGGGAACTTCAGCGCCGCCGGCGTCCCGTCCTGCTGCCGCACGAACGCCACGAGACTGCTGCGGCCGCCCGGAGCGTGCACCCGCTCCAGCGTCAACTCCCAGGCTTCCAGGCGTTGTTGGACCAGCTCCGGCAGCGCCGCCAGCCAGGCCCGTACGGGACCCTCCGGATCGCCGCCGAGCGCGTTCACCAATCGTTGCGGCGGTTGGACGGGTCCCGTTGCCATGCTGCAGTTGTCCTTTTCGTGGGGGAGTGGCCGCCGTGACGGCCGGTCGTTCAGAGCGCGTCGGAATCGGCGCCCGCGCCACCCGACGGGGCGGGTGCCGCGGCCCGCTCCACGAGCCCAGGGAAGGCTACGCCGCTGCCCCGCCAGCGCACCGCCCGCACTGCCGCCTCGCGCAGCGCGGCCGCCGCCTCCGTGCGGTGCGCACCGCCGGTGGCCCGGACCAGGTCCGCGTAGACGGCCGCCACCCGGTCCTCCAACTCCGCCGCCAGCCGCGCCGCGGCGGCCGCGTCCGGCACCGGGAACGGCAGCGCGTAGGCGGCGGCCGCGGCCTGCGGCCTGCCGCCGAGGTCCCGTACGGCGCGGCCCAGCGCGTCCCGCCGCGCCCGGTGCGCGTCGTACGCGCCCCGGGCCTCCGCGCGCCGCCTGGCACCGATCCGCCCGCCGACCACGCCGTACCCGTACACCGCGGCGTGCTCGGCCGCCAGCGCGGCCTGCGTCGCGGTCAACGCGTCGTGGTCGCGAGCCTCCTCGCGCGGTGCGCCCGTCGTCGTCATACCCCGTTCCTTCTCCTTCTGCTGGGGCGCCCCGGCGAGGGCCGCGCGCCGTAGGTCGTCACCGTGCCCGCCGCGGGGCACGGGCGCGGGGCGGTCCCCGTCACCCGGCCTCCGTCAGGAGGTACGCATGGGCCGCGCCGGCCGCCGCCACCGAGGCGAGCAGCCGGGCCAGTTCGGCCGGCGCGGACACCAGCGCCTTCGTCCGGGCGTCCGCGAGGGTGCGCTCCGCGTCGGCGAGCGCCGTGCGGGCGGCCCGCTCGTCGCCCGGCAGGTCGGGTGCGCCGGCCCCCCGCGCCGCGCCGGCCGGGGGCGCGGAGGCGGGGGCGGAAGGCGCGGTGGACGGTGCGTCGGAGGTGAACGCCTGGGCGTGGCGGGCGACTTCGGCCCGCAGCGGACGCAGCTGCGCTCCCAGCGCCGGGTGCGCGGTGAGCGTCGCGTCGTACCGTGCGAGCAGTGCCGTGCTGTCCCGGGCGGCGTTCTTCCGCAACCGTTCCGCGGCCGCCGAGCGCTCGGCCGCCTCGGGGGCCGGTCGGGCGTCGTCGGCGCACCCGGTGAGCAGCGCCGCACCCCCCAGGGCGGCGCTGGCCAACAGGGTTGTTCTGCGCGTGAGCGCCAGTTTCGGCACGTTGCACTTCCCGGGGTCTTCCGTAGTGATCACCGCAGGCGAGCGTATCCGTGACGACCCACCGAATCGTCAGTACCCCGCCGGAACCGATAGGCTTTGACCCGACACGCGACCTACCCACAACAGCACACGCGGCCGAGGAGTCACCCGGATGAGCACCACCCAGAGCGAGAGGCTGCGCGGGCTGCTTGAACCGCTCGTCGCCGCACGAGACCTGGATCTGGAAGAGATCGAGGTGACCCCGGCCGGCAAGAGCCGGGTGCTGAGGATCGTGGTCGATTCCGACGCGGGCGTCCAACTGGACGAGTGTGCCGAGCTGAGCCGCGAGGCGTCCAAGGTCCTGGACGACACCGACGTGATGGGCGGCGCCCCGTACACCCTTGAGGTGACCTCGCCGGGCGCCGACCGGCCGCTGACCGAGCTGCGGCACTACCGCCGCGCCGTCGGCCGCCTGATCAAGGCCCGCCTGCACGAGGGCGGCGAGGTCGTGGCGCGGATCGTCGCCGCCGACGACACCGGACTGGACCTGGAGGTCCCGGGCGTCAAGGGCCGCAAGCCGACCGCCCGACGGGTCGCGTTCGAAGAGATCGCCAAGGCACGGGTGGAGCTGGAGTTCAACCCCAAGCCGTCCCGCGCCGCCGCGTCACAGGACGCGCAGAGCACCGAGCACGACCAACCCGAGAACGACGCACACGAGAACGACGAGAACAAGGAGGAGGCGTAGCCGTGGACATCGACATGAGCGCCCTGCGCGGTCTGGTGCGGGAGAAGGAGATCTCGTTCGACCTGCTGGTCGAGGCGATCGAGTCGGCCCTCCTCATCGCGTACCACCGCACCGAGGGCAGCCGCCGCCGCGCGCGGGTGGAGCTGGACCGCAGCACCGGCCACGTGACGGTGTGGGCGAAGGAGGACCCGGACGACCTGGAGGAGGGTGCCGAGCCGCGCGAGTTCGACGACACCCCGTCCGGCTTCGGGCGGATCGCGGCGACCACCGCCAAGCAGGTCATCCTGCAGCGGCTGCGGGACGCCGAGGAGGAGATCACGTTCGGCGAGTACGCCGGACGCGAGGGCGACGTGGTCACCGGCGTCGTCCAGCAGGGCAAGGACCCCAAGAACGTCCTGGTCGACATCGGTCGGCTGGAGGCGATCCTGCCGGTGCAGGAGCAGGTCCCGGGCGAGGAGTACACGCACGGCACCCGACTGCGGTCGTACGTCGTCCGCGTCGTCAAGGGCGTCCGGGGTCCCTCGGTCACCCTCTCGCGCACCCACCCCAATCTGGTGAAGAAGCTGTTCGCCATGGAGGTGCCGGAGATCGCCGACGGGTCGGTGGAGATCGCCGCCATCGCGCGCGAGGCCGGACACCGGACGAAGATCGCGGTGCGGTCGACGCGTTCCGGCCTGAACGCCAAGGGCGCGTGCATCGGTCCGATGGGCGGCCGGGTGCGGGCCGTGATGGCCGAGCTCAACGGCGAGAAGATCGACATCGTGGACTGGTCGGACGACCCGGCCGAGCTGGTGGCGAACGCGCTGTCCCCGGCCCGGGTCAGCAAGGTCGAGGTCGTGGACCTGTCGGCGCGCTCGGCCCGGGTGACCGTGCCGGACTACCAGTTGTCGCTGGCCATCGGCAAGGAAGGCCAGAACGCCCGGCTCGCGGCGCGGCTCACCGGTTGGCGGATCGACATCCGTCCCGACACCGAGCACGCGCCGGCGCAGGGCTGAGCCGGGACGGGCGGAGCCGCGGCGCCCGAAAAGAAGTGGTGCCGCGGTGCCGGGCGGGGAATTCTGAGCAACGGATCGGCTTTACCCCATCGGGGTGGACCGGCCGTAGGGAGGTAGACTTAAGCAGTGTCTGGCCGGACGCATGCCCGCGCATGCCCTGAGCGCACGTGTCTGGGGTGCCGGGAGCGAGCGGCCAAGGGCGATTTGCTGCGCATCGTGGCGATCGAGGGCGAGTGCGTCCCCGATCCTCGCGGTACGCTGCCCGGCCGGGGTGCTTACGTGCACCGGACACTGGTCTGCCTCGACCTGGCGGTTCGCCGCCGGGCGTTCCCCCGGGCCTACCGGGGTCGCGGCCCGTTCGACACGGCGGATGTGCGCCGGTTCATCGAAGGGGGCGCGGGTTGAGCAGCCGCCATGGCAATAACGCACAGCAAGACATGCACAGCGCACGGAAAACCGTGCGGTCAGGTACCTCGCGAGTCGGAAGTAGGTCGAGATTGCGATGAGCACTCGATGAGTACGCGATGAGTACGCCCATGAAGTAGCGACGGTCCGGTGGACACCCGGACCTAGAAGGAGCGAAGTGGCTAAGGTCCGGGTTTACGAACTCGCCAAGGAGTTCGGTGTTGAGAGCAAGGTCGTCATGGCCAAGCTCCAAGAACTTGGTGAATTCGTCCGTTCGGCGTCCTCGACGATCGAGGCGCCGGTTGTTCGCAAGTTGACCGACGCTTTCCAGGCGGGCAGCGGCGGCGGCCGTTCCGCCGGCAAGCCCGCGGCGCCGCGCAAGTCGGCCCCCGCGAAGCCGTCCGCGCCCACTCCGGCGCAGGCGGCGCGTCCGGCTGCCCCGAAGCCGGGCGCCCCCAAGCCGGGCCCCGCGGCCCCGGCCGCCCCGGAGGCACCCGTTGCC
>LIQL01000032.1 GCA_001418405.1 Streptomyces diastatochromogenes | reverse complement strand
TGTGGGAGGGGTCGGCGGAGGCGGGGGTGGTGGCCGAGAGCAGCCCCGCAGAGCAGGCGGTGACGGCGGTGAGTCCGGCGAGGGTGCGGCCGATGCGGGATACCGACGGATGGGACACGGGTCACCTCACGTGGTAGGTGGGTCGGCCGGGACGAACGGCCGACGGGGCGGTTCCAGGGCGCGCACCGCGGGACGCTAGAAGTCAGCTGACGGTCGGTCAAGAAGCCGCACCGCCCGGAACAAACGATTCATTCCGCTGCCGCCGCGCGTTTCCTCCCTGGCGGCCACCGGCCCCCCGTGCTACTCAAGGGGCATGCCGGAACGGACTTCGTACGACGTCGTCATCGTCGGTGGCGGCCACAACGGGCTGGTGGCCGCCGCCTACCTCGCCCGCGCCGGGCGCACCGTGCTGCTGCTGGAGCGGTTGGACCACACCGGCGGCGCCGCCGTCTCCGCCCGCGCGTTCACCGGGATCGACGCCCGGCTGTCCCGCTACTCCTACCTCGTGAGCCTGCTGCCCCCGAAGATCGTGCGGGACCTCGGGCTGCGCTTCGCGGTCCGCAAGCGCACCGTCTCCTCGTACACCCCCACGGTGCGCGCCGGGCGCCCGACCGGCCTGCTGGTCGGCGCCGGAGCGGACCGCACCCGGGCCTCCTTCGCACAACTCACCGGATCCGCACGGGAGTACGCCGCCTGGGAGGACTTCTACGGCACCACCCGCCGGCTCGCCGAACGGGTCTTCCCCACCCTCACCGAACCGCTCCCCACCCGCGCCGCGCTCCGCGCCCGGGTCGACGACGACGCCACCTGGCACGCCCTCTTCGAACGCCCCCTGGGCGAGACGATCGAGGCGGCCTTCCACGACGACCTGGTGCGCGGCGTGGTCCTCACCGACGGGCTGATCGGCACCTTCACCACCGCCCACGACCCGACGCTCCGGCAGAACCGCTGCTTCCTCTACCACGTGATCGGCGGCGGCACCGGCGACTGGGACGTCCCGCTCGGCGGGATGGGAGCCCTGGCCGACGCGCTCGCCGACGCCGCCCGCCGGGCCGGCGCCGAGCTCGTCACCGGTTGCCCGGTCACCGCCCTCGCCACCGACGGCCGCACCGCGGAGGTCACCACCGAAGGGCACGGCACCGTCGCCGCCCGCCACGTGCTGGTCAACGCCGCTCCCCGCGAACTCGCCCGGCTGCTCGGCGACCCCGCCCCGCCGCCCGCCGAGGGCGCCCAGCTGAAGGTCAACATGCTGCTCACCCGGCTGCCCCGGCTCCGCGACCCGCACACCGACCCGCGCGAGGCGTTCTCCGGCACCTTCCATGTCGACGAGGGCTACGCCCAGTTGGAGACCGCCCACCGGGAGGCCGCGGCCGGCCGGCTGCCGAGCGCGCCCCCGTCGGAGATCTACTGCCACTCGCTGACCGACCCCTCGATCCTGGGCGCCGACCTGGTCCGCCGGGGCTACCACACCCTCACCCTCTTCGGGCTGCACGCCCCCGCCCGGCTGTTCGCCACCGACACCGCCGAGGCGCCGGCCGCCCGGGACCGGCTGCTGGCCGCCACCCTCGCCCAGCTGGACGCCCACCTCGCCGAACCGCTCGCCGACTGCCTGGCCGAGGACGCCGACGGCCGCCCCTGCGTCGAGGCCCGCAGCCCCCTCGACCTCGACCGCGAACTGGGCCTGCCGGGCGGCAACATCTTCCACCGCGAGCTGGCCTTCCCGCACGCCGAGGACACCGCCGACCTCGCCACCGCCGCCGCCCGCTGGGGCGTCGCCACCGACCACGCCAACGTCCTGCTGTGCGGCGCGGGCGCGCTGCGCGGCGGCGGGGTGAGCGGCATCCCCGGCCACAACGCGGCGATGGCCGTCCTGGAAGAGGGCTGAGGACGGGGGCCGCCGGGCGAGCGGCAGCCCTGCGAGCAGTTTCTGACGTAGCATCAGAAAATCTCTTCCCTCGTACGACGCGCTGCGGCATCCTGCGCCCATGCAGACGGAGCTGAGCAACGCGCTGGGAGTCGAACACGCCGTCTTCGGGTTCACGCCCTTCCCCGCGGTCGCCGCGGCGATCACCAGGGCCGGCGGCTTCGGCGTGCTCGGCGCGGTCCGCTACACCGCACCCGGCGAACTGGCCCGGGACCTCGACTGGATGCAGGCACACACCGACGGACTGCCCTACGGCCTCGACGTCGTGATGCCCGCCACGAAGGTGGAAGGGGTCACCGAGGCCGACGTCGAGGCGATGATCCCCGAGGAGCACCGCCGCTACGTCGAGGGGCTCCTGGACACCTACGACGTGCCGCCGCTCGCCGCCGGCGAGGCGTCCGGCTGGCGGATCACCGGCTGGATGGAGCAGGTCGCCCGCGGCCAACTCGACGTGGCCTTCGACTACCCGATCGCACTGCTCGCCAACGCCCTCGGCTCCCCGCCGCCCGACGTCATCGCCCGCGCCCACGACCACGGCGTCCGGGTCGCCGCCCTGGCCGGCAGCCCGCGCCACGCGCTGCACCACAAGGCCGCCGGCATCGACGTCGTCGTCGCCCAGGGGTACGAGGCCGGCGGCCACACCGGGGAGATCGCCACCATGGTGCTCACCCCGGAAGTGGTGGCCGCCGTCGATCCGTTGCCGGTGCTCGCCGCCGGCGGGATCGGCACCGGCGAGCAGATCGCGGCCGGGCTCGCCCTGGGCGCCCAGGGAGTCTGGCTCGGCTCGATCTGGCTCACCACCGAGGAGGCCGACCTGCACTCCCGGCGGCTGACCGCCAAACTCCTGGCCGCCGGCCCCGGCGACACCGTCCGCTCCCGCGCCCTGACCGGCAAGCCCGCCCGCCAACTGCGCACCGCCTGGACCGACGCCTGGGACGACCCCGACGGTCCCGGGACCCTCCCGATGCCGCTGCAGGGCCTGCTGGTCGCCGAGGCCAACTCCCGCATCCAGCGGCACGAGGTCGAGCCGCTGCTCGGCACCCCGGTCGGCCAGATCGTCGGCCGGATGACCAGCGAACGCAGCGTCCAGGCCGTCTTCGACGACCTCACCCGCGGCTTCGAGCGGGCCATCGACCGGATCAACCGCATCGCCGGCCGCGCCTGACCCGCCGATCCGCCACCGCCTGAGGAGGAACCGACCATGACCGACACCCCCAACGGCTTCTGGGCCCAGGCCACCGCCGACCCCGGCCGGACGGTCCTGATCGCCCCGGACGGCGAGGAGTGGACCGCCGGCCGCCTGCACGCCGCCACCAACCGGCTGGTCCACGGCCTGCGCGCGGCCGGTCTGGAACGGGGCGACGCCTTCGCCGTCGTCCTCCCCAACGGCGTGGAGTTCTTCACCGCCTACCTCGCCGCCTCCCAGGCCGGCCTCTACCTCGTGCCCGTCAACCACCACCTGGTCGGGCCGGAGATCGCCTGGATCGTCGCCGACTCCGGCGCCAAGGTGCTCATCGCCCACGAGCGGTTCGGCGACGCGGCCCGACAGGCCGCCGACGAGGCGGGCCTGACGCCCGAACGGCGCTACGCCGTCGGCACCGTCGCCGGCTTCCGCCCCTACGGCGAACTCCTCGACGACCAGCCGGAGTCCGCGCCCGAGGACCGGACGCTGGGCTGGGTGATGAACTACACCTCCGGCACCACCGGCCGCCCCCGCGGCATCCGCCGCCCGCTGCCCGGCAAGCCCCCCGAGGAGACCCACCTCGGCGGCTTCCTCGGCATCTTCGGCATCCGACCGTTCGACGACAACGTCCACCTGGTCTGCTCGCCGCTCTACCACACCGCCGTGCTGCAATTCGCCGGCGCCTCCCTGCACATCGGCCACCGCGTCGTCCTGATGGACAAGTGGACCCCCCAGGAGATGCTCCGCCTGATGGAGCGGCACCGCTGCACCCACACCCACATGGTCCCCACCCAGTTCCACCGGCTCCTCGCCCTCCCCGAAGACGTCCGCGGCGGGTACGACGTCTCGGCGATGCGGCACGCCATCCACGGCGCCGCCCCCTGCCCCGACCACGTCAAACGCGCCATGATCGACTGGTGGGGCGGCTGCGTCGAGGAGTACTACGCGGCCAGCGAGGGCGGCGGCGCCTTCGCCACCGCCGAGGACTGGCTGAAGAAGCCCGGCACCGTCGGCCGGCCGTGGCCGATCAGCGAACTCGCGGTCTTCGACGACGACGGCGAGCGCCTGCCGCCCGGCCGACTCGGCACCGTCTACATGAAGATGACCACCGGCGGCTTCAGCTACCACAAGGACGAGGACAAGACCCGCAAGAACCGCATCGGCGACTTCTTCACCGTCGGCGACCTCGGCTACCTCGACGAGGACGGCTACCTCTTCCTCCGCGACCGCAAGATCGACATGATCATCTCGGGCGGGGTCAACATCTACCCCGCCGAGATCGAGTCGGTGCTCCTCGCCCACCCCGCCGTCGCCGACGCCGCCGCCTTCGGCATCCCGCACGACGACTGGGGCGAGGAGGTCAAGGCCGTCGTCGAACCCGCCGACGGCCACCGGCCCGGCCCCGAACTGGCCGCCGAGATCCTCGACCACTGCACCCGCCAACTGGCCGGCTACAAGCGCCCCCGCTCCGTCGACTTCACCACCGCCATGCCCCGCGACCCCAACGGCAAGCTCTACAAGCGCCGGCTGCGCGCCCCGTATTGGGAAGGACGGGAGCGCGCCGTGTGAGCGTTGGCGGCGCCCCGCACCCCACCCCCGAGGTGCCGGGAGCCGTCCCCGCCGCAGCGGCTAGCCTGGACCCCTCACGCGGCTCGCGCCGGGGAGCCTCGTCGGAGCGCGCACGGTCCTCAGGGGGAAGTCGAACAGGTGGAGCAAGGGGCAGCGGACCTCGGGCACGAGCTCCGGCAGCTGTACCGGGCGGCCGGAAGTCCGGCCGTGGACAAGCTCGTCGAGCTGTCCCAGGGCCGGCTGCCGGTCAGCCACTGGCCGACGCCGTCGAGCGTGCGCGGCTGGTTCCACGAGGGCGCGGCCCCCGTCTCGTGCGCGGTCCTGCTGGTCTTCGTCGAGCTCCTGGACGGCTTCGCCCGGCAGGCCAGCGACGGCGCCCACCTGCCGCGCTCCGCCCAGTGGTGGGAGCTGCTGTGGTACCGCACGACCCGGCCGCAACCACTCGCCCCGGACGGCCCCGACGGCCCCGCACCGGCCACCGCGGGCGGCGGCAACGTCGTCGAGGGCCACGCCCGGCTCCTCGGCCCCACCGTGCAGGCCGGCGCCATCAACGGCGGGGTGCACGTCCACCCACCGGCCGAACCCGCCGCCGCACCGCCCGCGCCGGCCCCCTCGGTACCACCGCAGCGCGACCCACCGGTGGTCATCCGGGTCCAACGGGGCACGGAGACCATCGAGTTCTACGATGAGGGGCTGGCGCGCATCTGGATCACCTCGGTGCTCGGCCAGCGGCACGGCGAAGAGGAGGCGGGACGATGAGCGGTGAGCACGGGATCGATCCGGTGACCGCCCTGCGGGCCGGGAAGATCCTGGAGGCCACGCGCGAGCCGCGCCAGGGGCTGGCGGAGACGGACGAGGCGATCGCCGCACTCGACGCGGTGCTCACCGCCACGCCGCCGGGAGCGCTGCGCATCACCATCCTGTCCAACCTGGGCCTGATCCGCATGGTCCGCTTCCAACTCACCGCGGCCCCGGCCGACCTCGACGCCGCCATCGACTGCTTCCGGGACGCCCAGGCGGCCCACACCTCCCACCTCCCGGAAGGCAGCCACCCCGGACTGAGCGCCGTCGTCCCCAACCTGATCGGCGCCCTGCACGCCCGGGCCGAACTCACCGGCCACTGGGACGATCTCGACGAGGCGATCCTCCTGGGCCGGGAGGCGGCGGTGCACATCCCGCCCGGCCTCCCGCAGCGCGCCGCGGCGCTCGCCAGCCTCAGCAGCGCCCTGCGCATCCGCTACGAACGCGGCGGCTACGACGGCGACTTGACGGAGGCCATCGACCTGGGCCGGCAGGCCAGCGCGGACCTGCCCGCCGACCACCCGCGACAGGGCCCGGTACTGTCCAACCTCGGCAGTTCGCTCGTCGCGGCGGGGCTGTGGACGGACGCCGTCCGCGCCTACGAGCAGGCGGTCGAACGGTTCGCGGCGGCGGGCGACCGCCACGGCCGGGCCCGTACGCTCACCAACCTCGCCGCGGCGCTGGCCCAGTCCGGCCGGATCGAGGGGGCGCTGACGGCGTCCTGGGCGGCCCTGGAGGAGTTCCGGGCGCTCGGCGACGCCTCCGACGAGGCCCGGGTGAAGAAGAACGTCGCCTCGTTCCTCACCGGGTGGGCGGAGTCGACCGAGTGGGCCGCCCCGCCGCGGAACCGGGCCGGTTACGCGCGCATCCTCGCGGACTGCGCGCGGATCCTGGGGGCGGACGACGCCACCACCCGCGGCCTCGCGGACCGGCTCGCCGCGCTGCCGGACGACGCGGCCCCCGCCGGCGGGACGCCGTGACGTGACCCGCCGCGGTCCGTTGCCTTGACCGGCTCAGCGGTGCGCTCCAGGATCGCCGCATGACGGATGCCACGGACGCCTCGGGCGCGCGGAACAACACGGTCGACGGGGTCCTGCGGCGCAGCGCGCGCCGGGTCCCTCAGCGCACGGCGGTCCGGTACGCCGGGCGGAGCTGGACCTACCGGGCGCTGGACGACGCGGTGACCGCCGCCGCCCGGCTGCTGCTGGCCGAGGGGCTGCGCCCCGGCGACCGGGTGGCGTCCTACGGGCACAACTCCGACGCCTACCTGATCGGATTCCTCGCCTGCGCCCGCGCCGGCCTGGTCCACGTACCGGTCAACCACGGCCTGACCGGCGAGGAACTCCACTACATCCTGGACCAGTCCGGCTCCTCCCTGGTGCTCACGGACGTCGCCCTGGCACCCCGGCTGCCCGACGGGGCGCGGTCGGTGCCGCTGCACGGCGCCCCGGACGGGCTGCTGGAGCGACTGGCGGAGCAGCCGGCGGATCCCGGCGAGCCGGCCGGTGCCGACGCGCTGCCCCAGCCGTCCGACGACTCCCTGGTCCAACTGCTCTACACCTCCGGGACCACCGCCCTCCCCAAGGGCGCGATGATGACCCACCGGGCGTTGGTGCACGAGTACACCAGCGCGATCGTCGCCCTCGACCTGGCGGAGGGCGACCGTCCGGTCCATTCCCTGCCGCTCTACCACTCGGCGCAGCTGCACGTCTTCCTGCTGCCCTATCTGGCGGTCGGCGCGGAGAACACCATCCTGGACGGGCCGGCTCCCGAGGCGCTTCTCGCGCTGGTGGAAGCGGGCCGGGCGGACAGCCTGTTCGCCCCGCCCACGGTCTGGATCGCGCTCGCCAACCACCCCGACTTCGGCGTCCGCGACCTGAGCGGCCTGCGCAAGGCGTACTACGGCGCCTCGATCATGCCGGTGCCGGTACTGGAACGGCTCCGCGCCCGGCTCCCGCACCTGGCGTTCTACAACTGCTTCGGACAGAGCGAGATCGGCCCCCTGGCCACCGTCCTCGGCCCCGGCGAGCACGCCGGCCGGCTGGACTCCTGCGGACGGCCGGTGCTCTTCGTCGAGGCGCGGGTGGTGGACGGGGACGGTCGGGAGGTGCCGGACGGCACCCGGGGCGAGGTCGTCTACCGGTCGCCGCAGCTGTGCACCGGCTACTGGGAGAAGCCGGCCGAGACCGCGGAGGCGTTCCGGGACGGCTGGTTCCACTCCGGCGACCTGGCCGTGCGGGACGCCGAGGGCTATTTCACGGTGGTCGACCGGGTCAAGGACGTCATCAACTCCGGCGGCGTCCTGGTCGCCTCGCGCCAGGTCGAGGACGTGCTCTACGCCCATCCGCAGGTCGCCGAGGTCGCGGTGATCGGGCTGCCGGACGAGCGGTGGATCGAGGCGGTGACGGCTGTGGTGGTCCGGCACGCCGACGGCGGGGACGGCGCGGGCGGCGACGGCGCGGTGGGGGAGGCGGAACTGATCGCCGCGGCGCGGGAGCGGCTGGCGCCGTTCAAGGTGCCCAAGCGGGTGGTGTTCGTGGACGCGCTGCCGCGCAACGCCAGCGGGAAGGTCCTCAAGCGTGCGCTGCGCGAGCGGTTCGGGACCCGCTGAGCGGCGCGTGCACGGCGACTGTCAGTGCCCGCTGCGATGCTGGGAAACGGCATTGACCCCCGTGTGATCGGAGCCCCTCCATGCTGACGACCCACTACGTTCCGGGCGCGCCGAACTGGCTCGACCTCGGCGCCCCCGACGTCGACGCCGCCGCGGCCTACTACGCCGCGGTGTTCGGCTGGACCTTCCAGTCGGCCGGCCCCGAGGGCGGCGGCTACGGCTTCTTCCAGCGCGACGGCGCGACGGTGGCCGCGGTCGGTCCGCTGACGGAGGAGGGCGCAGCCCCGGCCTGGACCGCGTACTTCCACACCGCGGACGCGGACGCCACCTGCAAGGCGGTGGAGCAGGCCGGCGGCCGGGTCCGCGTCGCACCCATGGACGTCTTCACCGCCGGCCGGCTGGCCATGCTCACCGACCCGACGGGCGCCGACTTCGCCGTCTGGCAGCCGGGCGAGGTGACGGGCCTGGACGTCGTCATGGAGCCGAACACCCTGTGCTGGACGGAGCTCTACGCCACCGACGCCGCCGCGGCCAAGGAGTTCTACGGCACGGTCTTCTCCTGGAGCTTCCAGGACGTGTCGATGGGCGGCGACCTGCTCTACAGCCTCGCCTCCGCCCCCGGCGCCGGAGCGGGCGAGGACACCGCGCACGGCGGCATCCTCCAGCTCCAGCAGATGCACCTGGACGCCGGCTCCACCTCGGAGTGGCACCCGTACTTCGGCGTCACCGACTGCGACGCCAGCTACCACACCGCCACCCAGCACGGCGGCACTCCCCTCATCGCCCCCATGGACGTGCCCGGGATCGGCCGGATGGCGATGCTGATGGACCCGGCCGGCGCGCCCTTCGCCCTGCTCAAGGGGGACCGGCCGAAGCCCTGACGTCGGCCCCGTCGTCACCCGTCGCGGCGGGCGTCCACGATGCGCTTGAACTTCCCGACCGAGCGCTCCAGGGTCTCCGGCTCGACGATCTCGACGGAGACGGTCACCCCGATGCCGTCCTTGACCCCGCGGGCGATCAGGCCGACGGCGGCCACCCGGTCGTCGGCGGTGGCGTCCGGCCGGGCCTCGGCGCGGACGGTGAGGTGGTCCAGCCGTCCCTCACGGGTCAGCCGCAGTTGGAAGTGCGGGGCGACCCCCGGGGTGCGCAGCACGATTTCCTCGATCTGCGCGGGGAAGAGGTTGACCCCGCGCAGGATGATCAGGTCGTCGCTGCGCCCGGTGACCTTCTCCATCCGGCGGAAGGCCGGGCGGGCGGTACCGGGCAGCAGCCGGGTCAGGTCCCGGGTGCGGTAGCGGACGACCGGCATGGCCTCCTTGGTGAGCGAGGTGAGCACCAATTCGCCGTGCGCGCCGTCCGGGAGCACCTCCCCGGTGATCGGGTCGACCACCTCCGGATAGAAGTGGTCCTCCCAGATGTGCAGCCCGTCCTTGGTCTCCACGCACTCCTGTGCCACGCCGGGGCCCATCACCTCCGACAGGCCGTAGATGTCCACGGCGTCGATGGCGAACCGCTCCTCGATCTCCCGGCGCATCTCCTGCGTCCAGGGTTCGGCGCCGAAGATGCCGACCTTCAGCGAGGTCGAACGGGGGTCGACGCCCTGCCGTTCGAACTCGTCGAGGAGGGTGAGCATGTAGGACGGGGTCACCATGATGATCTCGGGGCGGAAGTCCTGGATGAGCCGCACCTGACGGCTGGTCATCCCGCCGGACGCCGGGACGACCGTGCAGCCCAGCCGCTCGGCGCCGTAGTGCGCGCCGAGCCCGCCGGTGAACAGCCCGTAGCCGTAGGCGATGTGGACGGTGTGCCCGGGCCGGCCGCCCGCGGCGCGGATCGACCGGGCCACCAGGTCCGCCCAGTCGTCGAGGTCCCGCTCGGTGTAGCCGACCACGGTCGGGAGCCCGGTGGTGCCGCTGGAGGCGTGCAGCCGCCGCACCCGGTCCTTGGGGACGGCGAACATCCCGAACGGGTACTGCGCCCGCAGGTCGTCCTTCACCGTGAACGGGAAGCGGGCGAGGTCGGCCATCGAACGGCAGTCGTCGGGCCGCACCCCGGCCCGGTCGAACGCCGCTCGGTAGAAGGGGACGTGCTCGTAGGCGTGGTGCAACGTGGCGCGCAGCCGCGTGACTTGGAGGGCGTGCAGGGCGTCCGCCGAGAGCCGCTCCGCGTCGTCGCACCAGTCGGCCCCGCAGGCCCCGTCGATCGCCCCGCTGTCCGTCGCCGCTTCCGGCATGGATCTCACCGCCTCGTCTCCCTACCGATCATTCGGTAGCTGCGTGCCGCTCCAAGTAATCAGCGCGCGGCGAACACGTCAAGGGGCTTGCCGCGGACGGCCCACGGGTAGCGTCGGCGCATGGGTGACGTACGGAAGGTGCAGGTGGACGGCGTCCGACTGGCGTACCGCGTCTGGGGTGAGACGGACGCCCCCGCGGCGGTGCTGCTGCACTGCCTCGGTGAGGACGGGGAGGACTGGCGCGGAGTGGTCGGCCGACTGGCCACCACGCACCGCGTCTTCGCCCTCGACCAGCGCGGACACGGCCGCAGCGACTGGCCGGGGGAGTACGGCTTCGAGCGCTGGCGCGACGACGCGATCGGCTTCGTCCAGGCGCTCGGCCTCGGACCGGTCACGCTCATCGGCCACTCGCTGGGCGCCACCGCCGCCCTGCTGTTGGCCGCCCACCGCCCGGACCTGGTCTCCCGCCTGATCGTGGAGGAGCCCGTCCCGCCGGTGCCCGCGGACCCGCCGCAGTCGGTCCCGGCGCCACCGCCCGGCCCCGCGACCTTCGACTGGCGGGCCAAGGTCGCCGTGGTGGCCGAGCGGAACGCCCCCGCCCCGCACTGGCGCA
The DNA here is from genome assembly GCA_001418405.1 of Streptomyces diastatochromogenes. Classification (GTDB taxonomy): domain Bacteria; phylum Actinomycetota; class Actinomycetes; order Streptomycetales; family Streptomycetaceae; genus Streptomyces; species Streptomyces albulus_C. Next base: position 33,716 of record LIQL01000032.1, on the reverse strand, counting down.
CCGCGCTGTCCGCGATCGCCGCCCCCACGCTCGTCATCGCCGGCGGCGCCACCAGTCACCTTCCCCAGGAGCACCTCGCCGAGCTGGCCGGCGCCCTCCCCGCCGCCCGGCTGGTCACCGTCGAGGGCGCCGGCCACCTCGTCCACGAGGAGCGCCCGGCGGAGTACCTGGCGGCGGTGACGGCGTTCCTGGCGGGCCGCGGCTGAGTGCGGGAGGGCTGATCTGGCACGCACTTGACGTGTCGTCAGATGCTGGGTGGAGGTCGGGGCGGGGTGCCGGCGGGGGTGGTCCGGCCGTAAGCTCCCGGCGTCCGCACCACTCCGCGGCCCGCGCCGTGCGTCGGGCCGCGGCCTTCGAGAAGGGCTCGATGTGCAGCTGACCACCTCGATCCGTCGCGCGCTGCTCGCCGGGACCGCGACCGCGGTGCTGTGCGCCGGCGCCGGGAGCGCCGTCGCGGCGCCCGCCGGCGCGCCCGCGCGGCCGACCGCCGGGCCGCTCGCCGCCGCGCCCGCACCGGCCGACCGGCTCCGCCCGCTCGCCGCGCTCTCCGCCGACCGGCTGGCCACCGCCGACCTCGTGGCGGCGGCCAAGTGGGGGACCGACAGTCCGATCGACGACCCGGCCCGGGAGCGCGAGGTGTTGGCCGCGGTCGCCGCCCAGGCCCGCCAGGTGGGCGCCGACCCGGAGGCGACGGTGCGGATCTTCCGCGACCAGATCGAGGCCAGCAAGCTCGTCCAGCGCGGGCTGCACCGCCGCTGGGCGGCGGATCCGGCGCAGGCGCCCACGAGCCGCCCGGACCTCGCCCGGGTCCGGGCGGAGATCGACCGGATCAACGGGGAACTGGTCCGGGCCGTCGCCGCGTCCCCGCAGGCCCGCACGGCCCCGGGCTGCGTGCCGCGGCTGGCGGTGGACGCTCTCCGGGTCGGGCGGCAGCGCCACTTGGACCTGCTGCACGCCGCGGGGCTCGCCCGGTCGCTGCGCTCGGTCTGCGGGGGTTAGCGCGTGTCCGATGGGCCGTGGCCGGGTCCCGCGGTCCGTCCGGCCGTCGACCCCGGGTGCCGGCCCGCGCCGTCCCCGCTCACGCCTGCCGTTCGCCCGCCGCCACGGCCTTCGCCCAGCGGTAGTCCGCCTTGCCGCTGGGCGAGCGCTGGATGCGGTCGGTGAAGACGACCTGGCGCGGGACCTTGTAGCCGGCCAGGCGGGTCCGGCAGTGCGCCTGGAGGGCGTCGAGGTCCAAGGGGGCGGCGTCCGCGCGGAGTTGGACGACGGCGGCCACCCGGTTGCCCCAGCGGTCGTCCGGCACGCCGGCCACCAGCGCGTCGTAGACGTCCGGATGCGCCTTGAGCGCCTGCTCGACCTCCTCGGGGTAGATCTTCTCCCCGCCGGAGTTGATGCACTGCGAGCCCCGCCCCAGGACGGTGACGACCCCGTCGGCGCCGACGGTGGCCATGTCGCCGAGCAGCACCCACCGGTCGCCGTTCGCCTCGAAGAACGTCTCGGCGGTCTTCGCCGGGTCGTTGTAGTAGCCGAGCGGGACGTGGCCGCGCAGTGCGAGACGGCCCGCCACGCCGACCTCGGCCGGCCGCTGGGTGGCCGGATCCACCACCGCCATGCGGGAGTTGACGTTCAGGCGGAAGCCCTTGGCGGGGCCGGAGTCGTCGGTGGCGGTGCCGTTGAAGCCCGACTCCGAGGAGCCGAAGTTGTTCAGCAGCAGTGCGTTCGGGACCAGCGCGCTGAACTGGGCGCGGACGGTGTCGGAGAGGATCGCCCCGGAGCTGCTGACGCTGAACAGGGACGAGCAGTCGGTGCCCTTGAGCGGGCCGGCGAGCGCGTCCACCAGTGGCCGCAGCATCGCGTCGCCCACCAGGGAGACGCTGGTGACCCGTTCCCGTTCGATGGTGCGCAGCACTTCCTCCGGCGCGAACTTGCGGTGGATGACGACCTTCTGGCCGAAGTGGAAGGCGATGAACGCGGTGAGCGTCGAGGTGCCGTGCATCAGCGGCGGCGTCGGGAAGAAGACCAGGCCCTCGCCGCCCGCCGCCACCCGTTCGGCCAGCTCCTGCGGGCGGCCGACCGGCTCCCCGGTCGGGGCGCCGCCGCCCATCCCCGAGAAGAAGATGTCCTCGTGGCGCCACACCACGCCCTTGGGCATGCCGGTGGTCCCGCCGGTGTAGATGACGATCCGGTCGTCGGCGGAGCGGGGGCCGAAGCCGCGGTCGGGTGAGCCGGCGGCCACGGCCCGGGCCAGTGGTACCGGGGTGATCCGCGGTTCGGTGGCGCCGGCGGGCGGGGTGCCGACGCGTACCAGGTGGCGCAGCTTCGGGGCCTGCGGCAGCGCGCCGGCCACCCGCTCGGTGAACTCCGCTTCGAAGACCAGTGCCACCAGGTCGGCGTCCCGGTAGAGGTACGCCAACTCCTCCTCGACGTAACGGTAGTTGACGTTCACCGGAACGGCGCGGATCTTCAGGCAGGCGTAGACGCCCTGGAGGTACTCGACGCCGTTGTACAGGTGCAGTCCGACGTGGTCGCCGGGGCCGACGCCCCGGTCGGCGAGGTGGTGGGCGAGCCGGTTGGCGGCGCGGTCCAACTCCGCGTAGCTGAGCCGCGTTTCGGCGCCGGTGCCCGGGTGGTCGAGGTGCACCAGCGCCTCGCGGTCGGGAACAGCGTCGACGATCGACTCGAAGAGGTCGGCGAGGTTGTACTCCATGGCTCCTCCAGACCGTGCGGACGTCGGCTCGGGCGTCATTAGAGCGCCGCGGCCGAGCGCAGGGAAGGGCCCCGACCAAGAAAACTGACTGGTCGTCAGAAAAGCCTTGAACTCGCCGTGCGGCTACTGCAACCTGTTCTACGTCGTGAGACGGGAGGACGGAATGGGCGGGACCGAACACGCCGCGACCGCGCCGGCTCGGCCGGAGGACGCGGGCACCGAACACCTCACCGTGACGCGCACCGGCGCGACACTGGTGCTCACCCTCAACCGGCCCGAGGCCAAGAACGCGCTGTCCCTGCCGATGCTGGTCGGCCTGTACGACGGCTGGTTGGCCGCCGACGCCGACGACGGCATCCGGTCGATCGTGCTGACCGGCGCCGGCGGCTCCTTCTGCGCCGGCATGGACCTCAAGGCGCTGGCCGGCGGCGGGATGACCGGCGAGGAACACCGGGAGCGGCTGCGCGCCGACCCCGACCTGCACTGGAAGGCGATGCTGCGCCACCACCGCCCGCGCAAACCGGTGATCGCCGCCGTCGAGGGCCACTGCGTCGCCGGCGGCACCGAGATCCTCCAGGGCACCGACATCCGGGTCGCCGGCGAGGGCGCCACCTTCGGGCTCTACGAGGTCCGGCGCGGCCTGTTCCCCATCGGCGGCTCCACCGTGCGGCTGCCCCGGCAGATCCCCCGCACCCACGCCCTGGAGATGCTGCTCACCGGCCGCCCCTACCCGGCCCCCGAGGCCGCCCGGATCGGCCTGATCGGACACGTCGTCCCCGACGGCACCGCACTGGAGAAGGCCCTGGAGATCGCCGAACGGATCAACGCCTGCGGGCCGCTCGCCGTCGAGGCGGTCAAGGCGTCCGTCTACGAGGCCGCCGAGCTGACCGAGGCCGACGGCCTCGCCGCCGAACTCGCCCGCGGCTGGCCGGTCTTCGACACCGCCGACGCCAAGGAGGGCTCCCGCGCCTTCGCCGAGAAGCGCCCACCGGTCTTCCGGCGCGCCTGACCCCACCCCACCGAGGAGACCGCCATGTCAGAGGTCCTGACCGCGCCGCTCGTCGTCGAATTCCCCTTCACCCGCTCACTCGGCCCGGTGCAGAGCGCCTTCCTCACCGGGCTGCGCGAACGCACCGTCCTCGGGGTCCGGGCCCGCGACGGGCGGGTGGTGGTGCCGCCCGTCGAATACGACCCGGTCACCGCCGACGAGCTGCGCGAACTGGTCGAGGTCGCCCCGACCGGCACCGTCACCACCTGGGCCTGGAACCCGTCCGCACGCCGCGGCCAGCCCCTGGACACCCCCTTCGCCTGGGTCCTCGTCCGGCTCGACGGCGCCGACACCGCCCTGCTGCACGCCCTCGACGCACCCGGCCCCGAAGCCGTGCGCAGCGGCATGCGCGTGCGGATCCGCTGGGCCGCCGAGCGCACCGGCGCGATCACCGACATCGCCTGCTTCGAACCCGCCGACGACGCGGCGGAGCAGCCGCACGGCCGGCCGCACGGCGGGGAGTTCGCCGACCCGGTCACCGGCATCACCGCCCCGGCCCGGCTCGACTACACCTACGCGCCCGGCCGCACCCAGTCCCGCTACATCCAAGGGCTCGCCGAACACAAGACCGTCGGCGAGCGCTGCCCCGCCTGCCGCAAGGTGTACGTCCCGCCCCGCGGCGCCTGCCCCACCTGCGGGGTGGCGACCGGCGAACAGGTCGAGGTCGGCCCCCGCGGCACCGTCACCACCTTCTGCATCGTCAACATCAAGGCCCGCAACCTCGACATCGACGTGCCCTACGTCTACGCCCACATCGCCCTGGACGGCGCCGACCTCGCCCTGCACGCCCGGATCGGCGGCATCCCCTACGACCAGGTGCGGATGGGCCTGCGCGTCGAACCCGTCTGGACCGAGGGCGCCCGCCACCCCGACCACTACCGCCCCACCGGCGAGCCCGACGCCGACTACGACAGCTACAAGGAGCTGATCTGATGTCCGAGCCAGCGCGCGGCCCGGTGCGCGACGTCGCCATCGTCGCCTTCGGGCAGAGCGAGCACGTCCCGGACAGCGCGGAGACCTCCGAGGTCGAGATGCTGATGCCGGTCCTGCACGACGTGCTCGCCCGAACCGGCCTGAAGGCCCGCGACATCGACTTCACCTGCTCCGGCTCCTCCGACTACCTCGCCGGCCGCGCCTTCTCCTTCACCATGGCCCTGGACGGCGTCGGCGCCTGGCCGCCGATCTCCGAATCGCACGTGGAGATGGACGGCGCCTGGGCGCTGTACGAAGCCTGGGTCAAGATCCTCACCGGCGAGGCCGACACCGCACTGGTCTACGCGTACGGCAAGTCCTCGCCCGGCGACCTCCGCGAGGTCCTCACCCGCCAGCTCGACCCGTACTACGTCGCCCCGCTCTGGCCCGACTCCGTGGCGCTCGCCGCCCTCCAGGCCCAGGCCCTGATCGACGCCGGCCACACCGACGCGCGGGAACTCGCCACGATCGGGGCACACCGCCGCGGACGGCCGGACGCCGCCCCCGGACGGCAGGTCGTCGGCCCGTTGCGGACCGGCGACTGCCCGCCGGTGGTGGACGGCGCCGCCGCGGTGGTCCTCGCCGCCGGCGACACCGCCCGCCGCCTGGCCGACCGCCCCGCCTGGATCCGCGGTCTGGACCACCGCATCGAGGCGCACGCCCTGGGCGTCCGCGACCTGACCGACTCGCCCTCCACCCGGCTCGCCGCCGAACACGCCGGGGCCTTCGACGCCCCCGTAGACGTCGCCGAACTGCACGCCCCGTTCACCTCCCAGGAGGTCGTCCTGCGCCGCGCCCTGCGGCTCGACGCCCCCGGCAGCACGGTCCGCATCAACCCGTCCGGCGGCGCCCTGGCCGCCAACCCCGTGATGGCCGCCGGGCTGATCCGCCTCGGCGAGGCCGCCGCCGCCGTCCAACGCGGCGACGCCGACCGCGCCCTGGCGCACGCCACCTCGGGCCCCTGCCTGCAACAGAACCTGGTCGCCGTCCTGGAGGGGGAGCGATGAGCAACGCAGCGAGGGCGAAGGAGCCGGTGGCCGTCGTCGGCGTCGGCCAGACCAAGCACGTCGCCGCCCGGCGCGACGTCTCGATCGCCGGGCTCGTCCGCGAGGCCGCCCAACGCGCCCTCGAAGACGCCGAGTTGACATGGGCCGACATCGACGCGGTGGTGATCGGCAAGGCCCCCGACTTCTTCGAGGGGGTGATGATGCCGGAGCTCTACCTCGCCGACGCGCTCGGCGCCGTCGGCAAACCGATGCTCCGGGTGCACACCGCCGGCTCGGTCGGCGGCTCCACCGCCCTGGTCGCGACCAACCTCGTCGCCGCCCGGGTGCACCGCACGGTCCTCACCCTCGCCTTCGAGAAGCAGTCCGAGTCCAACGCGATGTGGGGCCTGTCCCTGCCGGTCCCCTTCCAACAGCCGCTGCTGGCCGGCGCCGGCGGCTTCTTCGCCCCGCACGTCCGCGCCTACATGCGGCGCACCGGCGCCCCCGACGCCATCGGCTCCCTGGTCGCCTACAAGGACCGCCGCAACGCCCTCAAGAACCCCTACGCGCACCTCCACGAGCACGACCTCACCTTGGAGAAGGTCCAGTCCTCGCCGATGCTCTGGGACCCGATCCGCTACTCCGAGACCTGCCCGTCCTCCGACGGCGCCTGCGCCATGGTCCTCACCGACCGGGCCGGCGCCGCCCGCGCGCCGCGCCCACCGGCCTGGGTGCACGGCGGGGCGATGCGCAGCGAACCCACCCTGTTCGCAGGCAAGGACTTCGTCTCCCCGCAGGCCGGCAAGGACTGTGCGGCGGACGTCTACCGGCAGGCCGGGATCACCGACCCCCGCCGCCAGATCGACGCCGTCGAGATGTACGTCCCGTTCTCCTGGTACGAGCCGATGTGGCTGGAGAACCTGGGCTTCGCCGCGGAGGGCGAGGGCTGGAAGCTCACCGAGTCCGGCGTGACCGAACTCGGCGGGGACCTGCCCGTCAACCCCTCCGGCGGGGTGCTCTCCACCAACCCCATCGGCGCCTCCGGCATGATCCGCTTCGCCGAGGCCGCGCTCCAGGTCCGCGGCCAGGCGGGCGACCACCAAGTCGACGGCGCCCGACGAGCGTTGGGGCACGCCTACGGCGGCGGCGCGCAGTTCTTCGCGATGTGGCTGGTGGGCTCCGAAGCCCCCGCAGGCTGACTTCCGGCGCCCGTCGGACGTCCTCTGTCCGTCCCCGGGCGCAGTGGCTACCCTGGCCACGGACGACGACCGGGAGGAGCGGTTACGTGGCCGACAGCATCACCGACCAGCGGCTCGCGGGCGGGCCCAGGCCCGCACTCGACCTGTCCCACGCCGACTGGCAAACGAGCACGCGGGGCGTCGGCGGCGACGTCCAGGTCGCCTTCGTCGAGGGGTACGTCGCGATGCGCAACGGCCGCAGTCCGGAGATACCGGCGCTGATCTTCACGCCCGCCGAGTGGCGCGGTTTCGTCCTCGGCGCCCGCGAGGGTGAATTCGACCTCACCTGAGCGTTGGTGACGAACCGTCAAGGACGTTCCGGCGCCCGCTCACGGCAGGGCCGGGCGCTTCGGGGGAGCACCGCACCGCCCGTCGCCACCACCGCGCGCCGGACGCCGCGCGGCCGTGCGTCAGGGCCACCGCAGCTCCTTCGTCCAGCCGGCCCCGCTGCGGCGGTACGCCAGCCGGGTGTGGTTGCGGTCCTCGGCGCCCTGCCAGAACTCCACCGACTCCGCCCGCACGGTGTGCAGCGTCCACGCGGCCGGCACCAGCTCGGGATCGCGCGCCAGCCGCGCGGCGGCGTCGGCCACCGCGGCGTCCCGCTCGGCCAGCGACGCCAGCGGCCGACTCTGCCGACCGACCAGCGCCTCGGCGCGCGCCCCGGCGCCGCGGGCCAGGAAGTCGGCGGCGGACCGTTCCGCGTCCTCCCGCACCACCGGACCGCGCACCCGCACCTGGCGGGCGAGCGGCTGCCAGTAGAAGGTCAGCGCGGCGTACGGGCGGTCGGACAGCTCCCGCCCCTTGGCGCTGTCGTCGTGCGCGGCGAACCGCCAGCCCGCCGCGTCGACGTCCTTGAGGATCAGGGTGCGCGCGGACGGATTGCCGTCGGCGTCGGCGGTGGCGAGCGTCATCGCGTGCGGCTCGGGGACCTGCGCGCGGATCGCGCCGAGCAGCCAGGCGGTGAACAGCTCCACCGGGTCGTCGGGCGTCGCCACCGGGTCGAACGTCGGCAGTTCGCCCCCGAACACCGTGAGGCCGCGGAGCAGTTGACGGAGATCGGCCATGGCTCCCCCTCGTGGATTAATGGTAGTGAGCGACCGTACCATTAGCACCATGGAGGCAACCCGGCTCGCACTGGATCTCGTCGGCACGATCCACCACGACGGACACGGCGGCGTCGCCGACGACCTGGCCGACCTCGCCGGCCTCGCGGCCTGGCTCCGCGACCGGGCGGGCGCCCTGGACTGCACCGAGCACGGCCCGCCCCCGGCGGACCCGGCGCTGCTCACCGCGGTGCGGGAGCTGCGCGCCGCACTCCGCTCGCTGTGCGCCCGCGCCGTCCGCCCGGCCCCGCCCAGCTCCGCCGACGCCCACCGCCTGCTCCCCGAGGACCAGGCGCTGGCCCGGCTGAACGCCGCCGCGGCCCGAGTCCCGACCGCCCCGCGACTCACCTGGCAACCCGGCGTCCCGCCCGTACTGCGCCACCTCCCCGTCGGCACCCCGCCCGCCGCCGACCGGCTCACCGCCGCGCTGGCCCGGGCCGCCCTCGCCCTCCTCGGCGGCCCGGACCGCGAGCGGCTGCGGGCCTGCCCGGCCCCGCGCTGCGTGCGCTACTTCGTCAAGGAGCACGCCCGCCAGGAGTGGTGCACCCCGTCCTGCGGCAACCGCGCCCGGGTCGCCCGCCACCACGAGCGCCGCCGCCGCGCCGCGAACCGCTGAGGACGCCGCCGACCTGCACCGGAGAGCGCCGTGCGGGCCGTGCTCGGGGCCGGGCCACGTACGATGGCGACATGTCCTTCCTCCGCCGCCGCAGCGCAGCCACGCCCGCCGGTCCAGACTTCGACGTACTGGCCATGGACCCGGGGGACTGGCCCGGCAATCTCGGGGCCGGGCTGCTGCCGGCGCCCGACGGAAGCTGCCAGGGCGTCTTCCTCCGCTACGACCTGTTCGGCGGCCGCGGCCCGGCGATGATCATCGGCAACCTGCCGGAGGGCTCCCCGGCCCGCGAGGTCGAGGAGGACCAGGTCCCCTTCGAGGTCGCCCAGCTGCTCGCGGCGCTCGACAACGACGAGCCGGTCACGGTCGTCGAGACCGAGGACACCCCGGTGATGCACCAGGACAACCTCCTGATCGTCAAGCGGATCAAGTGCTCCGAGAGCCGCATCTCCTGCGTGCAGTTCGACCGCAGCGACGGCGTGCTGGTGACCATCGCCAGCTGGGACCGCCCGATCACCGACGACCTCTACGCCCTGCTCAAGCCGCTGCCCGCGGAACTCTTCCAGCAGGGCTGACCCGGCGGACCGGCCGCGCGGACGGGACGCGCCCGGTGGACGGCTTCCGAGCCGCCACCGGGCGCACCGCTTTTCCGGCACCGCGCGAGGGCTACGCCCCCGACGACCGGACGTCCACGTCGGCCGCCCGCACGTAGCCGACCCGGTGCCCCAGCTGGATCTCGTAGTACTTGTCCTTGCCCCGGACCACCGCGTGCTGGTTGACGTCGAAGGTCGGCGAGTAGAAGTAGTCCGACCGCACCTGCCCGCCGACCGCGTACTCCTGCCCGGCGAGCAGCTTGTACGGCAGCGGCGTGACCGACTGCACCGGCACCTGCGACGGGTACGCCCCCTCCTCCGGGTACGCCCGCCCGTACACCGGGATCTCCGCCCGGCCCGCCTTCGGCGCGGCCACCAGGCCCTTGCCGTCCACCGCCGTCGGGTTCGCCCGCGGGTTGTGGAACCAGGCCCGCTGCCCGAGGTACCAGATCGCCGTCCAGTCGCCGTCCCGGCCGGCCACCGCGAACCGCTGGCCGGTCGTGGCCCGCGCCCCGGTGTCGTTCACGCCGGTCGTGCTGGGCGAGCCGTCCGGGTGCAGCCCGACGTCCTGGACCAGCGGCGCGCTCTCGCTCGGCGCGGTGTACAGCCGGACCGCGGCCGAACCGTGCGCCGCACAGGTCTGCCCGGCCTTCTCGCAGCCGGTGTAGACCGGCCGGTTGCCGTCGTAGGACGGACGGATGGTGACCAGACCGCCGTGCGGACCCGCGGTGGCCTCGAACGGGCGGCCCAGCAGGGTGAAGTAGTGCGCCCAGTCCCAGTACGGACCGGGATCGGTGTGCATCCCCGCGATCGTCGACGGGATCGTCCCCGGCACGTTGTCGTGGCCGAGGACGTGCTGCCGGTCCAGCGGGATGTCGTACTTCTCCGCCAGGTACTTCACCAGCCGGGCCGAGGCGCGGTACATCGCCTCCGTGTACCAGGCGTCCGGCGCGGCGAGGAAGCCCTCGTGCTCGATGCCGATCGAGTGTGAGTTGACGTACCAGTTGCCCGCGTGCCACGCGACGTCCTGGGTCCGCACGTGCTGCGCGATCAACCCGTCCGCGGAGCGGATGGTGTAGTGCCAGGACACGTACTTGGGGTCCTTGATCAGCCGCAGCGTGGTGTCCCACGAGCCCTCGGTGTCATGGATGACGAGGGTGTCGATCCGCTGGTCCTTGGGCCGGTCCGCCAGGTCGTGGTTGCCGTAGTTGGTGCCGTTGTCGTACTGCTCGTACGGCGCCGGCCAGGACTCGCACGCCACCGTCCAGGGGCACTCCAGCGCCCCACCGGATTTCTGCGTCGAGGCGCGCCGGGCGCTGGCGGCCTTGCCGAGACGTTTCTCCTGCGCGGGGTCGGCGGTCAGCCGCGGCGCGGCGGCCAGCGCGACCCGCTGCCCCGCGTCGGTGGTGCGGCGCTGCCCCTGCCGCATCACCTCGAAGACGTCCCGTGCGAACACCGCCCCGCTGCGCGGATCGTCCGCGCTCCCGTAGCGCGCCACCGCCGCGTACCACTTGGCCGGATCCGCGCTGGCCGGCAGCCCCAGCTGGCGCTGGGCGGCGGCGAGCAGCGCGGCGCCGCCCCGTACGTTCGCGGCCGGATCGGACCGCAGCTTCGCCGCCGACAGCCCGGTCAGCCGAGCCGCGGTCGGCAACGTCCGCAGCCGGGAGGGGAGTTCGGCGGGCAGCACCGCCCGCCGCGCCGGCGCGACCGTCCGCAGCGGCCGGGCGGTGTCGCCGCGGGCGTCCTCGTCGTCCGCGCTGAACTCCGGGTCCCGCGCCACCGCGGTCCGGGCGTCGGTCAGGTGCATCGGCCCGTAGCCCCCGGACACACTGGGCGCGCCGCCGTGGCCGTCCCAACGGGACTCCAGGTACGCGACGCCCAGCAGCACGCTGCGCGGCACGTGATAGCGCGCGGCGGCGTCGCTGAAGGCGCGCTGGAGGGCGCCGGACGGCGACTGCCCGGCCTGTGCGGACGGCGTCGCCGCGACCAGCGGCACCAGCAGCGCCGCCGCGGCGACGGCGGTGGCGGATCTGCGTAGGACGGGATGGCGGGTTCTCGACGCGTCTTCCGGTGCGGATCCTCGCAAAACAGCCTCCTCAAGCCGGCCCGAGCCGGGGCGGTGTGACGGTGGTGTGCCTTGCCAGGGCCTGCCCGGTGGAGCGTGGCACCGGCCCAGGCCGCGGCCGTGCGGGAGAACCCGAGACTAGGGCCCAGGTCGGCCGAGAACCATAGCTGTGCCGACGTACCGTCAATCACCACACCCGCTCGGGATTTCGCATGTCAGGGCATCACCTGAGGAGCCTTCCCGGCGCGGGCCCGGGAGCTGCGGGGCGTCAGTGGAATGGACCAATGCACGGGTGAGCGGCGCGGCCCGGGTAGGGCGCGCCGCTCACGGATTCCCTCTCGGGGTGCCGCCGGCACCCCCGGCGGTCAGCGGGTGCCGACCGCCGCCCGCACTGCCCGCCGCGCCATCTGCGCGTCGTCGTGCAGCCTGCGCAGCAGCAGCCGCTGCTCCTCGCCCGCCCCCGGTGCCCCGGGCGCCCCGGTGCCCGGCACGGTGGCCGGCGCGGGCTCGCGCATGGTCCGCTGGACCGCGGTCTCGTAGCGCCGGATCTCTCGGGTCAGCACCAGCATCAGGTTCACCAGGAAGGCGTCCCGGGCCGCGGTGCCCGCCGCCTGGGCGAGTTGGCTGATGTGCCGGCGGGCGACCGGCGCGTCGCCCAGCACCGCCCACAGCGTGGCCAGGTCGTAGCCGGGCAGGTACCAGCCCGCGTTGTCCCAGTCCAGGAGCACCGGGCCGACCGGCGAGAGCAGGACGTTGTTCAGCAGCGCGTCGCCGTGGCAGAACTGGCCCTGGGTGTGCGCCAGGCCGTGCAGCAGCTTCTGCAGGTCGCCCAGATCGCGGTCGGTCAGCAGCCCCAGGTCGTGGTAGCGCCCGATCCGACCCGCGTAGTCCAGCGGGGCGTCGAACAGTCCGGCCGGCGGACGCCAGGCGTTGATCCGGCAGATCGCCCCGAGCGCGGCCCGCAGGTCGGCCCGCGGCGGCGCCTCGGAGGGGTGGCGCGTCAGGGCCGCCACCCGACCCGGCATGCGCTCCACCACGAGCGTGCAGTTGTCGGGGTCGGCCGCCACCAGCCGCGGCACCCGGACCGGCGGACGGTGCCGGACGAACGCCCGGTATGCACTTATTTCCTGCCGGAAGCTGTCGGCCCAGGCGGGAGAGTGGTCCAGTAAACACTTGGCGACGGCGCTCATCCGACCGGTCGTCCCCAGGAGCAGTACGGACTTCCCGCCGCGGCGCAGCACCTGGACCGGGTTGAACTCCGGACAGATGCGGTGCACCGAGGCGACGGCGGCGCGCAGCTGGGCGCCCTGGGGGCCGGACAAGTCGAGTCTCCCGCTGAGCGGTTGGGCGCCCATTCCCTGTGCCCGCCGGTTCCGGCCGCCGGGGAGACCGGTCACCGCCCCCGCGGAAGGGGTGGGATCGAGATACGGCCCACTCCCGTGGGGGTGTGGGCGGTACGTCCGGGTGGGGGCGGTCACGGCGGACGATGCTGCATACATGGGTGAGACAGATCCCTTCGTGCGCCGACGAGTTGCGTGCGCTCCCGGCCCGGCGGCGGGAACCCGTGAACGGGCCCCGTACAGGCGGCCGATCCTCAAGGTCCCCGTGCAGGGCACGCACCCTGGGGAATGCGGTCCCGCCACCGGGCCGGGGGCTGCACACCTACCGAACACGCGGCTGCGGGTGGCAGACCATCTGGCGCACCCTGGCGAACCCTGGCGAATGCTCGCAGCCCCCGTCACCGGCCGTTACTGTCAACTCAGTCGAGGAACCTGGGGGCTTGACGTGAGCAGGGAGCCGAACGCTCGTCTCGCGGACCTTTTCGGCCTGGCCGGATGGTCCAAGGGAGAACTCGCGAGACTGGTCAACCGGCAGGCGGCGGCCATGGGGCATCCGCAGCTGGCGACCGACACCTCGCGGGTCCGGCGCTGGATCGACATGGGCGAGACGCCCCGGGACCCGGTGCCCAAGGTGCTCGCCTCCCTCTTCACCGAGCGCCTCGGCCGTGTCGTAACCACCGAGGACCTCGGGTTCGCCCGGACCGGTCGCGCGGGGAAGCGGCAGGCCATGGACGGTCTGCCGTGGGCGCCCGAGCGGACCGCGGCGGTCCTCACGGAATTCACGGGAATGGACCTCATGCTCAATCGACGCGGCTTGGTGGGGGCCGGCGCGGCGCTCGCCGCCGGCTCCGCACTCGCCGGTGCCATGCACGAGTGGCTGCACACCGACCCCGCTCCGCTCGCCCTCCGCCACGACGATCCGCTCGCCCACGAATCCCTGTACGAACTCGACCAGATCGGCCTCGACCGCTACGAGGCGGCCCCGGTGGGGTCGCAGGAGATCGACGCCCTGGAGCACTCCGTCGACGTGTTCCGCCGCTGGGACGCGGCCCGCGGCGGCGGCCTCCAGCGCAAGGCCGTGGTGGGTCAGCTCAACGAGGTCGGCGGGATGCTCGCCTACCGCCACCCCGACCACCTCCAGCGCCGCCTCTGGGGCGTCGCCGCCAACCTCGCCGTACTGGCCGGCTGGATGTCCCACGACGTGGGCCTGGAGCCCACCGCGCAGAAGTACTTCATCATCGCCGCCCACGCGGCCCGTGAGGGCGGGGACCGTCCGCGGGCCGGCGAGGCGCTCTCCCGCGCCGCCCGGCAGATGGTCCACCTGGGCCGTCCCGACGACGCCCTGGACCTGATGAAGCTGGCCCAGTCCGGTTCCGGCCAGGAGACCCTGCCGCGCACCCGCGCCATGCTGCACACCATCGAGGCGTGGGCCCACGCCTCGAAGGGCCACGGCCAGGCGATGCGGCGGACACTCGGCGAGGCCGAGGAACTCTTCGTCTCGGACAAGGGCGACGTGCCGCCGCCGGCGTGGATGCAGATGTTCGACGAGGCGGACCTGCACGGGATGCAGGCGTTGGCGTTCCGCACGCTCGCGGAGCACGACCCGTCCGTTGCCAAGGTCGCGCAGGGGCACGCCAAGCAGGCGCTGCACCTGCGCAGGAGCGGCCACCAGCGGTCGCAGATCTTCGACTACATCTCGATGGCCTCGGCCTGCTTCCTCGGCAACGAACCCGAACGGGCCGACCGCTACGCCCGGTTGGCGCTGGTCTCCATCGGAGAGAACTCCTCGCACCGCACCTGGGACCGGCTGCGCGAGATGTTCCGGCTCACCGGCCAGTTCGCCGGCTGCGGCAAGATCCAGGACCTCCGCGATGAGCTCCAGCAGGTCCTCCCGAAGCCGCGGGCCAAGGGGAAGGGCGCGGCCCTCAAGCCGGGCATCGGGCCGGACCTGGGGCCGAACTTCTCGGTCTGAGGGCCCTGCGGGGCCGTGTCGCCCCTGTTGCCGTCGGGGCGGACTCACACCCGCGCCCGGGAGCACGGCGACGACGGTGCGCCCGCGCCCTCGTCGACCGGTCGGTCGTGCCGAGCCCGGTCGCCCCTTGTCACCGACACCACCCGATGCCCGCGGGAGATCAAGTGGAACACCCTGCCCGAAGACCCGTCCGAAGATCCGCCCGCTGACCTGCGGAGGCCGAGAGTTGACGGTCCCTCAGAAGAGGTCAGGTCGCTCGGGGTGACCGGCGCCCCCGCAGCCGGTCCGCCCGACGATCGTGCCGTGCGTCAGTCGCCGACCTTGGCGAGCAGCACGCAGGCGTCGTCCTCCCGCTCGGTGGCGCCGAACTCCTCCACCACGATGCGGACGCTCTCCTGGGCGCTGCGGGCCGCGCCGAGCCGCGGTGCCAGCGCGAGCAGCCGCTCGGTGCCCTCGTGGGCGCTGTCCGGACCGTGGGTGCGGCGCGGAACGAGCCCGTCGGTGTGCAGCACCAGCAGGTCGCCCGGCTCCAACTGCTCGGTCCGCTGGCCGTAGCCGGCGCCGGTCGTGGCCCCGAGCAGGACGCCCTCCGGCGGGTCCAGCGCGCGCCCCGTGCCGCCGCGGAACAGCAGCGGCGCGGGGTGCCCGGCCTGGGACCACTCCAGTGACCTCGTCGCGGGGTCGAACTGGCAACAGACCGCGCTGCCCAGGGCCGGTTGGGTGGCACTGTCCAGCAGTTGGTTGAGGAAGCCCATCAGCTGTCCGGGTCGGTGCCCCGCCACGGCCATGCCGCGCAGCGCGCCGAGCACCATCGCCATGCCGGACGTCGCCGCGACGCCGTGCCCGGTGAGGTCGCCCACGCTCAACAGTGTGCGCCCGTCAGGGAGTTGGAGGGCGTCGTACCAGTCGCCGCCGATCAGGGCGGAGGTGTCGGCCGGTAGGTAGCGCCCGGCGAGGTCCAGGGTGACCGGGCCGCCCTCGGGGAAGCGCAGCGAACCGCGCCACGGCGGCAGCACGGCCTCCTGGAGCTCGACCGCGAGCCGGTGCTCGGTCTGGGCGATGTGCCGCTGGCGCTGGAGCGAGTCACCGGTCTCGCGCACCGCCGTCTGGCTCCGGCGCAGCTCGCTGACGTCGCGGAGCACCGCCCACATGCAGGCGGTGCTGCCGTCGGTGTCGAGCACCGGCTCGCCGACCATGTGGACGGTGCGGATGCCGGAGTCGGCGCGGAGGATGCGGAACTCGCCGTCGATCGGCCGGCCGTCCACCAGGCAGTCGGTGACCATCACGGCCAGCTTCTCCTGGTCGTCGGCGTGCACCAGGGACGGCAGCTCGTCCAGCGTCAGCGGGTCGTCGGCCGGCTCCCGGCCGAACATCGCGTAGAGCTCGTCGGACCAGGTCACCTCGTCGGTGAGGAGGTTCCACTCGGCGCTGCCCACCCGGCGCAGCAGTGCGCCCCGCTCGGGCGCCTCCGGCTCGGGCGGGGCCACCGGCAGCTCGACGTGCGGCTCCGCGACCCCGTCTGGCGAGGTGGGCAGGCCCTCTCTGAGCTGGTCGAGGTGGCCGCCGAGGTCGTCCAGGTGGTGGACGGCGAGGTCGCACAGTGCTCGCTGCCAGCGCAGCTGCGGGTCGGCGGCGAGGTCACCGGCGACCGAGGACTCTCTGCGTACCGCGTCGAGGCCACCGCGCAGGGTGCGGGCCTGCGAGATGAGTGCCTCGACCGCGCCACGCTCGGGGGTCTGATCGGCTGGGTGATCCGCGAAGAGAGGGGGCGGCATGACGTACTCCGTGATCAGGCGGCGCCGGAACGTATGGGCCGGTTACGACTCTTGCACAGGCTGCGACGGACCGTAAGGGATTTGGCACTACCCGATACGGTGGTGCACCCGGCATATGTCATCGGCCTCCTTGTGGCAACCGGGCCCGAATCGGCGGAAGCAATGGTTCCACGCTAGGCTGCGGCCGCCGTACAGCTGTCTACCCCGCCGATCCATGGTGGGAACGACGCATAGGGCCCGCAGTCACCGGCAAGAATGCCGGTCAGCGGAAATCCCGTTGCCAGCCTGTCCCCCGCACCGGATGCTGACCTCATGTTCGATCCAGACATAGCGCCCAGTGGCACCCTGCTCGGCCTCCTGCAGCGAGGCCGCGGCGACGGGACCCTGCATGCCCTCGCGGCGCCGCGGGCCGAGGCGCTCGCGGCACTCAACGACAGTGTGCTGTGCGATGCGCGCCGGGACTGGCAGGTGGAGAACCGCTCGCTCTATTACGCGCGCCTCTACATGCAGCTCGACGGTGGTCTCGAAGAGATCGAACGGCACCTCTTCCACCCCGACGACCTCACCGACACCGGCGAGGAGCGCACCGGGCTGACCCTCTCCGTCCTCGGCCACCTCGCCGCGTACGGCAAGGACGCCGCCCGGCTGCTGCTGCGCAGCTACGCCGCGGTGGGCAGCAACTGGCGCTGGGCCCTCGACGAGCTCGCGCTGCGCGACGACGACGCGGGGCTGATCGGCCTGGCGCCGGCCGTCCTGGCCCGTTTCCCCGAGACTCCGGAGGGCGACGCCCTGCTGGCCACCACGGTGCGGGACGCCTTCGAGCCCCGCCCCTGGCGGTTGTGGGCCGAGGACGCCCGGTACGGCGCGCGGCTGGCCGCCGCCGACGAGCAGGGTTCCTTCGACCGCTGGCAGCGCCAGCTGCGACCGCGCGGCCCGCGCCCCGGCTGGAGCGTGGCCGAGGTGCTGGAGTGGGCCCAGCACGAGCTCGAACCGCGCCCCGGGGAGCACCGCTACCTCGCCGCCGCCCGCTGCCTGAGCGCCGTCGCCGGTCCCGAGGACCGCGCCGAGCTGCTGCGGGCCGGTCGCGGCGGACCCGACGCGGCGCGCGCCGCTGTCCTGCACCACCTCGCCGAGCGCGGCGACGGAGCGGTCCTCGACCTGATCGAGGCCGCCGTGACCGATCCGCTCTCCGGCGAACCGCTGGTCGCCGCCGCGCTCTCCGCCTACGAACGGATGCGCAGCGTGGCCGCCGTCGAGCGGGCCCGCACCTGGGCCGCGCGTCCGGACCGGCTGGGGGCGTCCGCCGCCGCCATGCTGGCCCGGCGCGGCGCCCGCCGCGACACCGACCTGGTGCTCGCCGCGCTGCGCCGCACGGTGCGGGAAGAGGGGCCGGACGCCTGCGCGCTGTGGGAGCTGGTGGACGGCGCCGGTCGCCTCGGGATCGTCTGTGCCGCCCCCGTGCTGCGCCACCTCTATCGCGAGACCTCGTCCTCGCAGCTGCGCGGCCGGGCCGCCGCCGCGCTCGCCGCCACCGACCCCGGCTTCGCGGCCGGTTTCGCCGTCGAGTGCCTCTGGGACTGCGAGGAGACCACTCGGGAACTCGCCGCCCGGCACGCGGCCACCGGCGACGACCGGGTGGTGGAACAGCTCCGCCGTCTCGCCGCCGACCCGGCCGAGGAGGCCGAGGTGCAGACCGCCGTGCGCGCCCGCTTCGGGCCGGACGCCTCGGCGGTGTGAGGCCGGGGCCGACGCCCGGCTGAGCGGGCGCAGGGGCGAACGCTCATGGGACGTTCGCCGGTTGGAAAGATCCCCTTGGTGCGGCCCACGCACGGTGCGCCGACAACAGCGGTATGCGTGTCGCCCTCGTCACCGAATCCTTCCCGCCCGACGTCAACGGCGTCGCACACTGTGCCCTCCAAACCGCCCGCCACCTCGTCCGGCGCGGGCACGAACCGCTGGTCATCGCCCCGTTGGCGAACTCCGCACCGGCCGCCACCGGCCACGGCCACGAAAGCCCGTGCCCGGTGGTGCGGGTGCCCTCGATGCCGTTGCCCGGATACCCGCAGGTGCGGATCGCGCTGCCCGGGCGGCGGCTGTCCGCTGCGCTGGACGGCCACCGGCCCGACCTGGTGCACCTGGCCAGCCCCTTCGTCCTGGGGGCCCGGGGCATGGCGGCCGCGGCCCGGCGGGGGGTGCCGGCGGTCGCGGTCTACCAGACGGACATGGCGCGCTACGCGCGGACCTACCTGGGGCGGGGCGGGACGGCGGCCTGGCGCCGGATAAGGGCGGTGCACGCCGCCGCCGACCTCACCCTGGCCCCGTCGAGCGCGGCGCTGCTGGACCTCACCGAGCACGGGGTGCCCCGGGTGCGGCTGTGGCAGCGCGGGGTCGACTCGGCGCGGTTCCACCCCGGGCGGCGGGACGCGGTGCTGCGCAGTTCGTTGCTGGCGGGGCGGGAGCTGCTGGTGGGGTACGTGGGGCGGTTGGCTCCGGAGAAGGACGTCCGGCTGCTGGCCGAGACCTCCCGGTTGCCCGGCGTCCGCACCGTGGTGATCGGGGACGGCCCCAGCGCCGCCGCCCTGCGGGCGCAGCTGCCCGAGGTGCGGTTCCTGGGGCGCCGGACCGGTGACGAACTCGCCCGGCTGTACGCGTCGTTGGACGTGTTCGTGCACACCGGGCCGTACGAGACCTTCTGCCAGACCGTGCAGGAGGCGATGGCCTCCGGGGTCCCGGTGGTCGCCCCGGCCGCCGGCGGGCCGCTGGACCTCGTCGACCACGGGCGGACCGGACTGCTGGTCCCCTCCGGGGACGGCACGGCAGTGCGGGACGCGGTGCGGACGCTGTTCGGGGACGCGGAGCTGCGGGTGCGGTACGGCGACGCCGGCCGGCGCGCGGTCGCGGCCCGCACCTGGGAGGCGGTCGGCGACCAGTTGCTGGCCCACTACGACGACGTGCTCGCCGACCGGACGGCGGTGGCGGCGTGAGCGCCCGTCGGGCCCGGAGCGGCCGGGCGGGACTGCGGATCGTCCGGATCGCCAACTTCGTCGCCCCGGCCTCCGGCGGGCTGCGCACCGCACTGGGCGAGTTGGGCGCCGGCTACCGGGCCGCCGGCCACGAGCCGGTGCTCGTCGTGCCGGGACCGCCGGACGCGGTGGGGCCGCGCGGCATCCGCGACGAGGAGACCGCCCAGGGCCGGGTGCTCACCCTCCCCGGGCCCCAGGTGCCCGGTACCGGCGGCTACCGGGTGCTGGCCGACCGCCCCCGGCTCCGGCACCTCCTGGCCGAACTGGACCCGGACCGGCTGGAGGTCTCGGACCGCACGACGCTGCGCTGGACGGGGGAGTGGGCGCGGCGGGCCCGGGTCCCGGCGGTGATGGTGTCGCACGAGAGCGTGGACGGGGTGCTGCGCACCTGGGGCGTGCCGCGCCCGTTGGCCCGCGCGCTCGCCGACCGGGCCAACGCCCGTACCGCGTACGCCTACAGCCGGGTGGTGTGCACGACCGAGTGGGCGGCGGCGGAGTTCCTCCGGGCCGGGGCGCGGAACGTGGTGCGGGCGCCGCTCGGGGTCGACCTCGCCGCCTGGCACCCGGGTCTGCGCAGCGCCGCGCTGCGCGGGCGGTACGCCGACCGGGCCGCCGTCCTGCTGCTGATGTGCTCCCGGCTGTCACCCGAGAAGCGGCCCGGGCGGGCCCTGGACGCCCTCGCCGAGCTGCGCCGGCGGGGCGTGGACGCGGCGCTGGTGGTGGCCGGCGACGGGCCGCTGCGCGGCCGGCTGGCGGACCGGGCGCGGGCCGCCCGGCTGCCGGTGACGTTCCTCGGGCACCTCGCCGACCGGCCCCGGCTGGCCGCGCTCCAGGCCGGCGCCGACCTGGTCCTGGCGCCCGGCCCGGCCGAGACGTTCGGGCTGGCGGCGCTGGAGGCGCTGGCCTGCGGCACCCCGGTGGTCGCCAGTGCGGCGTCGGCGCTGGCCGGGCTGGTGGGCGACGGCGGGGACACCGCCCTGGACGACGGACCCTCCTTCGCGGACGCGGTGCAGCGGGTGCTGGCCCGGCCCGAGCCGCTCCGCCGGGCCACCGCCCGGCGGCGCGCCGAGGGGTACGGCTGGCAGCCGGCGGTGGCCGCGTTCCTGGCGGCCCACGACGCCCCCAGGCCGGCCGGTGGGCGGCCGGCTGCGCCGGTCGGGCCGGTCGGGCCGCGGCCGGTGGGTCCCTGGAGCCGGCGGTGACGCCCGGGTTCGTGGCCCTCGGCGACTCGCTCACCGAAGGGCTCGGCGATCCGGTGGCGGGCGGCGGTTGGCGCGGCTGGGCGGTGTTGCTGGCCGACGCGCTCGGACCACGGCCGGGCGACGTCCCGCTGGTGAACCTGGCACGCAGCGGCGCGCTGGCGGCCGACGTGGCGGACGAGCAGCTGCCGCAGGCCCGCGCGCTCGCCCCGCGCTTCGCCTCCGTGCTGGTCGGCGCCAACGACACGCTGCGCGCCGCCTTCGCCATCGACCGGGTGGCGGCGGCGCTGGACCAGGCCCACGGCACCCTCAGCGCCGGCGGGACGGTGGTGCTGACGGCGTGCCTGCCCGACCCCGGCCGGATGCTGGCGCTGCCCGCGCCGCTGGCCCGCCCGTTGGCCCGCCGGATGCGCGCCGTCAACACCGTCGTGCACGCGGTCTCCGCGCGCTACGGCGGCGTCCACCTCCATCTCGCCGATCACCCCTGGGTGGGCGAGCGGACCACCTGGAGCGTGGACCGGCTGCACCCGAGCGAGCGCGGCCACCGGCTGCTGGCCCGCGGCTTCCACACCGCACTGGCCGCCCGCGGCCTGGCCTGCGGGCCGCCGCCCCCGCTGACCCTCGACGGCCCGGCGCCGACCCGGACCGGCTCGCTGGTCTGGATGGCGACCCGCGGCACCCGGTGGGTTGCCGACCGGTGCACCGACCTGCTGCCCGGCCTGCTGGCGCTGGCCGCACGGGAGTGCCGGTACGGGGTGGCCGGATCCGGGCGGTTGCTCGACGCCGCCGCCGAACGGGCCACCCGCAGCGCCCTCGCGGCCCTGTCCGAACCGGGCGGCGCTGCGACAATGGCGGGATGACCGGACGCTGGGAGTTCTGGATCGACCGCGGCGGCACCTTCACCGACGTGGTGGGCAGACGGCCGGACGGGCGCCTGGTCACCGGCAAGCTCCTCTCCCACCACCCCGAGCGCTACCAGGACGCCGCGGTCGCCGGGATCCGGATGATGCTGGGCCTGGGACCGGAGGAACCGGTGCCCGCCGAGCGGGTCTCGGTCGTCCGGATGGGCACCACCGTCGCCACCAACGCCCTCCTGGAGCGCACCGGCGAGCCGACGGTGCTGCTGACCACCGAGGGGTTCCGGGACGCGCTGCGGATCGCCTACCAGAACCGGCCGCGGATCTTCGACCGGCGGATCGTGCTGCCCGAGGCGCTCTACGACCGGGTGATCGAGGTGCCGGAGCGGATCGGCGCCCGCGGTGAGCAGGTCCGGCCGCTCGATGCGGAGCCCGTCCGCCGGGAGTTGCGCCGGGCCCGTGCGGACGGACTGCGCAGCGCCGCGGTGGTGCTGCTGCACGGCTACCGGCACACCGCGCACGAACGGGCGGTCGCCGAACTGGCCAGGGCCGCGGGCTTCACCCAGGTCAGCTGCTCGCACGAGGTCAGCCCGCTGATGAAGCTGGTGGCCCGCGGCGACACCACCGTCGTCGACGCGTACCTGTCGCCGATCCTGGCGCGCTACGTCGACGGGGTCGAGGCCCAGCTCCCGGGCATCCGGCTGCTGTTCATGCAGTCCAACGGCGGGTTGCGGGAGGCCACCCACTTCCGGGGCAAGGACGCGGTGCTGTCCGGGCCGGCGGGCGGTGTGGTCGGGATGGTCCGGGCGGCCGCGGAGGCCGGTGGGCCGGACCGGCGCGGCGGTTTCGACCGGGTGATCGGGTTCGACATGGGCGGCACCTCCACCGACGTGTCGCACTACGCGGGCGAGTTCGAGCGGATCTTCGGCAGCGAGGTCGCCGGCGTGCGGATGCGCGCCCCGATGATGAACATCCACACCGTCGCGGCCGGCGGCGGCTCGGTGCTGCGCTTCGACGGCCGCCGCTACCGGGTCGGCCCCGACTCGGCCGGCGCGGACCCCGGACCCGCCTGCTACCGGCGCGGCGGCCCGCTCACCGTCACCGACGCCAACGTGATGCTCGGCCGCATCCAACCGGACCACTTCCCGGCGGTGTTCGGGCCGGACGGCGACCAGGGGCTGGACGCGGCGACGGTCCGCACCCGGTTCGCGGAGCTGGCCGCGCGGGCCGCCGCCGCGACCGGGGACGCGCGCGGGCCCGAGGACGTCGCCGCCGGCTTCCTGGACATCGCGGTGCTCAACATGGCCAACGCGGTCAAGAAGATCTCCGTCCAGCGCGGCCGGGACGTCACCCGCTACGCCCTGGTCAGCTTCGGCGGCGCGGGCGGCCAGCACGCCTGCGCGGTCGCCGACGCCCTGGGCATCGACACCGTCCTCGTCCCGCCGCTGGCGGGGGTGCTCTCCGCCTACGGCATCGGGGTCGCCGACGCCACCGCGATGCGGGAACGGGCCGTCGAGGAGCCGTTCGACGAACCCGGGGCGATCGACCGGGTCCACGCGGTGTGCGACGCCCTCGCCCGGCAGACCCGGCAGGAACTCCTCGACGACGGCGTGCCGGCGGCGTCGCTCACCACCCGCGCCCGGGTCCTGGTCCGCTACGCCGGGACCGACGCCGCCCTCGGGGTCCCGCTCGCCGACGCCGCCACCATGGCCGCGGAGTTCGTCCGGGCCCACCGCGAGCGGTACGCCTTCGCGATGGACAAGCCGCTGGTCGCCGAGGCGGTGTCGGTGGAGGCGCTCGGCGCGGCCGGCGGCGCCGCCGACTACCACGCCCGATTGCCGGAGCGGAAAGGCGAGTTGCGGGCCGAGACGACCGTCCGGATGTACGTCGGCGGGCGGTGGCGGGACACCGCGCTGTACCGCCGCACCGCCCTGCGGCCCGGCGACGCCCTCAGCGGTCCGGCGATCGTCGCCGAGGACGACGCCACGACGGTCCTCGACCCCGACTGGCGGGCCACCGTCGGCGAACGCGGTCACCTGGAGCTCACCCGGGTCCGTCCGCGCCCCGGGCGGACCGCCGTCGGCACCGCGGCGGACCCGGTGATGCTGGAGGTCTTCAACAGCCTCTTCATGGCCATCGCCGAGCAGATGGGCGTCCGCCTGGAGCACACCGCCCACTCGGTCAACATCAAGGAGCGGCTGGACTTCTCCTGCGCGCTCTTCGACGCCGAGGGCAACCTGATCGCCAACGCCCCGCACATCCCCGTGCACTTGGGCTCGATGGGGGAGTCCATCAAGGAGGTGCTGCGGCGCCGCGGCGGCGACCTGCGGCCGGGGGACGTGTACGCGGTCAACGACCCGTACCACGGGGGCACGCACCTGCCGGACGTCACCGTCGTCACCCCGGTGTTCGACCCCGACGGGCGCGAGCTGCGGTTCCTCGTCGCCTCCCGGGGGCACCACGCCGAGATCGGCGGCATCACCCCGGGCTCGATGCCCGCCTTCAGCCGCACCATCCAGGAGGAGGGGGTGCTCTTCGACAACTGGCTGCTGGTGCGCGACGGCGCGCTGCGGGAACGGGAGACCCGCGACCTGCTCACCGCCGGGCCGTACCCGTCACGGGCGCCGGAGGTCAACCTCGCCGACCTGCGCGCCCAGATCGCCGCGAACGAGAAGGGCGTCCACGAACTGCGCCGGATGACCGACCAGTTCGGGCTGGACGTCGTGCGGGCGTACATGGGCCACGTCCAGGACAACGCCGAGGAGTCGGTGCGCCGGATCCTCGGCGGGCTGTCGGACGGCAGCTACCGCTACGAGACGGACAGCGGTGCGCAGATCCGGGTGGCGTTGACCGTCGACCGGGCGGCCCGCAGCGCCGTGCTGGACTTCGCCGGCACCTCGCCGCAGCAGCCCGGCAACGCCAACGCGCCCCGCTCGGTGGTGATGGCGGCCGTGCTGTACGTGCTGCGGACCCTGGTCGCCGAGGACATCCCGCTCAACAGCGGCTGCCTCAAACCCGTCGAGGTGCGCGTCCCGGAGGGTTCGATGCTGGCGCCCGTCTACCCGGCGGCCACCGTGGCGGGCAACGTGGAGACCTCCCAGGCGGTCACCGGCGCGCTCTACGCCGCGATGTGCGTCCAGGCCGAGGGCTCGGGCACGATGAACAACCTGACCTTCGGCAACGCCCGGGTGCAGTACTACGAGACCATCGCCAGCGGGGCGGGCGCCGGCGACGGCTTCGACGGGGCGGACGCGGTGCAGACCCACATGACCAACTCCCGGCTGACCGACCCCGAAGTCCTGGAGTGGCGCTATCCCGTCCGGGTCGACGGCTTCGCGCTCCGCGAGGGCAGCGGGGGCACCGGCCGCTGGCACGGGGGCCGCGGGGTCGAGCGCCGGCTGCGGTTCCTGGAGCCGATGACGATCGCCCTGCTCTCCCACCACCGGCGCATCGCCCCGTACGGCATGGCCGGCGGCGGACCGGGCGCGCTGGGCGTCAACGTCCTGGAGCGGGCCGACGGTTCGCGCGAGGAACTGCGGGGCTGCGACGCGGCGGAGGTCGGCGTGGACGACGTGCTGGTCGTCCGGACGCCGGGCGGCGGCGGGTACGGGGTGGCGTAGCCGGTGGCCGGCCGCGGACACCGGTCCGCGGCCGAGGGAACCAGGGCACCCCGCGAACGGCCGGCCTACGGAGCGCACTTCGGGTGCCGGGACGCTCCGGCGTCACCCGGGGTGCGCCGCCCGCCCCGGCCGCCGGCCGATCCGTGCGAACCGGATCGGCGTGCCCGGCGTCGCCTGGGCCGCCGGGGCCAGGAAGCGTTCCGGGACCACACCGACGACCGGGTAGCCGCCGGTGGTGGGGTGGTCGTGCAGGAACAGCACCGGCAGGCCGTTCGGCGGGACCTGGAGGGCGCCCAACGGCATCCCCTCACTGGGGAGTTCGCCGTCTCGGGCGCGCTCCAGGGCGGGCCCCTCGGTGCGCAGCCCGATCCGGTTGGACGCCGCGGAGACCCGGAACCGGCCGGTGGTCAGGGTGCGTAGCCCGTCGGCGGTGAACCAGGCGTCGCGCGGCCCGGGCAGGAACGGCAGCACCAGCTCGGCCGCCGCCCCGGCGAGCGGGGCCGCGTCGGCGGCGGCCGGGGGACCGTACGGGGAGCCCAGCGGGAGCACCGTGCCGTCCGCGAGCGGCTCCGGGCCCAGTCCGGAGAGCAGGTCGGTGGCGCGGCTGCCGAGCACCGGCTCGACGGTGATGCCGCCGGCGCAGGCGAGGTAGCAGCGGACGCCGTGGGTGGCCGCGCCGAGCTCCAGGACGGCACCGGCCGGGACGTGCACCGGCGCGCCCCACGGGACGGGGCGGCCGTCCACGGTCACCGGGCACGCGGCGCCGGTGACCGCGACGGTGGTGGCGGTGCGCGGGCGGACCGCGCAACCGGTGAGGGTGGTCTCCAGGGTGGCCGCGGTGGCGGGGTTGCCCACCAGGCGGTTGGCGAGCCGGTGCGCCGGCCCGTCCAGGGCACCGGAGCGCGGCACCCCGAGGTGGGCGTGGCCGGGCCGGCCGAGGTCCTGGACGGTGGTGAGCGCACCGGCCCGGACCACCGAGAGGGCGCGGTCGGTCATCGGGCGGACTCCTCGGTGGTGCGGTCGGGGCGGGCCGGGGCGGCGCCGGCCCGGGGGGTGCGCGGCGCCGGTACGGGCGCGTCCACGGGGACGAAGCGGACGGGCGTGCCGGGGGCCAGGAGCGCCGCGGGCTCGCGCCGCGGGTCCCACAGCACGGCGTCGGTGCGGCCGATCAACTGCCAGCCGCCGGGGGAGGAGCGCGGATAGACCCCGGTGTACGGGCCGGCGAGTCCGACCGAGCCGACCGGGACCCGGGTGCGCGGGGTCGCCCGGCGCGGGACGTGCAGTCGCTCCGGTAGACCCGTCAGATAGCCGAAGCCGGGCGCGAACCCGCAGAAGGCGACCCGGAAGCGGGCGCCGGAGTGCAGCCGGACGACTTCGTCGGGGGTGACGCCCCACAGCGCGGCGACCTCGGCCAGGTCGGGCCCGTCGTAGTGCACGGCGATCTCCACGGCCGGGCGGTCGCCGCTGGTGAGCGGCGGGATCCGCCAGTCGGCCAGCTCCGCGGCGAGCGCCCGGGGGTCGGCCAGGCCGTCGAGGAAGACGGTCCGGGCGGCCGGCACCACCTCGCGCACCGCCGGCAGGGTGCCGGCGGCGGCCCGGCGCAGCACTTCGGCGTGCAGGGCCTCGACGTCCGCCGCGCGGGTCAGCTCGATGAGCACCCCGTGGTCGCCGACCGGCAGCGCCGTCAGGGGGAGCCGTTCCGCCCCGTCGGCTGCCGCACCCGCCGTGCCGCCCGTCATGCGAAGCTCCGGACGGGGACGCCGGCCGCGGCCAGTTCGGCCCGCACCCGCCGCGCCAAGTCCGCGGCGCCCGGGGTGTCGCCGTGCAGGCACAGCGAGCGCGCGGCGACCGTGATCCGGGTGCCGTCGCGGGAGGTGACCGCACGGTCCCGGGCCAGGCCCACGGCGCGCTTGACCACCGCGTCGGGGTCGTGCACCACCGCACCGGCTTCCCGGCGCGGGACCAGGGTGCCCCGGTCGGTGTAGGCGCGGTCCGCGAACGCCTCGCCGACGACCGGGAGGCCGGCCTCCTCGGCGGCCCGGTGCAGCTGGGAGCCGGGCAGGCCGAGGACCGGCAGCCGGACGCCCGCCGCGCGGACCCCGGCGACCACCGCGGCGGCCTGCTCGACGTCGTCGACGCAGCGGTTGTAGAGCGCCCCGTGCGGCTTGACGTAGCCGACGCGGGCGCCGGCGGCGCGGGCGAAGACCTCCAACGCGCCGATCTGGTAGGTGACTTCGTCGGCCAGTTCGTCGGGCGGCAGGTCCATCGCGCGGCGTCCGAAGCCGGCCAGGTCGCGGTAGGAGACCTGGGCGCCGATCACCACCCCGCGCTCGGCAGCCAGCGCACAGACCCGACGCATCGTGGACGGGTCGCCGGCGTGGAAGCCGCAGGCGACGTTGGCACTGGTGACGACGGAGAGCAGGGCCTCGTCGTCGGTGAGGTGCCAGCGGCCGAACCCTTCCCCGAGGTCGGCGTTGAGGTCGATGGGGGGAAGGGCGGCCTGGTCGCTCATGGGTGTCCGTTCCGGGTGCGGGGTGCAGTGCGGATGCGGGAGGTGGCTGCGGCGATGCCGGAGCGGATGTCAACGTACAGATCGTTCAACGATCCGACAAGGGGTGTGTTGTCCCGTCCCGTCATCTGGGATTGACTGCGGCTGACATCGCAGTGGGCGGGCCGCCTCGGCCGGCCCGAACGGCACGGAACGGACGGCGGCATGGCGGGCCAAGTGGCGAAGAACGACCGGCGGCGGCTCGCCGAGGTCGCCGGACTGGAACGGGACCGCGCCCTGCTCGGCCGCGCCAGCACGGCCGAACGGGTCGCCGACATCCTTCGGGACCGGATCACCGAGGGCTACTTCTCGCCCGGTGCGCGGCTGTCCGAGGAGAGCATCGGCGGCGCACTGGGCGTCTCCCGCAACACCCTGCGCGAGTCGTTCCGGCTGCTCACCCACGAACGGCTGCTGGAGCACCGCCTCAACCGCGGGGTGTTCGTGCGGATGGTGACCGTCGAGGACCTCGACGACATCTTCCGGGTGCGGATGCTGGTGGAGTGCGCCGCGGTGCGCGGACTGGGCCAGGGCCCGTACGACCCCGCCACCGCCGCGTCGGTGGCGGCGATCGAGGCGGCGGTGCGGGCCGGCGAGGAGGCCGCCGCTGACCGGGTCTGGGACGAGCTCTCCACCGCCAACCTCCGCTTCCACCAGGCCGTCGTGGCGGTCGCGGGCAGCCCGCGCACCGACGAGCTGATGCGCGGGGTGCTGGCCGAACTCCGGCTGGTCTTCCACGTGATGGACGACCCGCAGCGCTTCCACTCGCCCTACCTGGTCCGCAACCGGCAGATCGCGGAGGCGCTGGTGGCCGGGGACGCGGTCGCGGCCGAGCGGCTGCTGCGCGCCTACCTGGAGGACTCGCGCGGCCAGTTGTCGGCGGCGTACGCCCAGCGCATCGCCGAGGGGTAGGCGCGCTTCCGTTTCGTCGGCGCCGACCCCTTGTCGGATCGTTGAACAATCGCATAGCCTCCGCAGCAATCTCCCGAGCAACCCCTCATCGCTCCCCAGATGCCTGCGGCCCGTCATCCGTGGCCCGCATCCGTTGGGGAACCCGTACGCGGAAGGCTGATCCATGATCGTGCTCCTCGGCGTGCTCGTGGTCGTCATCGGCTTCGCCACGAAACGCAACCCCCTGCTGGTCGTCGCGGTGGCCGGCATCGTCACCGGCCTCCTCGGCGGCCTCTCGCCCACGAAGGTGCTGGCCGCCTTCGGCGAGGGCTTCGCGGGAAGCCGGGCGGTGACCATCTTCGCCATCACCCTCCCGATCATCGGCCTCCTGGAGCGCTACGGCCTCCAGGAACAGGCCCGCTCCCTCATCGCCCGCTTCAGCCGGCTCACCACCGGGCGCTTCCTCGCCCTCTACCTGGGGCTGCGGCAGATCGGCGCCGCCGTCGGACTGACCAACGTCTTCGGGCACGCGCAGACCGTCCGCCCGCTCGCCGTCCCGATGGCGGAGGGCGCCGCCGAGCGCCGCTACGGCAAGCTCCCCGCCCGGAGCCGGGAGAAGGTGCGCGCGTTCGCGGCCAGCGCGGACAACATCGGTCTCTTCTTCGGCGAGGACGTCTTCCTGGCCGTCGGCTCGATCCTGCTGATCACCGGCTTCGTCAACACCACCTACGGGACCCACCTCGAACCGCTGCACCTGGCGCTGTGGGCGATCCCCACCGCGGTGTGCGCCTTCGTCGTCCACGGCTGGCGGCTGCTGCGCCTGGACCGCCAGTTGGAGCGGGACCTGCTCACCGCCAACGCCCGCCCCACCACCGCAGCGGAGGCCACCCGATGATCAAGGCAGAGTGGTTCTACTGGCTGGTCGGCCTCAGCTTCCTGGTGATGGCCGCCCAGATGGTCACCGACCGCGGCAACCCCAAGCGCTTCGGCACCGGCGCCTTCTGGGGCCTGATCGGCGCCGGCTTCATCTACAGCAGTTGGGTGGTCACCAAGCAGGCGCCGGCCGAACCGCTGGGCGTCGCCGTGCTCGTCATGGCCGTGCTGGCCGGCTTCGGCTTCACCGGGCGCGGCACCCCGCGCACCACCACCCCCGAGGAGCGCACCGCGAGCGCCGCCCGGCTGGGCAACAAGCTCTTCGTCCCGGCCCTGACCATCCCGGTCGTCGCGATGGCCTGCGCCATCGGCGTCAAACACCTCACCATCGGGGGCCGACCGGTCCTCCAAGAGGGCAGCGAGACCATCCTGGGCCTGGGCATCGGCGCGGTCGTCGCGCTGGTCGTCGGCATGGTGATGTTGCGCGAGAAGCGCCCCTCGGTGCCGGTCCAGGCCGGCCGCACCATGCTGGAGGCGATGGGCTGGGCGATGCTGCTGCCGCAGATGCTGGCCACGCTCGGCGCCATTTTCCAGGTCTCCGGCGTCGGCGGTCAGGTCGGCAAGCTCGCCACCGCCGTGCTGCCCGAGGACTCCCTCTACGTCGCGGTGGTCGTCTACTGCGTGGGCATGTTCGCCTTCACGCTCGTCATGGGAAACGCCTTCGCCGCCTTCCCCGTGATGACCGCCGCGGTCGGCTGGCCCGTCCTGATCGGGCACTTCCACGGCAACCCGGCCGCCGTACTGGCCCTCGGCATGCTCGCCGGCTTCTGCGGGACGCTGGTGACCCCGATGGCCGCCAACTTCAACATCGTCCCGGCGGCGCTGCTGGAACTGAAGGACCAGTACGGGCCCATCAAGGCACAGTTGCCGACCGCCGGCATCCTGCTGGGCTGCAACGCCCTGATCATGGCGCTGTTCGCGTTCTGACCGGCCGGGCCACCGACCGCCGGCGCTCCGTCCCGCCCCTCCCCGCACGACCCCGAGAGAAGCCGCATGCACGCCACCACCACCCCGCCGACCCGCGTCCTGCTCACCGGCTTCACGCCGTTCGGCGGCGAGGCCACCAACCCGTCCTGGCAGGCGGTGCGCATCGCCGCCGCCACCCCGCTCGCCGGGCTCGCGCTGCACACCGTGGAACTGCCCTGCGTCTACGGCGCCTCACTGACCGCCCTGCGCACCGCGATCGCCGAGACGTCCCCCGACCTCGTGGTGTGCGTCGGGCAGGCCGGCGGCCGCCCCGACGTCACCGTGGAGCGGGTCGCCGTCAACGTCGACGACGCCCGCATCCCCGACACCGCGGGCGCCGAACCCGTCGACGAGCCGATCGTGCCGGGCGGGCCCGCCGCGTACTTCGCCACCCTCCCCATCAAGGCGTGCGTGGCCGCCGTCCGCGCCGCCGGGCTGCCGGCCTCGGTCTCCAACACCGCCGGGACCTTCGTCTGCAACCACGTCTTCTACGGGCTCGCCCATCTCATCGCCACCGAACTGCCGCACGTGCGCGGCGGGTTCGTGCACGTCCCGTACGCGCCCGAGCAGGTCACCGACCGCGCCCAGCCGTCGCTGCCGGTCGACGCGGTGGCCACCGCACTGCGCGCGCTCGTCACCGCCGCGGCCCGGACCCGCACCGACCTCAAGGTCGCGGAGGGGGCCACGCACTGACCGGTCGGCGCCGCCGGTAAAATGACCGGTCGGCCGGCCCGCGGGTCCGCCCATGAGCGGATCCGCGCCGTTTCGTCCGTTGTCCGTGCCAGCGCCTACTCTGTGCGACGTGACTTTTTCCGCCCCGGGGGCCGCTGCGCCCCAGCTCAACGGCCACAGCCGGCCCGCGCCGGGCCCGGCCGCCGACGAAGGACTGGCCCGCCGGCTGCGCGCGCTGGCGTGCACCGCGCCGCTGCACGACCTCGACGCGCGCAAGGCCAACCTCGCGGGCGAGTACGGGGTCTACGCGATGGCGGAGGTGGCGCTGGCCGTCATCGACCTGGTCACGCTGAACATGGACTTCGACACCGGCGCCGACCACGAGGAGATAGTCGCCAAGGTCCTGCCGCGGGTGGCCGCCCAGGCCCCGGACCGCCCCTCGTCCGAGCACGAGCGGGTGGCCCGCTGGGTGCTGGAGAACCTCATCAACGTCGGCAGCGTCGACCGCGGCTTCCGCGCCGTGTACGGCACCTTCTCGACCGACGGCGCGTACGTCCGCCGCGACTACGACTTCAAGCTCATCGAAGAGGTCCCCGGCGCCGGCGGCGTCGTCTACCTCCGCGCCACCGACGAGGCGGTCAACGTCCTCGTCGGCGCCCTCGACACCGACGTCACCAGCGCCCAGATCGCCGCCGAGGTCAAGCTGGAGGTGCTGATCAGCCGCGGGCGGCTGGCCGACGCCCAGCTCGCCGCCGAGCAGGCCCGCTACCGCACCGTCCAGTACGCCGAGACGCTGCGCAAGACCCTGGAGGCCACCCGGCGCAACGTCCGCTCGGTCGACTGGCTGCGCACCGTCCCCGACATGATCAACGAGGCCCTGGACCACGTCGCGGACCGCTACCGCCACGAGAACGCCATCCTCACCAACATCCGCAAGGCCCGCGACGAGGCCGAGGCCGTCGACGCGCGGACCAGCGAGCACAAGCGGCGCGCCGCCGAACTCGTCGACATCGTCAAGGACTGCATCCGCCGCCACACCCAGCTCCAGTCCCGCCTGCTGGAGGCCGGCCCGCTCTTCCGCGCCGAGCAGGACCGCCAGGCGTTCGCCGCGCCCGCCGCCCGCACCGGCCTCGACCTGTACGGCCAGCTCGTCGCGCCCCTGCTGCCGCTGCCCGTGGAGCAGGCCACCCGGGTCACCGACGCCTTCTTCGCCCGCGGCACGGGCCTGCGCACCCCCGCCGCGGTCCGGGTCGGCGACCTCGTCGAGGTGCTGCTCACCCCGCCCGTGGAGCGCGAGCACCTGGGCGCCGAGATGCCCGAGCCCGACCTGGTGGCCACGCCCGACGACAGCCGCTTCAGCGAGGCTCAGCTCGACGCCGCGATGGCCCTGCTCGACCTGCCCTCCGACGCGCCCCGCCGGCTCTCCGGACTGCTCGCCGAGGCCCGCCGCAGCGACCCCGAACTCCCTTACCTCGTCGCCCTGTTGGCGGTGCACGCGGCCAGCCCCCCGGTCGGCACCGCCTACCGCCAGGGCGAGCAGCAGCTGCTCTTCGCCGTGGACGACGGCACCGAGCTGGTCGACCCCGAGTTCGGCGGCGCCGACCTCATCGTCGGCACCGCCCTGCTGGACGCGGTCGGGATGGCCGCCGACCGCTCGGAGGGGGCCTGATGCCCGCCGCGCACCACCGCCGCCCGATACCGGCCGGACCGACCCCGCCGCGCCACGAGATACCCCCGACCGTCCCCCGCAAGGAGCTCCGCCCGTGACCCAGTACGACGCCGACGAGGTGCCCGCGCCCGACCCGGCGCCCGGGATCGGCGAAGCGGCCCGGTGGCGTCGGCGGTGCTACCGGGCCGGTCCCCGGCCACCCGTTCGCCGAGCCCCCGGCCGCGGCCCCCTTCCCGGCCCCGTTCGACCGCGCGGAAGCACCCGACCAGGTCCGGACGCCGTCGCTCACCCCGGCCGACGCCGCCGACGCCGCCCGGCTCGTCTCCTTCGGCCTCCAGCCCAAGCTGCTGCCGGCCCGGGACGCCGAATACGCCGAGCTGCTGCGCCGCTACCGCGACGAGCCCTCCTTCGCCCGGCTCGCCGACGCCGTCGCCAGCGGTCTCGGGCTGGTCGTCCTGGAGGTCTCCACCCGCGCCGGGATGGCCGTCACCGCCGCCGAGGACTCCGTCTTCGCGGTCCGGATGGGCGACTACGCCCGCCGCGCCTCGGCCGACTCCGCCGACCGCTTCCTGCACGGCCTGGCCCACCTGGCCGTCGCCGCCATGTCCTTCCCCCGCCCCGAGGACCTCGCCGACGACGGCTACATCGGCCGGATCACCGTCAACGGCGTCGACGCCTTCGTCCGGCAGGCGTGCCGCCGCCTGGAGGAGCGCGCCGAGCAGGACGGCGAGAACACCGACCCGGTCACCGAGGCCCCCGGTCTGGAGTCTGCCTGGCGGGTCTACGCCCGCCGCAGCGCCACCGGCGCCACCAAGGACGCCCGGCGACTGGCCGGCTCGACCACCGGCATCATCGCCAAGGCCGTCACCTTCCTCGTCGACTCCGGCTTCCTCCAGCGCACCGGCGACGACGCCGGCGGCGCCTACCGC
>LIQL01000319.1:2596-2950 GCA_001418405.1 Streptomyces diastatochromogenes | reverse complement strand
GAACTTGTCGGCGGCCGGGGTGGCGAACTGGCGGGAGAGGTGGTGCTGGTCGGCGGCCAGTACGTGGACGGCGAAGTGCGAGGCGTCGGTGAAGTCCGGGAGGCTCGGGCTGTTTTTGCCGGGGCACCACAGGACGAGGGGCGGGTTCAACGAGACGGAGGTGAAGGAGTTCGCGGTCATGCCGACGTTGCGGCCGTCGGGGGCGCGGGCCGTCACCACGGTCACGCCGGTGGCGTACTGGCCCAGCGCGCGGCGCAGTGTGCGGCCGTCGAAGCGGGCGGCGTGCTGGGCCCGCTTCTCGGCGAGGAAGCGGAGTGCCTCGGCCTCCTCGAACCACCAGCGGTAGAGGGTGCG
>LIQL01000319.1:0-2558 GCA_001418405.1 Streptomyces diastatochromogenes | reverse complement strand
CCCTGGCCGGTGATCGGGTCGTTGAGGACGACGGCGTCGGCCATGCCGAGGACGCGGCGGCCGGAGGCCAGGCGGGCAACGGGGTGCCGGACGGTCGGAGTGAGCCTGACGCGCAACACACCGCCGTTGTCGGTGAGTCGGACGTGGCGGTGGCGCTCGTACTCGTCGGGGAAGAACCGGTGGAGGATTTCCAGTGAGCGGGTGAGGTGGTCTTCGGGTGTGCGGACGTCGTCCCAGCAGTCCATCGGGCCGCCGGGGACGCCTTCGAAGACCATGACGTCGCAGGGGCCGGTGGCGGCGAGGGCCGGGAAGGAGCAGTATTCGCCGACACCGGGGACCAGGCGGTAGTGGACGGCACCCTCCTCCGCCCGCGGTGCCGCTCCCGTGACGTACGTCAGGGCCAGCGCGCGGCGCGGCCGGTCGTACGGGGAGAGTTCGCAGTTGCGCGGGAAGAGTCGGCTCAGCTCGCCCCTGCCTGTGCAGACCACGACGAGATCGTGCGTGCGGGCGTACCATTCGAGGTCGTCGACGCCCGCCTCGTGCAGCACGATCTCGCCGAGGCCGCCGTCCGCGAACTGCTCAAGCCAGGCAGCGCACTTGACCCGCTGGTCGACACTGTGGGCGGGGCTCTCCAGCGGCGCGTGCCAGGAGACGTTCGGAGTACCGTGCGGACCGACCAGGGAGAACGCCAGGCCGGAGATGTCCGGGGCCTGGCCCTCCCAGTGGTGCAGGCCGAGTTCGCGCTCGCTCTGCAGCGCGGACGCGGTGTCGAACGTGCACTGACCGGACATGACCGGTCCGCGACGTATCTCGTCGGGGTCGCGGTCGGTGACCAAGGTGACGTCATAGCCGTGCGCCTGGAGTCCCAGGGCGAGTTGGGCACCCGCCGGCCCGGCTCCGACCACCGCGATCCTTCTCATGTCCCGCTGCCCTGCTCTCGTGACGCACCTATTGCTGACGTAGCGTCAGCTGGCTCGATCGTCTCCCGATGCCCCCTCAGGCACTTGTCTCCATCAGGTAGTTCTTCGCCGCGACCGGGTCCATGAACCAGTGGTGCAGGTCGCGCGGGTCGTCGAAGCCGTTGACGAAGCGGGCCGCTATACGGGAGTTGGCGCTCGCCGCGCCGAAGATCTCCAGAACGTGCTGCGGCGGGGCACCGAGCATCGCGTTGGTCCAGGCCGTGGCGGACTGCGCGTTGTCCCAGAAGCGGCCGAAGGCCAACTCCATGAACGCCGCGTCGTAGGGGCGCTCGCCGTGGTCCAGGATGGTGGCGAGGTAGGAGGCCGCGCACTTCGAGGCGTTGTTGGAACCCTGGCCGGTGATCGGATCGTTCAGGACGACGACGTCGGCGAGGCCGAGCACCTGCGCGCCGGAGGGCAGCGTGGCGACGGGCTTGCGGACGGTCGGCGCGAAGCGACCGGCGAGGGTGCCGTTCCAGTCGGTGAGCTTGACATCGGTGCAGCGCTCGGCCTCCCACGGAACGTACGTCCGCAGCAGCTCCTGGAACTTCGCCAGTTGCTGGTCGGGGGCGAGCCCGTCGAAGCAGTCGAGCGGGCCGCCCGGGATGCCCTCGAAGAACATGATGTCGCAGGGGCCGCTGGTGGTGAGGCTGGGCATGGTGAAGTACTCACCCACACCGGGGATGACGTTGAAGCTGACGCCGGGGCGGTCGGGCAGCGCCGCCATGCCGGTGACGTACGCCAGGGCCAGCGCGCGCTGCGGAGCGCCGTACGGCGAACGCCGGGCGTCCCGCTCGAACAACCCGGCGATCTCGCCCTTGCCGGCCGCGACGATCACCAGGTCGGACTCGGCGGCGTACCGCTCCAGGTCCTCGATGCCGGCCTCGCAGAGGTCCAGCCGGCCGCCGCGGCGCGCGAACTCGCCCATCCAGAGTGGCATTTTGACGCGTTGGTCGATGGAGCGAGCGGTGGCCTCCAGGCGGGCGCCGAAGGAGAGCGCCCGGCCGCCCTGACCGTCGGCGATGCTCACGCCGAGCCCCTCGATCGACGGGCAGGCGTCGCCCCAGAAGTCGAGCCCGAGGTTGCGCTCGTGGGCCAGCGCGGTGCCGAACATGGCCTGGCTGGACATGACCCGGCCCTCGCGGATCTGGTCTCCGGTGCGGTTCGACACGATGGTGACGTCATAACCGTGGTCGGCCAGGCCGACGCCGAGCTGGAGACCGGCCTGGCCGGCTCCGACGATGGCGATCTTGCGCATGAGGAGGATCTCCGGGGTTGGGGTGTGCGGTTTTCCGAGCGGTGCCGCGCGGTGCCGGGCGGTGCCCGTGCGCCGCGCAGCGTTTCGGCGCGTGGCGGCGCCCACGAGAGGGGGCGCCGGTGTGGAATGCGGCTGCCCGCCCGAGGGGGGTGGCGGGCAGCCGCAGGAGGCCGGGTCACCCTTAGGACCCGGGGGGGGTGGGTCCCGGGTGACCCGGCCGGCTAACGGGGCCCGGCCGAGCAGGCGAGCAGGGACGGCAGGGGCAAGTGGGCGGCACCATGTGGGGTTGCAGCCTCGGCGGCTCTCGCCGTGCAGGTCGCGCGTGCGGCGCGCAGCGCGCG
>LIQL01000318.1 GCA_001418405.1 Streptomyces diastatochromogenes | reverse complement strand
TACGGGGGCGGGCGGCGCGCCGTCCGGGTGCGGTGCCGGATGAGGGGAACGTCACACGCAGGAGTTCAGACCGGCGGGTCGGCTGCGGGTAGCTCGCAGGCGTGACCCCTCCCCCACACGGCCCAGTCGCCCGGGGATCAGCCGGCGGTCGCGTCGTCGGCGGGCGGCGGCCAGGTCGGGCGGCTGTCGACCGGGACGTCGGCCAGGGCGTGGCCGACCGTCGGGTAGCAGGAGAAGACCCCCATCGACTGCGTGCCGACCAGGAGCTTGAGCATCCGGACGCCCAGGGACGCCAGCAGGAGCCGGCCCTCCAGGCGACGGCAGAGCCATTCCAGGGCGAGCAGGCAGCTCAGGCCCCGGGAGTCGCAGAACCGCAGCGCGGTCAGGTCGAGCACGAGGAAGCGGTGTCCGGCCGAGACGATGGACCGCGCCTCGGCGAGGAACGCCTGCTCGGTGCGGAGGTCGAGCTCCCCGCTGACCCGCAGCACCGCGCACTCGTCCTCCTGGACGAGTGCGGTGACCGCCAACGACCGCATCTCCGAGCTCATGCCGTCCAGCCTAAGCGCCGTCGTACCCCACACCACCGGGGTGTCACCGGCGCACGCCGGCGGGCTCGGGCGGCCGCCGCGGGCGCGCGCACGGCCAGGAACGGGCCCGGCGCCGGGCCGACGCCCCGGAGAACGGCGTCCACAAGCGCACAGAAACGGGCAGCTTTGGTGCCGTTGCGGGCAGCTGCGGGCGATTGATCTGTTGCTATAAACCTGGCTGCGGGCAGAAACGGGCACCACTGTGACCGAACGGAAAGCGATCCGCGCGGATCGTGACCGAACGGAAGACGGCGGACGGAGCGCGGCGGGAGGATTCCCGCCGGGGCAGGAGAGAGCCATGAGGGCCGAGGAACGCCAGAGCCGCCTCCTGGTGCTCGCCCGGCAGTCCGGACGCATCGAGGTCGCCGACGCCGCGGCGGAATTCGGGGTGGCCCGCGAGACCGTGCGGCGCGATCTGCGGGAGCTGGAGCGCCGGGGACTGGTCCGGCGCACGCACGGCGCGGCCTATCCGGTCGAGAGCGCCGGGTACGAGACCACGTTGGCGCGGCGGGAGACCCAGCAGGTGCCGGAGAAACGGCGGATCGCGGCGGCCGCGGCGGAGCTGGTCGGCGAGGCGGAGACGGTCTTCGTCGACGAGGGGTACACGCCCGAGCTGGTCGCGACGCTGCTGCCGACGGACCGGCCGCTGACCGTGCTGACCGCGTCGCTGCGCACCGCCTCGCTGGTCGCGGCGTCCGACGCCACGACCGTGCTGCTGGCCGGCGGGCGGGTGCGGGCCGGGACCCAGGCGACGGTCGGGCCGTGGTGCCGGGACATGCTGGCCGGTTTCGTGGTGGACCTGGCGTTCGTCGGCGCCAACGGGATCTCCCGGGAGCACGGGCTGACCACGCCCGATCCGGCGGTCGCCGACGTGAAGGCGCAGGCGGTGCGGTCGTCCCGGCGGCGGGTGCTGGTCGGTGTGCACAGCAAGTTCGGGGCCAGCAGTTTCTGCCGGTTCGCCGGGATCGGCGACCTGGACGTGATCGTCACCGACACCGGGCTCTCCGCTCCGGAAGCGCACCGCTACTCCCTCCTGGGACCGCAGGTGCTCCGGGTCTGACACCGCGGTCCCGGCACCGCCCTCGCTCCGACCACCCGCACCTATCTGACATGCCCATGTTCGTTCATGCACAGGCCCGTCCCCCCACGGGCCGCGTCACCTTGGAAAGGCAGGAGCCGTGCGAGCACGATCCCCCGGAGCCGTCGGCGGCACGGGCCGCCGCGGGCGCTGGCTGGCCGCCGTCGTGGCGGCCCTGTCGTTGGCCACCGCCGGCTGCTACCGCGGCGCCGGCGGCACCGGCGACGACGGGCCGCGCACCCTCAACGTGTTGATGGTGAACAACCCGCAGATGGTGGACCTGCAACGGCTCACCGCCGAGCACTTCACCAAGGAGACCGGCATCCGGGTCCACTTCACCGTGCTGCCGGAGGACGACCTCCGCGACAAGATGAGCCAGGACTTCTCCAGCCAGGCCGGACAGTACGACGTGGCCAGCCTCAGCAACTACGAGACGCCCATCTACGCCCGCAACGGCTGGCTCACCCCGCTGGGCGAACGGGCCGCGAAGGACCCGCAGTTCGACCAGAAGGACCTGCTCGCCCCGGTGCGCTCCTCGCTCACCGCGGCCGACGGCGAGGTCTACGCGGAGCCGTTCTACGGCGAGTCGTCGTTCCTGATGTACCGCAAGGACCTCTTCAAGGCCGCCGGGCTGACCATGCCCGCCCATCCCACGTGGTCCCAAGTCGCCGCCATGGCAGCCAAGTTGGACGGCTCCCGGAAGGGCCTGAAGGGCATCTGCCTGCGCGGGCAGCCCGGTTGGGGGCAGTTGACCGCGCCGCTGACGACGGTGGTCAACACCTTCGGCGGGACATGGTTCGACAAGGACTGGCAGGCCCGCGTGGACTCCCCCGAGTTCGCCAGAGCGGCCCGGTTCTACGTCGGACTGCTGCGCGCGCACGGGGAGCCCGGCGCACCGCAGGCCGGGTACACCGAGTGCCTCAACGACATGCAGCAGGGCAAGGTCGCCATGTGGTACGACGCGACCGCGGGGGCCGGTTCGCTGGAGAGCGCGGACTCGCCGGTCGCCGGCCGGATCGGGTACGCGCCGGCACCGGTCGAGCGGACCGCCAGCGCGGGATGGCTCTACACCTGGGCCTGGGGCATCCAGAAGGCCAGCACGCGCCAGGAGGCCGCCTGGGAGTTCGTCCGCTGGGCGTCCGGGAAGGCGTACGAGGAGTTGGCGGGACGGGAACTGGGCTGGTCGCGGGTGCCCGCCGGGAAACGGGCCTCGCTCTACCGCGACCCGGACTACCTGAAGGAGGCCGGGGCGTTCGCCGGGGCGACCGAGCGGGCGATCACCTCGGCCCGGCCGGACGACCCGGGGGTGCAGCCGCGGCCGGCGCCCGGGATCCAGTTCGTGGGCATCCCGGAGTTCTCCGACCTGGGCACCAAGGTGTCGCAGGAGATCAGCGCGGCGATCGCCGGCAAGCAGAGCGTGGACGACGCGCTGCGGGCGGGCCAGCGACTGGCGCGGGAGGTGTCCGATGCGTACACCGGTCGCTGAGCGGGCCAAGGGCTGGGCCCGGCGCGCCCCGCTGCTGCCCGCGCTGGTCTTCCTGATCCTGGTCACCCAACTGCCGTTCGTGGTCACGGTGGTGATCTCGTTCATGCGGTGGAACGCGCTGGCGCCCGACCACCGCGGGTTCGCCGCCTTCGACAACTACCGGGCGGTGGTCACCGATCCGGCGTTGCGCTCGTCGGTGGGCACGACGGTGCTGCTGACGGTGACGGTGGTGCTGGTCAGCCTGGTGCTGGGGCTGGGGCTGGCGCTGCTGCTGGACCGGAGCTTCCGCGGCCGGGGCGTCGTCCGCACCCTGCTGATCACCCCGTTCCTGGTGGTGCCGGTGGCCGCCGCGCTGCTGTGGAAGCACGCGCTCTACAACGCCTCGTACGGACTGTTCAACGGGGTGCTGACCTGGCTCTGGCACCTGTTCGGGGCCGGCGACCCGCCGCAGCCGGACTGGATGACCGACTCGCCGCTCCTCGCGGTCGAGCTGTCGCTGA
Organism: Streptomyces diastatochromogenes; assembly: GCA_001418405.1. Classification (GTDB taxonomy): domain Bacteria; phylum Actinomycetota; class Actinomycetes; order Streptomycetales; family Streptomycetaceae; genus Streptomyces; species Streptomyces albulus_C. The sequence goes on along the minus strand of LIQL01000318.1, from coordinate 4,012 downwards.
TCTGGCAGTGGACCCCGTTCATGATGCTGATCCTGCTGGCGGGGTTGCAGAGCCGGCCCGCGGACGCGGTGGAGGCGGCCCGGATGGACGGAGCCTCGACGTTCGACGTCTTCCGCCACCTCACCCTGCCGCACCTGCGGCGCTACCTGGAACTGGCGGCGCTGCTGGGGACGGTGTACGTCGTGCAGAACTTCGACGCGGTGTTCACCCTCACCTCGGGCGGGCTGGGCACCGCCAACCTGCCCTACACCATTTACCAGACCTTCTACCAGGCCCATGACTACGGCCGGGCGTCCGCGCAGGGCGTCGTGGTGGTGCTCTGCTCACTGCTGGTGGCGAACTTCGCCCTGCGCACCGTGTCGTCCCTGCTGCGCGAGGAGATCACCCGATGACGCGAGGAGACCGCAGGGACGGACGGCGGGTGCGCGGGGCGGCACTGGGCCTGCTGGCCTGGGCGTGCGGGATCGCCTTCTTCCTGCCGGTGGCGTGGATGGTGCTGACCTCCTTCCACCGCGAGCCGGACGCCGCGACCAACCCGCCGAGCCTGGTGGCACCGCTCACCCTGCACGGCTACCGGGAGTTCTTCGGGGTCGGCGGCGCGGGGGTGAGTCCCTGGCCGCCGCTGCTCAACTCCCTGACCGCCTCGGTGGCTTCGACGCTGCTGGTCCTGGCGCTGGCGGTGCCGGCGGCGTACGCGCTGTCCATCCGGCCGGTGCGCAAGTGGCGGGACGTGCTGTTCTTCTTCCTCTCCACGAAGATGCTGCCGCTGGTGGCCGGGTTGCTGCCGGTCTACCTGGTCGCGCAGAACACCCGGATGCTGGACAGCATCTGGCTGCTGGTCATCCTCTACACCTCGATGAACCTGCCGATCGCGGTGTGGATGATGCGGTCGTTCCTGGCCGAGGTGCCGGTGGAGATCCTGGAGGCGGCGTCGATCGACGGAGCGGGGCTGCCCACGACGCTGCTGCGGATCGTGGGGCCGGTCGCCCTGCCGGGCATCGCCGCGACCGCGCTGATCTCGTTCATCTTCAGCTGGAACGAGCTGCTGTTCGCGCGGGTGCTGACCGGCGTCGTGGCCGGCACCTCGCCGGTGTTCCTGACCGGACTGGTCACGAGCCAGGGGCTGTTCCTGGCGAAGGTGTGCGCGGCGGCCACCGTGGTGTCGCTGCCGGTGCTCGTCGCCGGGTTCGCCGCGCAGGACAAGCTGGTGCAGGGGCTGTCGCTGGGCGCGGTGAAGTGACCGCGGCGCACCGGCCGGCCCGCCCGGACGGGCCGGCCGATGCGGTCAGCAGGCGTCGCCGGCCCCGTCGGCCAGCACGTCCGCCAACCGGTCCAGGAACTCCCGCTGCGCGGTGACCAGCCGTGCGCGCGCCCGCTGGGGGGTGCACCACGCCACCCGGTCGACCTCCGGGAAGCTGCGGAGCGTCCCGGAGCCGCGCGGCCACTCCAGCTCGAAGGTGCCGGGCGTGATCGCCGCCGGGTCGAGGTCGCCCGCGACGGCCCAGACCGTCACCACCTTCCCGCCGGACTGGCGGACGTCCCCCAACGGCACGTACCGCCCCGTGGGGGGCGGCAGCCCCAGTTCCTCGGTGAACTCCCGGCGGGCGGCGGCCAGCGGCTCCTCCGGCGGCACGTACTCGCCCTTGGGCACCGACCAGGCGCCGGCGTCCCGACGGGCCCACAGCGGGCCGCCCATGTGCGCCAGCAGCACCTCGGTGCCGCCGTCGGCGCCGCTGCGGTGCAGCAGCAGTCCGGCGCTGCGTCTGCCTGCCATCGATCCGGTGCTCCCTTCCCTTCCGCCGCCGGGGCCGGGTCAGCCGTGGGCGGCGCGCACGGTGTCGAGGGTGTCGGCCTCCGCGGCCGGCTTGTCCTCCCGGTAGCGCACCACGCGGGCGAACCGCAGGGTGACCCCGGCCGGGTAGCGGGACGAGGTCTGCAACCCGTCGTAGGCGATCTCCACGACGAGTTCCGGGCGGACCGTCACCACGTGCCCGTCGTCCGCGACGGCCAGCTCCTGCAGCCGCGCGGTCTGCCAGGTGAGGGTGGCGTCGGTGAGCCCCTTGAAGGTCTTGCCCAGCATGACGAACCCGCCGTCCGCGGCCCGCGCCCCCAGGTGCAGGTTGGAGAGCTTGCCGGTGCGGCGGCCGTGGCCCCACTCCGCCGCCAGCACCACCAGGTCCAGGGTGTGCACGGGCTTGACCTTCAGCCAGGCCGCGCCGCGGCGGCCGGCGCCGTAGGGCGCGTCGAGGGCCCTGACCACGACGCCCTCGTGGCCGCGCGCCAGGGTGCGGTCGAAGAACTCCGCGGCGGCGGCGCGCGCCCCGGGGTCGTCCGGGTCCGCCACCACGCAGCGCCGCACCCGGGCCGACTCCGGTACGCATACGGCGATTTCGGCGTGCCGCTGCTCGCCGGGGAGGTCCAGCAGCGCCCGGTCGTCGAGCGCGAGCAGGTCGAAGAAGACCGGGGTCAGCGGGAGGGCGGCCAGGGCCGCGGCGACGTCCGTGCGGGAGCCGAAGCGGCCGGCGACCCGCTGGAACGGGACCGGGCGGCCGTCCGGCCCCAGGGCGATCACCTCGCCGTCGAGGATCAGGCGCGCGGCGGGCAGCGCCCGGACGAGGGCCACGACCTCGGGCAGCCGGTCGGTGACCTCGCCCAGGGTGCGGGTGTGGATCCGCACGTCGGGGCCGTCCCGGTGCACCTGCACCCGGATGCCGTCGAGCTTCTCCTCCACGGCGCAGCGGCCGAGCCGGTCGATCGCCTCGGCCACCGAGGCGGCGGTCTGCGCGAGCATCGGTCCGACCGGCCGGCCGACGGTGAGCCGGAAGTCGGCCAGGGCCGGCGGCCCCTCCGAGAGCAGTGCCCGGGCGACGTCCGGGAGCGAGCCGGCGAGCATCACGGCGCGCCGGACCGCGTCCGGGGCCGCGCCGGTGGCGGCGGCGAGCCCCTCGACGGCGAGCGCGTCCAGGGCGCCCTGGCGGACCTCGCCGGTCAGCAGCCCGTGCAGGAAGCGCTGCTCCTCGGCGGTGGCGGCGGCGAGGAGGTCGCGGACCAGGCGCCGCCGCTCGGCCTGGGCACCGGGGCCGGCCACCCGGGCCAGCGTGGTCAGTGCCCGGTCCGCGTCGCGGACGGTGAGGGTGGCCCGGTCGGCGGGTGGCGGCGGGTCGCGCAGGGCGCTCCAGCCGATGCCGATCCTGCCCTGGGGCAGCCGCCCGGCCAGGTAGGGGATGACCACCGGGGCGTCCTCGGGGGCGGCGGCGCGGAACAGCTCGGCCAGCAGCGCCGTCTTCCGCGAGCGGGCCGTGGTGGCGGCGACCTCCGCGGACACGCGGGCGACGGCGGCGAGCAGCATAGGGTCATCCTGCCCCCGTGCCGGCGCCGCCGCCCCCGGACCACCCTCTCCTCGAACATTCGCCCGATTACGGGGTCGGGCGTCCCCCGCCGGCGGTCACCGCCCGCTCTCGTGGACGATCTCGCCGCCGACCACGACGGTCTCCGCCACCGTGCCGGGGATGTCCTCGGGTGCGGCCCGGAGGATGTCCCGGGAGAGCACCACGAAGTCGGCGAGCTTGCCGACGGTCAGCGAACCCCGTTCCTCCTCCAGGAAGTTGGCGTACGCGGAGCCCATGGTGTAGGCGTGCACTGCGGTCTCGATGCTCACCGTCTCCTCGGGCTGCCAGGCCACGCCGCCGCCCAGCGGCTGCCGGGTGAGAGCGGTGTAGATGCCGATCATGGGGTCCATCTCGGCGACGTTCCAGTCGCTGGAGAAGGCCAGTACGGCACCGGCGGAGTGCAGGCTGCGCATCGGCCACGCCTTGTGCCAGCGCTCCGGACCCACGTTCTCCGCCCAGTCCTGGCCGGGGCCGGCGATCTCCGGGGCGCAGTGCCGGGGCTGCATGCAGGCGACCACGCCCAGTTCGGCGAAGCGCGAGGTGTCCGCCGGGTCCAGGCATTCGACGTGCACGACCTGGTGGCGGGCGTCGCGGGGGCCGTTGGCCGCCCGGGCGGCCTCGAC
>LIQL01000317.1 GCA_001418405.1 Streptomyces diastatochromogenes | reverse complement strand
GGGTGGGTGCGGGTGTAGAAGGGGGCGGTGGCGACCAGGGCGTCGGCGCCGAGCGCGGTGGCGGTCCGGGCGTGCTCCAGGACGCGCGCGGTGGTGGTGTCGATCACCCCGGCCAGGACCGGCACCCGGCCGGCGGCGGCGGTGACCACCGTCTCCAGGACGGTGGCACGCTGATGATTGGTCAGGTAGGCGGCCTCGCCCGAGGACCCCAGGGTGAACAGGCCGTGGACGCCGGCGTCGAGGAGGTGGCAGACCAGTCGGGTGAGGGAGGCGGTGTCGACCTCGCCGTGCGGGTCGAGGGGGGTGCAGACCGGGGGGATGACGCCGTGCAGCGGGACGGTGAGTGCCATGGGGGCTCCAAGGGCGGCGCTGAGCTGGCACATCAGACATGGGATGTCCGATATCGCGGTCACAATAGGCATGCGCGCGGGTGCCCGGTCAAGGATTCCGCCCCGGTGGGGTCCGAACGGGGCCGTGGCGTGCGGCGCATGAGGTGCGGGAGAGGGAAGAGGGCGATGAGGTTGGCGCGAGGCACGATGTCCGAGGACGTCCAGGCGCGGATCAAGCAGTTGATCCTGGACCGCGGGCTGACGTCGGGTGATCCGTTGCCCACGGAGACCGAACTGGTGGCCATGCTCGACGTCAGCCGCAATTCGGTGCGGGAGGCGCTCAAGGCGCTCCAGGCCATGCGGATCGTCGAGATCCGGCACGGCTTCGGCACCTACGTCGGCGCGCTCACCCTGGAGCCGTTCGTCGAGGGCGTCGCCTTCCGGGCCGCGGTCCGCCACCAGCAGGGCGAGCCCAGCCTGTACGAGCTGATGGAGGTCCGGGAGGCCCTGGAGGCGGGGCTGATCGGCACCGTGGCGCGCGGCCTGCCGGCCGAGGACCTCGCGGTGCTCAGGGCGCTGGTCCAGCGGATGGCGGAGGAGGCGCACGGCGGGGAGGTGCTCAGCGCCACCGACCGGGCCTTCCATCTCGCGCTGTACCGGTCGCTCGGCAACCACCTGCTGAGCGAGGTGCTGGACGCGTTCTGGGCGGCGCTGCGCCGGGTCCGTGAGGACCTCGCCGACGTCCGGCCGGACCCGGAGGTGACATACCGTCAGCATGCGGAGATCGTCGATGCGTTGGAGGCGGGCGACGGGGAGCGTGCGGTGGCGGCGATGCACCGGCACTTCGACGGGATCCGGCGGCGGTTGACCGCGTAGCCCCGGCGCCCGGCGGTGGTCGTACGCCTCGCCGGATGTGTCGTGATCGTCGCGTTCACCGGGATTTCATTCCATGTCGGTGGTGCCGTTGCCGACACGAGAAACGGTCATGTGCCGTGCCTTGACGGCCAGTTGGAGCCTTCTTATCGTCCGCAGGACAAGGGACGTCCTACGTCCTGGCTCGGCTGAGGAGTGATCCGTGCCGTACGAGGCTGCTGTGCCACCCATGGTGAGGGCCCTCCCGTCGTGAGCGGGTCCCGCCCGGTGGGGGAGAGAGAACGCGCATCACCCACTCGTCACCTGTGCCCCGTTCAGCACCCCCGCCGTCGGCGGCCCCGCATCCCCCTCAAGGAGCCGGCATGACCCCTGCAGACACTCCCCGCGGCGGCGTCCGCCGGAGAACGGTCCTCGGCGGGGCGGCCGCGGCCGCCGCCGGCCTCGCGCTCGCCGGCTGCGGCAGCGCCGACGACGGCGCCCCCAGGGAACGGAAGAAGGGCCAGAGGATCACCCTCACCTTCTGGTCCTGGGTGCCGGGCATCGACCGGCCCGTGGACCTGTGGAACCGCAACCACCCCGAGGTCCAGGTCAGGGTCGAGAAGGTGTCGGCGGTCAATGGCGAGCAGTACGCGAAGATGCACGCCGCCATCAAGGCCGGCAACCCGCCGGACCTGGGCCAGATCGAGTTCCCGGTGATCCCCAGCTTCCTGCTGGACGGCGGGCTGCGCGACCTCGCCCCGCTCGGCGCCGCCCGGCATCGCGACGCGTTCTTCGCCTGGCAGTGGCGGCAGTCCGTCTTCGGCTCCGGGATCTACGCCATCCCGCAGGCCAGCGGCCCGATGGGGCTGTTCGTCCGGCAGGACCTCTTCGACCGGTGGGGCATCCCGGTGCCGCGCACCTGGGACGCGTACGAGGCCGCCGCCAAGGAGGTCCGTCGGCACGGCGCCTGGATCGAGACCTTCGCCCCGACCAACGGCAACCGCTTCGCCGGACTGGCCTGGCAGGCCGGCGCCAAGTGGTACGCCACCCACGGCGACACCTGGGTCGTGCACCTCGACGACGCCCCCACCCGTCGGGTCGCCGACTACTGGGAGGGGCTGGTGCGGCGCAAGCTCGTCAAGACCGTCCCGGACCGCCGGGACGCCTGGTACAAGGACATCCAGACCGGCGCCATCCCGGCCTGGGTGGGGGCCAGTTGGGGCGACGCCCTGCTGGCCGGCAACGCGCCAGGCACCAAGGGCAAATGGCGGGCCGCCCCGCTGCCCCAGTGGCAGCCCGGCGACCGGGCGTACGCGAACTGGGGCGGCTCCACCACCGCCGTCTTCGCCAAGGCGAGCTACCCCAAGGACGCCCTGGACTTCGCGCTCTGGCTCAACACCGACCCGCAGTCCATCGCCCTGCTCCTCCAGGGCGGCTACGGCTTCCCCAGCGCCAAGACGGGCTACGCCACCAGTGCCCTCGACGCGGACAAGGACTTCTTCGGCGGCCAGCCCTACAGCCGGGTCTTCGCCGACGCCGGCGCGCACGTGGACACCGACTGGCAGTGGGGGCCGGGCGTGGACACCCTCTTCCAGCGGCTCGGCGACGCCTTCACCGACGCGCTCGCCGGCGGCACCTCGTTCCGCTCGGTGCTGACGCAGGTGCAGCGCCAGACCGTCGCCGACCTGCGGGACAAGGGCCTCAAGGCGGAGAGCGGCACATGAGCGCGACCGCCGCGCGACGCCCGCGCCGGACCGGGCGGCCCGGCGCCCGCAACGCCCGGGCCGCGGCCGGATTCGTCCTGCCGTTCCTCGCCCTCTTCGCCCTCTGCTACCTCGCCCCGGTCTGCTACGCGGTGTGGACCAGCCTGCGGCGCACCGCACGCACCGGGCCGCTCGGCCTCGGCACCGAGCGCGACGTCTTCGCCGGCCTCGCCAACTACGCCCAGGCACTGGCCGACGACCGGTTCCTGACCGGCTTCGGCCGGGTGCTGCTCTTCGGCGTCGTGCAGATCCCGCTGATGACGGCGCTCGCCACCGCGCTGGCGCTGCTCCTGGAGAGCGCCGCCGCCCGCTGGGTCACCTTCTTCCGCAGCGCCTTCTTCCTGCCCTACGGGGTGCCCGGGGTGATCGCCTCGATCCTGTGGGGCTTCCTCTACGTCCCCGGCCTCAGCCCGTTGGTGCGGATCGCCCAAGCGGTGGGCTGGAACGTCGACTTCCTCTCCCGCGGCAGCGTGCTGTGGTCGGTCGCCAACATCGTCACCTGGCAGTTCACCGGCTACACCATGCTGGTGCTGATCGCCCAGCTGAAGTCCGTCCCCGGCGAGCTCTACGAGGCGGCCCGGATCGACGGCGCGGGCGCCTGGCAGGTGGCCCGGTACGTCAAGCTCCCGATGCTCCGCCCGGCGCTGGTGCTCACCACCGTGTTCAGCATCATCGGGACCCTCCAGCTGTTCGCCGAGCCGATGGTGCTGCGCCCGCTCGCCTCGTCCATCGACTCCGGCTACACCCCCAACCTGCACGCCTACAGCGAGGCGTTCGTCGGCAACAACCAGCACCGGGCGGCGGCCGAGGCGGTGCTGCTGGCCCTGGTGGCGTGCGCGGCCTCGTTCGGCTTCCTGCGGCTGGTCGGCGGGCGAGGGAAGGAGCACGGATGAGCACCCAGGCCCCCGACGGGCGAGCGAAGGGGCATCCGTGAGCGCCCGGGTCCCCGTCCGTCAACGGATCATCACCAGCTCCCTGCTGGCCGTCGCCGCCCTCTACTTCCTCGCGCCCGTCTACTGGCTGGTCGTCTCGGCGACCAAGAGCAGCGCCGACCTCTTCGGCACCTTCGGCTTCTGGTTCTCCGACCACCCCCGGCCGCTGGCGTACCTCACCGGTGTCCTGACGTACGACCACGGCGTCTACGCCCGCTGGTTCGCCAACTCGCTGCTCTACGCCGGCGTCGGCGCGGTCTGCGCCACCGGGCTGTCCGCCGCGGCGGGCTACGCGCTGGCCAAGTTCCCCTTCCGGGGGCGGGAGACGGTCTTCGGCCTGGTGCTGGCCGGGGTGCTGATCCCGAGCACCGCACTGGCCCTGCCGCTGTACTTCCTCTTCAGCGCGCTGGGCCTGGCCGACACCTACGGTGCGGTGCTGATCCCCAGCGTGGTCAGCCCGTTCGGGGTCTACCTGTGCCGGATCTACGCGGCCGCCGCGGTGCCCGACGCGCTCCTGGAGGCGGCCCGGATCGACGGCGCGGGGGAGGCGCGGATCTTCGCCGGGCTGGGGCTGCGGCTGATGGGACCGGCGTTGGTCACCGTCTTCCTGTTCCAGTTCGTGCACATCTGGAACAACTACTTCCTGCCGTTGGTGATGCTCTCCGACTCCGACCTGTACCCGGTCCAACTGGGACTGACGACGTGGCTGGGCTACGCGGACCGACAGCCGGTGCTCTACCAGTACACGGTGGGCGGCGCGCTGCTGTCCGTACTGCCGCTGATGGTGCTGATGACGGTGCTCCAGCGGTACTGGCGCACGGGATTGACCGAGGGGAGCGTCAAGGCGTGACGTCCCCCGACACCGGCGCCGGGGCGTGACAGTATCGCTGTCATGACTTCTTCCGACGCTGCCGCGACCCCGGCCGAGACCCCGTCCACCACCGGCGCCAAGCCGGCCGCCCGCGATCCGTGGGACCTGCCCGACGTCTCCGGTCTGGTGATCGGCGTCCTCGGCGGCACCGGCGACCAGGGCCGCGGCCTGGCCTACCGGTTCGCCAAGGCCGGCCACAAGGTGATCATCGGCTCCCGGGCCGCCGAGCGCGCGCAGGCCGCCGCCGAGGACCCCCAACTGGGCGGCCTGGGCGTCGAGGGCGCCGCCAACGCCGACTGCGCCCGCCGCAGCGACGCCGTGATCGTCGCGGTGCCGTGGGAGGGACACGCCAAGACCCTCCAGGCGCTGCGCGAGGAGCTGGCCGGCAAGCTGGTGATCGACTGCGTCAACCCGCTCGGCTTCGACAAGAAGGGCGCCTACGCGCTCAAGCCGGAGGAGGGCAGCGCCGCCGAGCAGGCCGCCGCGCTGCTGCCGGACTCCCGGGTCACCGCCGCCTTCCACCACCTCTCTGCCGTCCTGCTCCAGGACCCCGAGGTCGCCGAGATCGACACCGACGTGATGGTGCTCGGCGAACGCCGCGCCGACACCGACCTGGTGCAGGCGCTGGCCGCCCGCATCCCCGGGATGCGCGGCGTCTTCGCCGGCCGGCTGCGCAACGCCCACCAGGTCGAGTCGCTGGTCGCCAACCTGATCTCGGTCAACCGCCGCTACACGGCGCACGCCGGCCTGCGGGTCACCGACGTCTGAGCCGGCACACCGCTGCGGGGGAGGGGGTGGCGGTGGGC
>LIQL01000316.1 GCA_001418405.1 Streptomyces diastatochromogenes | reverse complement strand
GCCGGGAGGGGTGCGGGGGCGACCGGATGGGCAGGTAACAGACTCCGACCCACAACTTCGAAAGTGATGACGGAACCACACCTTCACAATCGGCACTGAGGGCGTCAAAAGGCACACAGATGACGTCAGAAAGGCGATGCGCCATGGAGCAGAGCACGCCGTGGGAGTTCTCCGACGACCGCGGGCGCCTGGTGGTGGCCGGAACCCGGCCGGAACGGATCGTGGCGTACATACCGGCGGGGGCGACGCTGTGGGACCACGGCATCCGCCCCGCGGGCCTGTTCGGGTCCCAGCACGACGGGGTGGCGGCCGACCCGGCCAAGGCCGGTGAGCTGCCGTTGGACGAGATCCCGTACCTCGGATCGGGCAGCGCACTGCACCCGGACGCCGTGCTGGCGGCCCGCCCGGACCTCGTGGTGGCGGTGACCTACGACGGGGAGCAGGTGTACGGCCTGGAGGCGAAGGTCGCGCAGGAGTTGGAGGAGCAGGTCCCGGTGGCCACCGTCGCGGTGGGTCCGGGGCGCAGCCTGGCCGAGGTGCGGGAGCGCTTCGCGGCACTGGCCGGCTCCCTGGGGCACGGTGAACCGCTCACACTGGCCAAGGAGTTGGACGACGCCGAGGACGAGCTGCGACGGGCCGGCGGCGGTCCGGTGCGGCCGCGGGTGGTGGCGCTCTCCCCCGCCGGGTCGGACAAGGTGCACCTGGCCCGCCCGGGCACCTGGCCGGACCTGCGGGCGCTGGCCGAGCACGGCGTGGAGTTGCCGGAACCGGCGGCCGGGGCCGGCACCAACTGGTCGACGGTGGGCTGGGCGGAGGCCGCCGCGCTCGCCCCGGACGTGGTCCTGATCGACGTCCGGGCCAACGCCGCCCGGGTCGAGGCGCTGCGGACGGACGAGCACTGGCGGGCGATCGAGTCCCGGGTGCAGTTGCTGCCGTGGAACCCCGAGGCCCCGGTGAGCCGGCGCGCCCACACCCGTTTCTTCACCGAGGTGGCCGGCGCGGTGCGGGCGGCCGCCGCGCGGAAGTAGCGTCCGGGCTCCCGCGGTGCACCGGACGTCGGCGGCCCGTCCGCCCCCTTGACGGCAACTGGCAACAAACCTAACTTTCACTCCCGTCCCCCACCTCCACGTCGGGAGTCCACCCATGGAGCGACCCCTAACCCCCCACCTCCGTAGGGGAGTTGCCCTCCTCGCCGGAATCGCGCTGACCGGCGCCTGTTCCGCGGCCGCCCAGTTGGCCCCGCCCGCGGCCCGGCCCGGCGGCGCGCACCCGTCCGCCGCACACGCGGCCGCACTGTGGCGCGCCGATCCGGCGCGGGGCACCGCCGACTTCGAGGGCACGGAGACCAAACCGGGCACGGTGCGGGTCGCCGACGATCCGACCGGGCGGCACGGGAAGTCCTTCGCGCTGCACACCTCCGGCGACAAGCTCGACGGCCCCACCCGGGTGCGGGTGGAGACCCGCGGCCACCGCACCGCCAACGGCCCGCTCCGCTTCTCCCGCGAGGGCGACGTCGTCTACGTCGGCTGGCGCTCGATGTGGGGTCCGCTGCCGACGAAGAAGGGCGACTGGGTGGTCCTGTGGCAGCTCAAGGACTACGGTCCGGGCGCCGCCACCCCGCCGCTGTCGCTGCGCGCCCGGGGCGACGGCACCGTCGACCTGGAGTACTGCGACCCGCAGTTGAAGACCACCCGGCTCTGGCAGGCGCCGATCGCCCTGAACACCTGGCACGACTTCGTCCTCGGCATCAAGGTCTCGAAGGACCCGGCGCGCGGCTGGGTGCGGCTCTGGCACGACGGCGCGGCCCAGCAGTTGCCCGGCGGCTCCGAGCAGTACCCCGCGGCGACCCTGCGCGCCTCCTGGGTCACCGACAAGTGGGGGGTCTACCGCTCCGACGGCATCAAGGGGCCGGCCACCGCCTGGCTCAACTCCCCCGCGGTGGGCGGCCGTTACGCGGATGTGGCACCCAAGGGCTGACCGTGGGGCGCCGCATGGGCCCGGATGCGCCCGGCGGGTCGGGGCGGGGCCGGCCGCGACCCTTCCGCGGCCGGCCGGGCGGCGGGTGCGCGACCACCCGCCGAGGCTGTATGATCATCACGTAACTCCGGCCCGCGGGCGGGAGTCACGCGTCTGTGGTCCAAGGAAAGACGCCCATCATCCGATGGGAAATGTAGGTGCAAGGCCTGCCGGGCGCTCCACACGAAGGGCCCCCGCTCATGGAGCGGGGGCCCTTCCTCGTGCCGTGCGGCAGGCGCCGCGGTGCGTCACTGCCCGAAGCTTCCCTGACACAGCGTCAACAGGTCCGGGCGCACCTTGCCGGCGGCCATCTGACAGATCATCCGCGGGTCAACGGTGCGGTGCGCGGCCGGGGCGCGCACCGCGGGATGGTGCGGGGGCGGTGCGGCCTGCGCGGGCCGTGGCCGTTCGCGGTGGTGGGCCGGCCGGGGGTGCTGCGGATGCGGCGCGGCGGGGAGCCGTCCGCGGCGTGGGGCCGGCGCGTCCGCCGCGGTCCCGTCCGCTTCCGCGACGGCGGCGTCCGCGGGCGGTTCGGGTGGCCGCGGTGCGGTCACCACCTGTTCGTGCGCGGTCCCTTCGGACGGCGCCCGGGTCGCGGGGCGTTCGGGCACGGACGGTGCCGGGCGGGGCCCGGGCGGCGCCGTCCGGGACGCCGGGACGGACATGCAGCCGGTGACCGTGGCCAACACCGCGGCCGTCAGGACGAGGAGAGGAGGGGTGCGCACGGTCCCACCGTTCCGGCCGCGCCCCGGCCGGACAAGCAACACGCCGGGGAACCACGCGCACGAGGGAGCGCGGGGGTGTCCGGTCGACGCGCGCCGCGCCGCGGCCGGGGCACCGCCCGGGGTGACCGGGGCGGCGCGGGCCGGACGCGGCGCGCGGCGGTCAGCGCGGTGCGAGGTTCGCCTGCGTCCACCGCAGGGCGTCCGCGAGCAGTTCGGCACCGTGCTCCGCCTCGGCGACGGTGAGTGTGAGCGGCGGGGCGATGCGGAGCGAGGCGCCGCCCCGGCCGCCCTTGCCGACCAGCAGCCCGCGTTCCCGCGCGGCCTCCAGCACTCCGGTGGCTGCCTCCGGGGACGGCTCGTCGGTGCCCGGCCGGACCAGCTCGACTCCGATCATCAGGCCCCGCCCGCGCACCTCCCGCACCATGTCGAGGCCGGCGGTCACCGCCCGCAGGCGCTCGATGAGCAGTCCGCCGACCCGCCGGGCGTTGCCCTGGAGGTCGTGCTCCAGGAGGTAGGTGAGGTTGGCCAGGCCGGCGGCCATGGTGATCGGGCTGCCGCCGAAGGTCGAGATGGAGTTGGCGGGCAGGCAGTTCATGATCTCGGCGCGGGCCACCACCCCGCCGATGGACATGCCGTTGCCGATGCCCTTGGCGAAGGTGAGCAGGTCCGGCGGGCCGTTCTCGCCGTGCGCCTGCCAGCCCCAGAAGTGCTCGCCGGTGCGGCCCCAGCCGGTCTGCACCTCGTCGCTGATCCACAGGATCCCCTCGCGGGCCAGGACTTCGCGGAACGCCGCGTACAGCCCGTCCGGCGGTGCGGTGAAGCCGCCGACGCCCTGCACCGGTTCGGCGATCAGCGCGGCGACGCCGCCCGCGGCCTGCTGGAGCACGTCCTCCAGGTCGGCGACGCAGGCCGCGGTGTACGCGGCGTCGTCGAGGTCGGCGTAGGGGCCGCGGGAGCGGACCCCGCCGTGGACGTAGAGGGTCTGCAGCGGCGAGAGGCTGGTGGGTGACCAGCTCTGGTTGCCGGTGATGCCGACGGTGGAGAAGGAACGGCCGTGGTAGCTGTTGCGCATCGCCAGGATCTGGTTGGACCGGCGGTGGGTGGTGGCCAGGAGCAGTGCGGCGTCGTTGGCCTCGGTGCCGGAGGTGGTGAAGAAGACCCGGGCGTCGGGGATGCCGGAGAGCGCGGCGATCCGCTCCGCCAACTCCACCATGGGGCGGGAGAGGTACAGCGTGGAGGAGTGCAGGAGACGGCCGGCCTGCTCGCTGATCGCCTTGGTGACCTCGGGCAGGGCGTGCGCGGTCATCGTGGTGAGGATGCCGCCGAAGAAGTCGAGGTAGCGGGTGCCGTCGGCGTCCCAGACGTGCCGGCCCTCGCCGTGGGTGAGTTCCAGGGGGCGGTCGTAGTAGAGGCTCAACCAGGACGGCATGACGGCCTGGTGGCGGGCGTGCAGGCTTGCGGCGTCGGACGTCACGGCTGCACCAGCCCCTCGTAGGCGTCGGGGCGCCGGTCGCGGTAGAACGCCCACTGCTGGCGGACCTCGTCGATCAGGCCGAAGTCCAGGTCGCGGACGACCAGTTCCTCCTTGGAGTCGCTGGCGGGATCGCCGACGACCTGGCCGCGCGGGTCGACGAAGTAGCTGGAGCCGTAGAAGTCGTTGTCGCCGTACTCCTCGACGCCGACCCGGTTGATCGCGGCGACGAAGTACTCGTTGGCGACCGCGGCCGCGGGCTGTTCCAGCCGCCAGAGGTAGCCCGACAGTCCGCGCGAGGTGGCGGACGGGTTGTAGACGAGCTGGGCGCCGTTGAGACCCAACTGCCGCCAGCCCTCCGGGAAGTGCCGGTCGTAGCAGATGTAGACGCCGATCCGGCCGACGGCGGTGTCGAAGACCGGCCAGCCGACGTTCCCCGGGCGGAAGTAGTACTTCTCCCAGAACCCCTTGACCTGCGGGATGTGGTGCTTGCGGTACTTGCCGAGGACGGTGCCGTCGGCGTCGATGACGGCCGCGGTGTTGTAGTAGAAGCCGGACTGCTCGACCTCGAAGACCGGCACGACGATCACCATCTGGGTCTCGCGGGCGAGGTCCTGCATCCGCCGCACGGTCGGGCCGTCCGGCACCGGCTCCGCCCAGCGGTAGTGCTCCGGCTCCTGGACCTGGCAGAAGTACGGGGCGTTGAAGACCTCCTGGAAGCCGATCACCTTGGCACCCTGCGCGGCCGCCGCCCGGGCGTGCTCCTCGTGTTTCGCGATCATCGATTCGGTGTCGCCCGTCCAGGTCGCCTGGACCAGTGCGGCACGCACAACATCGGCCATGAGCTGCTCCTTTGTCGCTGCGTCAGCCTGCGGTGCGCGGATCTACGCGTGTGGAGGCGACCGTAAGCCCCGTCACCGACCGTGGCAAGACCATCTCCCAGCGCGGCGCGGCGGTCGGGTGCGCGGGTCCGGACCGGGGGCCGAGCGGGCCGCTCCGCACGACGGCGCGGGCGGGACGGAGCGCCGGGAGGACACCAAGAACGACAGGCAAACTTGCAAGTTTGCCTGTCGGGCTTCTACGCTCGGAGCATGCCCGACAAGGACCAGGAACGGCTCGCCACCGATCTCGGCGCGACGGTGTCCCTGCTGATGCGCCGGCTGCGCGCCGCCTCGCCGCAGGGCGAGCTGTCCCCCACGCAGCGCGCGGTGGTCGCCCGGATCGACGCCGACGGGCCGTCCACCATCGCGGCGCTGGCCCGCGCCGAGCTGGTGCGTCCGCAATCGATGCGGGTGACCGTCGGCGCCCTGGAGGAGCACGGGATCCTCGCCCGCAGCCCGCACCCCACCGACGGCCGCCAGGTGGTCTTCTCGCTCACCGAGGAGGGCCGCCGGGTGCTCCGGGACGTCCGGGCCGCCAAGCACGACTGGCTCGCGGTGGCCGTCGCCGAGCGGTTGACCGCCGACGAGCGGCGGACGCTGGCCGAGGCGACCGCGTTGATACGACGGCTGACCGAGGAATGAGCGCCCCCGACGCCCCGGACCGGACCGCCGGCCGGACCGCCGCCGCCGACACCGCCGGCCCGGCCGCGCACCGCCCCGCGCCCCCGGCCGCCGACCGCGGCTTCGGCGCCCGGCTGATGACGCCGCTGCTGCTGGGGTCGCTGCTCAATCCGATCAACTCGACGATGATCGCCACCGCGCTGGTGGCGATCGGCCGGGACTTCCGGGTCGGCGCCGCCGACACCGCGTGGCTGATCTCGGCGATGTACCTCGCCAGCGCGGTGGGCCAGCCGACGCTGGGCCGGGTCGCCGACCGGATCGGGCCGCGCCGGGTGTTCGTCGCCGGCACCGTGGCGGTCTGTGCGGCCGGACTGATCGGCGCGCTGGCGCCGACCTTCGCGCTGCTGGTCGTCTCCCGGATCGTCCTCGGCATCGGCACCGCGGCCGCCTACCCGGCGGCGATGGCGATGCTGCGCGCCGAGTCGCGGCGGGTGGGCCGGCCCACCCCCCGGGCGGTGCTCGGGCGGCTCTCCCTGGCCGCGCTGGCGAGTGCCGCGGTCGGCCCCACCCTCGGCGGGCTGCTGGCCGCGACCGCCGGCTGGCGGGCGGTCTTCGCGGTCAACGTCCCCCTCGCGCTGCTGGCGCTCGTCGGCGCGCTGGCCTGGCTCCCGGCCGACCGGGACGCCCGGGCCGCGCACGGTGCCGCGCCGGCCGACGCCGCCCGCGGCGGCCTGGACCCGTTCGGCATCGCGCTCTTCGCCTCCGCACTGACCTGCGCGATGTTCTTCCTGCTGCGGCTGGACGCCCCGCGGTGGCCGCTGCTCGCGCCGACCGCGGCGCTGACCGCCGTCCTGGTCTGGTGGCAGCTGCGCCACCCCCGGCCCTTCATCGACCTGCGGATGCTGGCCCGCAACCGGGCCCTGGCGCTCACCTACCTCCGGCACGGGCTGACCTACCTGGTCATCTACTGCGTGCTGTACGGCTACAGCCAGTGGCTGGAGCAGGGGCACGGCTTCTCGTCGTTCCACGCCGGACTGGTGATGCTGCCGATGTCCGGCGCCGCCGCGCTCTGCTCGCTGGCCGGCGCCCGGACGAAGGGCATCCGCGCCCCGCTGACCGTCGCCGCGGCCTGCCTGACCGCGGGCAGCGCCGTCTTCCTGCTGCTGCACGGCACCAGTCCGCTGCCGCTGCTGCTCGTCGCGGGGGCGCTGTTCGGCATCCCCCAGGGGCTGGCCTCCACCGGCAACCAAGCCGCCGTCTACGCCCAGGCCCCCGCCGACGGCGTGGGCGCGGCCGCCGGGCTCCAGCGCACCGCCCAGTACCTCGGCGCGATCACCGCGTCCAGCCTGATCGGGCTCTGGTACGGGCAGCGGGCCACGGACCCGGGACTGCACTCGATCGCGCTGACCGGCGTGATCCTCGGCGGGCTCCTGCTCGCCGTCACCCTCGCCGACCGGACGCTGCGCACCGCGGGCGGCCGGAGCTTCGGCTGATCCACCACCAACCACCGATCCACCATGGAGAGTTACCGTGCCCGCCAGCATTCTTGACCCGAACACCGCCCTGGTCCTGATCGACCTTCAGAAGGGCATCACCGGGCTGCCCACCGTCCACCCCGCCGACGAGGTCGTGGCCCGCGCGGCCCGGCTGGCGGCGGCGTTCCGTGCCCACGGCCTGCCGGTCGTCCTGGTGAACGTCACCGGTGGGGCGCCGGGCCGCACCGAGGCCGGGCGGGCCGGCGGCGGCACCCCGCCGGCCGACTGGGCCGAGCTGGTCGGGGAACTGGACCGGCAGCCGGGCGACGTGCTCGTCACCAAGGAGCGGTGGGGCGCCTTCCACGGCACCGAGCTGGACGCCGAGTTGCGCCGGCGCGGCGTCACCCAGGTCGTGTTCGGCGGGATCGCCACCAGCATCGGCGTGGAGTCCAGCGCCCGCGCCGCGTACGCGCACGGCTACCACGTCACGGTCGCCGTCGACGCGGTGACCGACCTGGACCCGGAGGCGCACCGCAACAGCGTGGAGCGGATCTTCCCGCGGCTGGGCGAGACGGACACCACCGAGGCGATCATCGGCCTCCTGGGCTGAGGCCGGCGTCCGGTACGGGGTGCGGTTCGGGGTGCCGCTCGTGCCACCGCAGGGCGTCCTGCAACTGGGCGGCCAGTGAGATCAACCGCGGTTCGCCGTGCGCCGGGCCGAGCAGTTGCGCGCCCAGCGGCAGACCGTCGGCGCTGAAGCCGGCCGGGACGCTGATGCCCGGCCAGCCCAGCACGTTCCACGGCCAGGCGTACGGGCAGGCCGCGATCATGGCCCGGTCGGTCTGCCAGCCGCTGAGCCGGGCCAGGGTGCCCACGCGCGGCGGCGGGGTCGCGGTGGTCGGCGTCAGCAGCACGTCGTAGCGGCCGAACAGCGCGCCGATGCGGCTCTGCTGGCGCCGTTCCGCGGCCCGGGCGCGGCGCAGCACCGGTCCGCCGAGCAGGCGGCCCAGCCGCGCCGCCTCCCGGGTGCGGCGGTCCAGCAGCCGGGGGTCGGGGACCCGGGCGGCCCACTCGCCCACCCCGGCCGTGGCGCGCGGGACGAAGGCCAGTCCGACCAGCCCGTAGTCCGGTTCGGCCTCCTCGACGAAGTGGCCCAGGCCGGCCAGGGTGCGGGCCACCGCGGTGACCGCGCTCCGCACGTCGGGGTGCAGGGGTTTGCGGGTGAAGGTGGTGGGGGCCTTCCAGGCGAGCGCGATGCGCAGCTTCCCGGGGTCCCGGCCGGCCGCCTCGTGGGCCGCGATGGCCGGTGGCCGGTGCAGGTCGCCGGCGTGGTTGCCGCTGGCGACGTCCAGCAGCAGCGCGGCGTCCTGGACCGTGCGGGCCAGCGGGCCGATGCCGGTGATGCCTTGGAACGCCTCGGGGTCCGGCCAGGTGGAGATCCGGCCGCGCTGCGGTTTGATGCCGACGAGGTGGGACCAGGCGGCGGGGATCCGGACCGAGCCGGCGCCGTCGGTGCCGAGTGCGGCGGGGACCAGTCCGGCGGCGACCGCGGCGGCCGAGCCACCGGAGGAGCCGCCGGGGGTGTGCGCGAGGTTCCAGGGGTTGCGGGTGTCGCCGAAGGCCGGGCCCTCGGTGAACGGCCACTGCCCGAGTTCGCAGGCGTTGGTCTTGCCGACGATGACCGCGCCGGCCGCGCGCAGCCGCCGGACGACCTCGGCGTCGTGCGGCTTGGGCGGGAACACCCCGGCGCAGCCGAACGCGGTGGGTTCGCCCGCCACGTCGGTGTCGTCCTTGACCGCGACCGGCACCCCCAGCAGCGGCAGCCGTTCCCCGTCGGCGAGCCGGCGGTCCGCCTCCGCGGCCTCGGCGAGCGCGGCTTCGGTCCGGACCCGGCGGAAGGCGTTGACACTCTCCTGGGTGGCGGCGATGCGGTCGAGGCAGCGCTGCACCAGCGCGGTGGCGGTGACCCGCCCGTCGGCCAGTGCCCGGGCCTGATCGGCGAGCCCCTCCCACTGTCCGTCCAGGTTCCCGGCCGGGGCGGCGGACGCCGGGCGGCGGGGGCGTTCCGGGGACGATCCGGTCCGGCGTTCCTGGCTCTCGTCAACGCTCACGCTGCGTGCCCTCCCTGAGACCGCTCATGCCAACGAACGGTCCCAGGAGGCTAATAGGACCCGCGGGGGGCGGCAACGACGCCGCGCGGCGCGACACGCCGACGACACACGGACGGCACACACGGCCCGCCCGGGCGGCCTCGCAGGCGCCTCACCGGTCGCCGGCCGCCCCGCGCGGGAGCGTCACGGCGCCGGCTGGACGACCCTCGCCGAGCCGCCGCCGCGCCGGACCTTCTCGGCCGCCGCGAGCCAGCGGCCGTCCGGCAGCCGCTGCACTCCGGTGGCCGCGCCGATCTCCGGGTTCAGCTTGAAGGTGTGGCCGAGGGCTTCGAGTTGCTTGCGCAGCGGGCTGTTCCACAGTGCCGGTTCGAGCTCGGTGGCGGCGGCGTTGCGCTGGCTGGCGCGCGGCGCCGCGATGGCGTCGACCAGCGACATTCCGCGGTCGAGGTGGTTGACCAGGGTCTGCAGCACGGTGGTGATGATGGTGGCGCCGCCGGGCGAGCCCAGCGCCAGGACGGGGTCGCCGTGGCGCAGCACGACGGTCGGGGAGATGGAGGAGCGCGGCCGCTTGCCGGGGCCGGGCAGGTTCGGGTCGTGCACGGCCGGGTCGGCGGGGGCGAAGGAGAAGTCGGTCAGTTCGTTGTTGAGCAGGAAGCCGCGGCCGGGGACGGCGATGCCGCTGCCGCCGGTCTGCTCGATGGTGAGGGTGTAGGCGACGACGTTGCCCCACTTGTCGGCGGCGGTGAGGTGGGTGGTGTTCTCGCCCTCGTAGGTCGTCGGCGCGGCCTTGCCGGTGGTGCCGCAGGGCGTCGGGTGGCGCGGGTCGCCGGGCGCGAGCGGGCTGGTGAGCGCCTTGTCGTCGTTGATCAGGCACTCCCGGGAGGCGGCGAACCGCTTGGAGGTGAGGCCCTTGACGGGGACGTTCTCGTAGGCCGGGTCGCCGACCCAGCGGCCGCGGTCGGCGAAGGCGATCCGGCTGGCCTCGATGTAGCGGTGCAGGAACTGCGTCTCGGACAGGTGCGAGAGGTCGCTCTTCTCCAGGATGTTGAGGGCTTCGGCGACGCTGGTGCCGCCGGAGGACGACGGGGCGATGCCGTAGACGTCCAGGCCGCGGTAGGTGGTGTGGGTCGGGCGGTGGCTGAGCGTGCGGTAGGCGCGCAGGTCGGCGGCGGTCAGGTCGCCGGGCCGGACCTTGCGGGTGGCGCCGGAGCGGACGGGGGGCTGCTGGACGGTGCGGACGATGTCCCGGCCGATGTCGCCGCGGTAGAGCGCGCCGACGCCCTGCTGCCCCAACTCGCGGTAGGTGCGGGCCAGATCGGGGTTCTTCAGGGTCGAGCCGACGACGGGGAGCTTGCCGCCGGGCAGGAAGAGGTCGGCGGTGGCCGGGAAGTCGCGGAACCGCGCCTCGTTGTCGGCGGTCTGCTGGCGGAAGGTCGCGTCGACGGTGAAGCCGTTCGCGGCGATCTTCTCGGCCGGCTGGAGCACCTGCGCCAGGGAGCGGCTGCCCCACTTCTTGAGGGCGCTGTCCCAGGTGGCGGGGGTGCCGGGGGTGCCGATGCTGAGTCCGCTGGTGACCGCGTCGTCGAACGGTATCGGCTTGCCGTTCTCCAGGAAGAGGCCCTTGGTGGCAGAGCGGGGGGCGGTCTCGCGGCCGTCGAGGGTGCGGACGGTCTTGGACTTGGCGTCGTAGTAGACGAAGTAGCCGCCGCCTCCGACGCCGGCGGAGTAGGGCTCCGTGACGCCGAGGGCGGCGGCGGTGGCGACCGCGGCGTCGACCGCGTTGCCGCCCTTGCGGAGCACCTCGATGCCGGCGGCCGAGGCGTCCGCGTCGACGCTGGAGACCGCTCCGCCGTAGCCGACGGCGACCGGGGTCTTGGCAGGGGCGGCTGCGTCATCGGCGTGTTCGGCGGCGGGGCCGGGGTGGGGTGCCGCGGTCCGGGCGGCGGCCGGGACGGCCATCAGGGAACCGGCCAGTGCGGCCGCGACTCCCAGGACGGTGAGACGTCGGGCGTTCGACATACCTGGAATTCCTCCAAGGGCTGCGCGATGGGGGGCGGCAGGGGCCGGAGCCTACCGGGGCCAACACCGTGCCGACAGGGGGTGCTTCGGGGTGCGGCTGCGCCGTTCGGGGCGGCGCGGACGCGGGGACGGTTCGGGGCCGAGGTGCACGCTCCCGCCGATTCGGGACGCTTCCGGGCAAGCGGCGCGGACCGGCGGGCCGACCTCGAACACCCGCCCGACAGCCGCTACGCTCGCCCGCCATGAACGACACCCTGCTGCTCCTGACCGCGGCGGTCGCCCTCCTGGTGGGGCTGGCCGCCGGCTGGGCCGGACCCTCGGCGGTGGCCCGCCGGAGGCGCGCCCGCGAACAGGACTTCTTCGGGCTGCCCGACGGCTCCGAGTGCGTCCTGGTCACCCACCGGGACAGCGCCGCGGCCCAGTGGAGCATCCCGCGGCATGACGCGCTGGCGCTGCTGGGACTGGCCTCGGTGGTCGAGAACTGCGGTGCGCACCCGGAGGTCGCCCCGCACGACACCGGGCTCCAGGGCTTCGGGGCGCGGACCGAGTTCTGCGTCGGCGACCCGACCGCGCACCGCCGGCTGGCGGCCCACATGGCGAACCTGCTGCCGGGCGTCGCGGTCCACCCGGGTGACGCGACCGGCGCCGGCCGGGGCACCCTGACGATCGGCGGGACGGCGTACCGGATGGAGCCGGGGGCGGTGGAGCACGTGCTGCTGGCCCGGCTGACGGCCGGGGAGGGCGGTCGGCCGGTGTTCCTGGCGGCCGGTCAGCGGCCGGTCACCCACCGGGCCGCGGTGCGCCACCTGGTCCGCAACCGGTCGCGGCTGGCCCGCCGGTACGGCGCGGACGGGCAGTTCGCGCTGCTGCTGAAGGTCGTCAACTCGCAGGCGTACGGGCCCGACGTGGTGGAGCTGGTGGCCGATGTCAGCAAGGCGGCACTGGCTCCGCCGGAGGCCAAGGGGCAGCACCGGGCGACGGCCTGAGGCGGCTTCACCGACGGGCGGGGGTCCGGCTTCTCTGCCAAGCTCGGGGCATGACTCCCCGGCCGCGAACGCCCTTGGTGCACTGGACCGGTGTGCTGCCGGTCGCGGCGGTGGTGCTGCTGGCCTTCATCTGGGGCCGGTCACTGCCCAGCGCGCTGGTGGGCGTGGTGTCGCTGTTCCTGGCCGCGGCGGTGCTGGCCGCGGTCCACCACGCGGAGGTGATCGCGCACCGGGTGGGCGAGCCGTTCGGGTCGCTGGTGCTGGCGGTCGCGGTGACCATCATCGAGGTGGCGCTGATCGTCACGTTGATGGTCGACGGCGGGGAGAAGAGCGCCGGGCTGGCGCGGGACACGGTCTTCGCCGCCGTCATGATCACCTGCAACGGCATCGTCGGGCTCTGCCTCCTGATCGGCGCGCTCAAGCGGCGGGTGGCGGTCTTCAACGCCGAGGGCACCGGGGCGGAGCTGGCCTCGGTCGCCACACTGGCCGGGCTGAGCCTGGTGCTGCCGTCCTTCACCACCACGACGCCCGGGCCGCAGTTCTCCGGTCCGCAGCTGGTCTTCGCGGCGCTCGCGGCGCTGGCGCTGTACGGCCTGTTCGTCACCACCCAGACCATCCGGCACCGGGACTACTTCCTGCCGCTCACCACGGCCGGCGAGGTGATCGACACCGAGGACCACGCCGACCCGCCGTCCCTCAGGGCCGCGCTGAGCAGCCTGGGGCTGTTGGTGCTGGCGTTGGTCGCGGTGGTCGGGCTGGCCAAGGCGGTCTCGCCCGCCATCGAGTCCGGGGTGGCCGCGGCGGGCCTGCCGTCGTCCGTGGTCGGCGTGGTGATCGCGCTGCTGGTGCTGCTGCCGGAGACCATCGCGGCGGTCCGGGCGGCCCGGCGGGACCGGATGCAGACCAGCATCAACCTCGGCCTGGGCTCGGCGATGGCCAGCATCGGCCTGACGATCCCGGCGGTCGCGCTGGCCACGATCTGGCTCAAGGGCCCGCTGGTCCTGGGCCTGGGGGCCAGCCACATGGTGCTGCTGACGCTCACCGTCGTCGTCGGCACCCTGACGGTGGTGCCCGGCCGGGCCACCGTGCTCCAGGGCAGCGTCCACCTGACGCTGCTGGCGGCGTACCTGGTGCTGGCGGTCAGCCCCTGACGGGTCGGGCGTGAGCGTGGTCACCAGGGGCGTCGGAACGCCGAAGAATGGTTTATCGTTCAATTGGCGGCGTGCCCAATGGGCCGCGCCCCACGAGCAGCCCCGGCTGGGTTCCCCCGTCCGGCCGGGGCTTCCCCCTCCCCCCGTGCCCGGTACGGCGGCGTCCCGCCCCGTACGCCCGCGGCCACACCACCCGTCTCGCTCCCCCCGCATGCCGCCGCGGCCGAACGCGCCTTGAATGCGAGGCATGTCGTCACCGAAAGCGCCGGACCGCCGGCGTCCCGAGGGCGCGCTGCGACGCCTCGGGGAGTGGTGTGCCCGGCACGCCGTGGTCGTCGTCGTGCTGTGGCTGGTGGGACTGGCCGCGGTCCAGGTGCTCCAGCGGACGTGCGGCGGGCGGTACGCCGACGACTTCTGGCTCCCCGGAGCCCAGTCCACCGTGGGGCGTGCGGTCCTCACCGCCCACCACCCGACCGCCGGCGGGGACGCCGGCCAGCTGGTACTGCACACCGACCGACCGCTGACCGAGGTCGCCGGCCGGATCGCGAACGCCCGGGCGGCGCTGGCCCGGCTGCCGGCGGTGCGGTCCGCGCAGAGCCCGCTGCCACCGCCGCCCAACACCGCGCGCACCGGGCCGCTGACCGCCGACGGCCGGACCGGCTACTTCACGGTCCGCCTCCGCGACCGCCCCGCCGACCTGGGGACGGACGTCCTGGCCGGCGTGGACCGGGCGATGGCACCGCTGCGCGCGGCGGGCGTCCGCGTCGAGTACGGCGGGGTGCTCGGCGACCTGGCACGGCCGGCCGGCGACGACCGGCCGGGCGAACTGGTCGGGTGCGCGGTGGCGCTGCTGGTGCTGCTGGCCGGGTGCGGCAGCGTCCTGGCCGCCGGGGTGCCGCTGCTGACCGCGTTGATCGGCGTGGTCGGCGGGTTGGGGTGCCTGGGGCTGCTCGGCGCCGCCTTCCCCTTCGCCACCGTCTCCCCCGCGGTGGCCACCATGCTCGGCCTCGGCGTCGGGATCGACGCCGCGCTGTTCCTGATCGCCCGTCACCGGCAGTACCTGGCGGACGGCGCGCCGGCGGCGGTCGCCGCGGGGCGGGCGGTGGCGAGCAGCGGCCGGACGGTACTGCGCTGCGGGGGCGCGGTGCTGCTCGCGCTGGCCGGGCTGCCGCTGGCCGGCATCGGCTTCCTCACCGGGGTGGGCGTCGCCGCGGCGCTCGCCGTCGTCACCGCGGTCCTCACGGCACTGACCCTGGTGCCCGCCCTGCTCGGGCTGCTGGGCCGGCGGATCGAGCGGTTCCGGGTGCCCCGTCCGGGCGCCGCGGGGGTCCGGGCACCCGGCCCCCGCCGGGCGGCGCGCCACCCGTGGCCGTACCTGGTGGGCGCGGTGCTGGTGCTCGCGGTGCTCACCGTCCCGGCGTGGTCGCTGCGGCCGGGGCACCTCGACGAGGGCGCGGACCCGCCGTCGTCCACCGGCCGCCGGGCGCACGACCTGCTGGCCGCCGTGTTCGGCCCCGGCGCGAACGGGCCGCTGACGCTGGTCATCGACCGCACCGCGGTGCCGGAGGCGGACCGCCCGGCGCTCGCGGACCAGGCCCGGCGCGTCCTGGGGCGGATCCCCGGCACCGCCGCGGTCACCCCGCTGCGGCCGTCCCCGGACGGCGCGGTGCTCTCCGCCACCGCCCAACCGCTGACGGCCCCGCAGGACGCGGCGACCACCACGCTCACCCGGCGGCTGAGGGACTCCGTGCTGCCGCGGGCGGTCCGCGGGTACGAGGCGCACGGCTACGTCACGGGCGCCACCGCGGCCCGCGTCGACTTCGTGGCCCTGCTCGCCGCCCGACTGCCGCTGATCATCGTGGCGCTGGTCGGCCTGGCGTTCCTGAACGTCCTGCTGCTGTGCCGGGGCGTGCTGATCGCGGTGCAGGCCGCGGTGTGCACCGGGCTGACGCTCGCGGCGTCCGTGGGGGTGGTGGTGGCCGTCTTCCAGTGGGGCTGGGGCGGCCCGGCGCTGGGCGTCGCCGGGCCCGTTCCGGTGGAGGGGCACGTCCCGGTGACGTTGTGCGCGGTCCTCGCCGGAGTGGGCACGGGCTCCGCGCTCCTCGCGCTCTCCCCGGTCCGCCCCCGCCGGCCGCGGCACGCGGACCCGCCCCAAGAC
>LIQL01000315.1:2034-20370 GCA_001418405.1 Streptomyces diastatochromogenes | reverse complement strand
CCCCGGCGCCCCCGTCGCGCTGCCCAGCCCGCCGCCCGGCAACGCCGCCCCGGACGCCGCGCACGCCGCCGTCGCGGTGCTGCTGATCGGCCCGGCCGGCGCCGGAAAGACGAGCGTCGCCCGGCACTGGGCCGACAGCCGGCGGGTGCCGACCGCGCACATCAGCCTCGACGACGTCCGGGAGTGGGTCCGGTCCGGTTTCGCCGACCCGCAGGCCGGCTGGAACGACAACTCCGAGGCGCAGTACCGCCTGGCCCGCCGCACCTGCGGTTTCGCCGCGCGCAACTTCCTCGCCAACGGCATCTCCTGCATCCTCGACGACGCGGTGTTCCCGGACCGCCCGGTCGTCGGTCTCGGCGGCTGGAAGCGCCACGTCGGCCCCGGCCTGCTGCCGATCGTGCTGCTCCCGGGCCTGGAGGTCGTCCTGGAGCGCAACGCCCGCCGCAGCGGCAACCGCCGCCTCTCCGACGAGGAGGTGGCCCGCATCCACGGCCGGATGGCCGGCTGGTACGGCTCCGGGCTGCCGATCATCGACAACTCCCAGCACGACGTCGCCACCACGGTGCGGGCGCTCGACGAGGTCGTCGCCCGCAGCCTGGCCAGTCCGCCCAGCTGGTAGCCGCCCCGTCCCCCGGCCGGCCGCCTCGAACGGCCGGCCCGGGAGAGCGGTCGTACGCTGACGATATGTCCGAGTTGTACGCGGTCCGACGCACGCAGCTGCGCGACCGCTGCGCCGCAACCGGAAGCACCGCCGCACTGATCTCGCGCCCCGCCAACGTCCGCTACCTCACCGGCTGCGCCCCGCCCGGCGCGGCCCTGCTGCTGGGCCCCGGCGACGACGTCCTGGTCTGCGGCCGGCCGCTGACCGGCGATCCCACCGAGGGGCGCCCGTCCGACGACGTACGGGTCTCGGTGCTGCCCACCCGGGGCGGCGACCCCGTGGTGACCGCCGCCGGCCTGGCCGCCAAGGCGGGCGCACAAACCCTCGCGGTGGAGGAGCACCACCTCACCGTCACCCGGCACCGGGCGCTGTCCCAGATCACCCCGCGGATGCGCCTCGCCGACCTGGCCTGCGCCGTCGAGGCGCAGCGGCTGGTGAAGGACGACGACGAGATCGCCTGTCTGCGGATCGCCGCCGAGATCAGCGACCAGGCACTGGGCGAACTCCTGGAGTCGATCCTGGTCGGCCGCACCGAACGGCACCTCGCGCTCGAACTGGAACGCCGCCTGGTCGACCACGGAGCCGACGGACCGGCCTTCCCCACCTCGGTCGCCACCGGCCCGAACTCCGGGCGCGCCGGCCACCTGCCCACCGACCGCCGTGTCGAGGAGGGCGACTTCCTCACCGTCGGCCTGGGCGCCAACTACCGCGGCTACCGCTGCGAGATCGGCCGGACCTTCGTCATCGGCACCACCCCGGCGGACTGGCAGATCGACCTCTACGACCTGGTTTTCGCAGCCCAGAAGGCCGGCCGCGAGGCGCTGGCGCCGGGCGTGGAGTGCCACGACGTGGACCGGGTGACCCGCCAGATCCTGGAGCGCGCGGGCCACGGCGAGGGCCTCGGACCATGGACCGGGCACGGTGTCGGACTGGAAATCGACGAGGACCCTCAGTTGTCACCCGGCGCCATGGGTAAACTGGACGCTTGCGTGCCGGTCACCGTCGAGCCGGGGGTTCACATCCCGGGCCGTGGGGGTGTCCGGATCGACGACACCCTCGTCGTCCGCCCCGAGGCGGACGGCGGACCCGAGCTACTCACGATCACGACCAAGGAGCTGCTCGCCCTGTGAGCCACTGGGCTCGCTGTCGGCGGTTCCTCGGTTTCCACCACCTGCAGTCCAGGAGATTCCGCAACCGTGGCTTCCACGAACGACCTCAAGAACGGCATGGTGCTCAAGCTCGAAGGCGGCCAGCTCTGGTCCGTCGTCGAGTTCCAGCACGTCAAGCCCGGTAAGGGCCCGGCCTTCGTCCGTACCAAGCTCAAGCACGTGCTCTCCGGCAAGGTGGTGGACAAGACCTTCAACGCCGGCACCAAGGTCGAGACGGCGACCGTCGACAAGCGGGGCATGCAGTTCTCGTACATGGACGGCGACTACTTCGTCTTCATGGACATGGACACGTACGACCAGCTGCACATCGACCGCAAGACCGTCGGTGACGCCGCCAACTTCCTGCTCGAGGGCTTCGAGGCCGTCGTCGCGCAGAACGAGGGCCAGGTCCTCTACGTCGAGCTGCCGGCCGCCGTCGAGCTGGTCATCAAGGAGACCGAGCCGGGCCTCCAGGGCGACCGCTCCACCGGTGGCACCAAGCCCGCCACGCTGGAGACCGGCTACGAGATCCAGGTCCCGCTCTTCATCACCACCGGTGAGAAGATCAAGGTCGACACCCGTACCGGCGACTACCTCGGCCGGGTGAACAGCTAACCGTGGCTGCCCGCACCAAGGCCCGTAAGCGCGCCTTCCAGATCCTCTTCGAGGCCGACCAGCGCGGTGCCGACGTGCAGTCCGTGCTCGCGGACTGGATGCGCCACGCCCGGACCGACCCCCGCCAGCCGCCGGTGCACGAGTACACCCTGGAACTGGTCGAGGGGTACGCGGAGCACGTCGCCCGCATCGACGAGCTGATCTCCACCTACTCCGTGGACTGGGACCTGGACCGGATGCCGGCGGCCGACCGCTCCATCCTCCGGCTCGGGGCCTACGAACTGCTCTGGGTGGACGGCACGCCGGACGCGGTGGCGATCGACGAGGCCGTGCAGCTGGCCAAGGAGTTCTCCACGGACGACTCGCCGTCGTTCGTCAACGGCCTGCTCGCCCGGTTCAAGGAGCTCAAGCCCGGGCTGCGCCGGGAGGAGACCCGCTGATCCGGCCACGCGGCCGCTGACCGGCGGAAATACCGAGGCACGGAACGGGCCCGGAGCGATGCACATCGCTCCGGGCCCGTCGTCGTCCGTCCCGATCCTCGGCCGTGCGGCGGTCCAGCCGCCCGTCCACCGGCCTCTGGCCGCGGCATCGTCCCCCAACGCCGACCGCCGCCCCGGGCAGCCCGGAGCGGCGGTACGTTTCTGCGTGTGGAGCGCGGGCTTCGGGCCCGTCA
This sequence comes from Streptomyces diastatochromogenes, assembly GCA_001418405.1. GTDB lineage: Bacteria > Actinomycetota > Actinomycetes > Streptomycetales > Streptomycetaceae > Streptomyces > Streptomyces albulus_C. The sequence goes on along the minus strand of LIQL01000315.1, from coordinate 17,273 downwards.
GATCTCGTCGTGCTGCACGGCACGGCGGGCGTCCGCGTCCAGCACGCCCCAGCTGATCAGCTGCTCGGTGAGTACCGAGGGCGACTGGTCGTAGATCACCGCGAGGGTGCGGAGGTCGTCCTGACGGATCGAGAGGACCTTGCCGTTGTAGTCACCGCGCTGGCTCTGGATGGTGGCGGCGTAGCGCTGGAGCGGGCCGGCCTTCTCCTGCGGGACGTGGGCCAGACGCTCCAGGTCCAGCACGAGCTTCGGCGGCGGCTCGGCGGCGCCGCCCGGTGTGGTGCCCGGCAGCAGCTCCTGCACCGGCACGCCGTAGAAGTCCGCAAGCTCGGCGAGGCGCTGTACGGTCACGGCGCGGTCACCGCGCTCGTACGACCCCACGACCACGGCCTTCCAGCGGCCCTGGGACTTCTCCTCGACGCCGTGGAGAGAGAGGCCCTGCTGGGTACGGATGGCGCGGAGCTTGGCCCCGAGCTGTTTAGCGTATTCGCTGGACATAAAGCTCCCCAGACGGCTGTATCGACATGCGGCTCCGCCGCGTGGCTGGTAACTCACTGTGAGGTTACGCAGCGTAATCTGACTTCGTCAAGCCGAATGGGCCAGACCCTCACCCGTCAGGGGGGTGTGTGGGTCCCGAAGGGCCTCCTGATAGCCTGAACCCCGTAATTCCGACGTCCTTTAAAGTCCGTCCCGTGAGGCGGAGAAGGAGGTCCGTTTCGTATGGACGCACGTAGTTCCGCATCGGGGAATCAAGCTCCCGCCAGGCCGGTGCTCGAAGGCCCCGACATCGCGCGGATGCTGACCCGTATCGCTCACGAAATCGTCGAGCGCGCCAAGGGCGCCAACGACGTGGTGCTGCTGGGAATCCCCACCCGCGGTGTCTTCCTCGCCCGGCGACTGGCCGACAAGCTCGAAGAGATCACCGGCCGCGCCATTCCGGTCGGCTCGCTCGACATCACGATGTACCGCGACGACCTGCGCCTGGGCCCGGCCCGCACGCTGGCCCGCACCGAGATCCCCGCCGACGGCATCGAGGGCCGCCTCGTCCTCCTCGTCGACGACGTGCTCTTCTCCGGGCGCACCATCCGCGCCGCGCTGGACGCCCTGGGGGACATCGGTCGCCCGCGCGCCGTACAGCTCGCCGTCCTGGTCGACCGCGGCCACCGCGAGTTGCCGATCCGCGCCGACTACGTGGGCAAGAACCTCCCCACGTCGCTGCGGGAGGCCGTCAAGGTCCAGTTGACCGAGGAGGACGGTCGCGACGCCGTGCTGCTCGGCATGCGCTCCGCGCCGTCCCGCCCCGGCTCCGAGGCCGGTCCCTCGACGGTCGAGCCGACAGCCCCGGCCGGCGAGCGCTAGCGCACGCGCGTACGGACCCGGTGACCCCGGGCCCGCAGCCATGCCTGCTCAACGGGCATTCCCGTACACCTCCCTCACTCCCGGAGAAAACCGGATGAAGCGCCACCTCATCTCGGCCGCCGATCTCACGCGGGACGACGCCGTGCTCATCCTCGACACCGCCGAGGAAATGGCCCGGGTCGCCGACCGGCCGATCAAGAAACTGCCCGCCCTGCGCGGACGGACCGTCTGCAACCTTTTCTTCGAGGACTCGACCCGGACCCGGATCTCCTTCGAGGCCGCCGAGAAGCGACTCTCCGCGGACGTCATCAACTTCGCCGCCAAGGGCTCCAGCGTCTCCAAGGGCGAATCGCTCAAGGACACCGCCCAGACCCTGGAGGCGATGGGCGTGGACGCCGTCGTCATCCGGCACGGCGCGTCCGGCGCCCCGTACCGGTTGGCCACCTCCGGCTGGATCGACGCGCCCGTGATCAACGCCGGTGACGGCACCCACCAGCACCCCACCCAGGCCCTGCTGGACGCCTTCACCATGCGGCGCCGGCTCGTCGGCCCGGACGCCGGGCTCGGCCGGGACCTCGACGGGAAGCGGATCACCCTCGTCGGCGACGTGCTGCACAGTCGCGTCGCCCGCTCCAACGTCGACCTCCTGCACACCCTGGGCGCCGAGGTCACCCTGGTCGCGCCGCCCACCCTGGTGCCGGTCGGCGTCGAGACCTGGCCGTGCGAGGTCTCCTACGACCTCGACAGCGTGCTGCCCAAGTCCGACGCCGTGATGATGCTGCGGGTGCAGCGCGAGCGGATGAACGCCGCCTTCTTCCCGACCGAGCGCGAGTACTCGAGGCGCTACGGCCTGGACGCCGACCGGATGTCCCGGATGCCCGGGCACGCCATCGTGATGCACCCCGGCCCGATGGTCCGCGGCATGGAGATCACCGCCGAGGTCGCCGACTCCGACCGCTGCACGGCCGTGGAACAGGTCGCCAACGGCGTCTCCGTCCGCATGGCCGTCCTCTACCTGCTGCTCGGCGGCAACGAGCCCGCCGTCACCCACCCCCGTACCGAGGAGAAGTAACACCATGAGCAAGATCCTGATCCGCGGTGCGAAGGTGCTCGGCGGCGCCCCGCAGGACGTGCTGATCGACGGGGAGTCCATCGAGGCGGTCGGCACCGACCTGTCGGCCGAGGGCGCCGAGGTCGTCGAGGCCGCCGGCAAGGTCCTGCTGCCGGGCCTGGTCGACCTCCACACCCACCTGCGCGAGCCGGGCCGCGAGGACTCCGAGACGGTCCTGACCGGTACCCGGGCGGCGGCCAGCGGCGGCTACACCGCGGTGTTCGCCATGGCCAACACCTTCCCGGTCGCCGACACCGCCGGCGTCGTCGAGCAGGTCTACCGGCTGGGCAAGGAGCACGGCTACTGCGACGTGCAGCCGATCGGTGCCGTCACCGTCGGGCTGGAGGGCAAGAAGCTCGCCGAGCTGGGCGCGATGCACGAGTCGGCGGCCGGCGTCACGGTCTTCTCCGACGACGGCAAGTGCGTCGACGACGCGGTGATCATGCGTCGGGCCCTGGAGTACGTGAAGGCGTTCGGCGGGGTCGTCGCCCAGCACGCCCAGGAGCCGCGGCTGACCGAGGGCGCCCAGATGAACGAGGGCGTCGTCTCGGCCGAGCTGGGGCTCGGCGGCTGGCCGGCGGTGGCCGAGGAGTCGATCATCGCCCGGGACGTGCTGCTCGCCGAGCACGTGGGCTCCCGGGTCCACATCTGCCACCTGTCCACCGCGGGCAGCGTCGAGATCGTCCGCTGGGCCAAGTCCCGCGGCATCGACGTGACCGCCGAGGTCACCCCGCACCACCTGCTCCTCACCGACGAGCTGGTGCGCAGCTACAACCCGGTCTACAAGGTCAACCCGCCGCTGCGCACCGAGCGCGACGTGCTGGCGCTGCGCGAGGCCCTGGCCGACGGCACGATCGACATCGTCGCCACCGACCACGCCCCGCACCCGCACGAGGACAAGGACTGCGAGTGGGCCGCGGCGGCCATGGGCATGGTGGGCCTGGAGACCGCGCTGTCGGTCGTTCAGCACACCATGGTCGAGACCGGGCTGCTGGACTGGGCCGGCGTCGCCGACCGGATGTCCGCCGCCCCGGCGCGGATCGGGCAGCTGGCCGGCCACGGTCGCCCCGTCTCAGCCGGCGAGCCCGCCAACCTCACGCTGGTCGATTCCGCTTACCGTGGAGAGGTGGACCCCGCCGGTTTCGCCTCCCGCAGCCGCAACACCCCGTACGAGGGCCGTGAGCTGCCGGGACGCGTCACCCACACCTTCCTGCGGGGCCGCGCAACGCTCGTCGACGGGAACCTGGCGTGACTCCTTCACTCATCCACTTGGCTGCGGCACCGCACTCCGCCCCGGTCACCGACTGGGCCGGACGGATCGCCTGGGTGGTCGGTCTGCTGGTCTTCGTCGTCTTCGTCTACTGGCTGATGCGCCAGGGCTGGAAGTGGCGCGGCACCCTCCAGGGCGACCTGCCCGAGCTGCCGTCCGCCCCGGCCGACGCGGGCGAGGCCCGGCTGACCCTCAGCGGCCGCTACCACGGTTCGACCACCGCCGGGCAGTGGCTCGACCGGATCGTCGCCCGTGGTCTGGGCACCCGCAGCCGGGCCGAACTGGCCCTCACCGACCGGGGCCTGGACGTCGTACGGCCCGGCGCCACGGACTTCTTCGTACCGGCCGCCGCCCTGCGCGGCGCCCGTCTCGACAAGGGCATCGCCGGCAAGGTCCTGCCCGAGGGCGGCCTGCTGGTCGTCACGTGGGAACACGGCGGCAAGCAGATCGACTCCGGCTTCCGCTCCGACCGGGCGGCCGAGCACGCCGCCTGGGTCGAGGCCATCAACCAGCTCAGCAGCACCGAGCACACCACCGAGCACACCGAAACGGAAGGCGCACGATGACGACCTCCACCAAGGGGACCGCCAAAATCCCCGCCGTACTCGTCCTGGAGGACGGCCGCACCTTCCGCGGCCGTGCCTACGGGGCCGTGGGGGAGACCTTCGGCGAAGCAGTGTTCTCCACCGGCATGACCGGCTACCAGGAGACGCTGACCGACCCCTCGTACCACCGTCAGGTCGTCGTCATGACCGCCCCGCACGTCGGCAACACCGGCGTGAACGACGAGGACCCCGAGTCCGCGCGGATCTGGGTCGCCGGTTACGTCGTCCGCGACCCCGCCCGCGTCCCGTCCAACTGGCGCTCCCGCCGCTCCCTCGACGAGGAGCTGCGCCGCCAGGGCGTCGTCGGCATCAGCGGCGTCGACACCCGGGCGCTCACCCGCCACCTGCGCGAGCGCGGTGCGATGCGGGTCGGCATCTTCTCCGGCAACGCGCTGCCCGACGAGGGCACGATGCTCGCCGAGGTGCGCCAGCAGCCCGAGATGCAGGGTGCCGACCTCTCCGCACAGGTCGCCACCAAGGAGGCGTACGTCGTCCCGGCGATCGGTGCGAAGAAGTTCACCGTCGCCGCCGTCGACCTGGGCATCAAGGGCATGACCCCGCAGCGGATGGCCGAGCGGGGCATCGAGGTGCACGTCCTGCCGGCGACCGCGACCGCCGAGGACGTGTACGCGGTCCAGCCCGACGGCGTGTTCTTCTCCAACGGGCCGGGCGACCCGGCCACCGCCGACCACGCGGTCGGCGTGATGCGCGAGGTGCTCTCCCAAAAGACCCCGCTGTTCGGCATCTGCTTCGGCAACCAGATCCTGGGCCGGGCGCTGGGCTTCGGCACGTACAAGCTCAAGTACGGGCACCGCGGCATCAACCAGCCCGTCCAGGACCGGACGACCGGCAAGGTCGAGGTCACCGCGCACAACCACGGCTTCGCCGTGGACGCGCCCCTCGACAAGGTCTCCGACACCCCCTTCGGCCGCGCCGAGGTCTCCCACGTCTGCCTCAACGACGACGTGGTGGAGGGGCTCCAGCTCCTCGACCAGCCGGCGTTCAGCGTCCAGTACCACCCCGAGGCGGCCGCCGGCCCGCACGACGCCGCGTACCTCTTCGACCGCTTCGTCGAGCTCATGCGAGACAACAACCAGCACAGCGTTTCCCTGATGGAGGGCCAGCGTGCCTAAGCGCACCGATATCCAGTCCGTCCTGGTCATCGGCTCCGGCCCGATCGTCATCGGTCAGGCCGCCGAGTTCGACTACTCCGGCACCCAGGCTTGCCGGGTCCTCAAGTCCGAGGGCCTGCGCGTCATCCTGGTCAACTCCAACCCGGCCACGATCATGACCGACCCGGAGATCGCCGACGCGACGTACGTCGAGCCGATCACCCCGGAGTTCGTCGAGAAGATCATCGCCAAGGAGCGCCCCGACGCCCTGCTGCCGACCCTCGGCGGCCAGACGGCGCTCAACACCGCCATCTCGCTGGACGAGGCCGGCACCCTCGCCAAGTACGGCGTCGAGCTGATCGGCGCCAACGTCGAGGCGATTCACAAGGGCGAGGACCGCGACCAGTTCAAGGAGGTCGTCAAGGCGGTCAACGCCAAGATCGGCTACGGCGAGTCCGCCCGTTCGGTGATCTGCCACTCCATGGACGACGTCCTCGGGGGCGTCGAGGAGCTCGGCGGCTACCCGGTCGTCGTCCGCCCGTCCTTCACCATGGGCGGCGCCGGCTCCGGCTTCGCCCACGACGAGGAGGAGCTGCGCCGGATCGCCGGCCAGGGCCTGACGCTCTCGCCGACCACCGAGGTGCTCCTGGAGGAGTCCATCCTCGGCTGGAAGGAGTACGAGCTGGAGCTGATGCGCGACAAGCACGACAACGTCGTGGTGGTCTGCTCCATCGAGAACTTCGACCCGATGGGCGTGCACACCGGCGACTCGATCACCGTCGCCCCGTCGATGACCCTCACCGACCGCGAGTACCAGGTCCTGCGGGACATCGGCATCGCGGTGATCCGCGAGGTCGGGGTGGACACCGGCGGCTGCAACATCCAGTTCGCGGTCAACCCCGAGGACGGCCGGGTCATCGTCATCGAGATGAACCCCCGGGTCTCCCGCTCCTCCGCCCTGGCCTCCAAGGCCACCGGCTTCCCGATCGCGAAGATCGCCGCCAAGCTCGCCGTCGGCTACACCCTCGACGAGATCCCGAACGACATCACCCGGGAGACCCCGGCGTCGTTCGAGCCGACCCTCGACTACGTCGTCGTCAAGGTGCCGCGGTTCGCCTTCGAGAAGTTCCCGGCCGCCGACGCCACGCTGACCACCACCATGAAGTCGGTCGGCGAGGCGATGGCCATCGGCCGCAACTTCACCGAGGCGCTCAACAAGGCGCTGCGGTCGCTGGAGAAGAAGGGCAGCCAGTTCGCCTTCACCGGCGAGCCGGGCGACAAGGCCGAGCTGCTGGAGCGGGCCAAGGTCCCCACCGACGGGCGGATCAACACCGTCATGGCGGCGATCCGGGCCGGCGCCACCCCGCAGGAGGTCTTCGACGCCACGAAGATCGACCCGTGGTTCGTCGACCAGCTCTTCCTGATCAAGGAGACCGCGGACGAGATCGCGGCCGTCGACACGCTCGAACCCGACGTCCTTGCGGAAGCAAAGCGCCACGGCTTCTCCGACGCTCAGATCGCGGCCATCCGCGGCCTGCGCGAGGACGTCGTCCGCGAGGTCCGGCACGCGCTCGGCCTGCGCCCCGTCTACAAGACGGTCGACACCTGCGCGGCCGAATTCGCGGCGCGGACCCCGTACTTCTACTCGTCCTACGACGAGGAGAGTGAGGTCGCGTCCCGCGAGAAGCCCGCGGTGATCATCCTCGGCTCCGGCCCCAACCGCATCGGCCAGGGCATCGAGTTCGACTACTCCTGCGTCCACGCCTCGTTCGCGCTCAGCGACGCCGGCTACGAGACCGTGATGGTCAACTGCAACCCGGAGACCGTCTCCACCGACTACGACACCTCCGACCGCCTGTACTTCGAGCCGCTCACGCTTGAGGACGTGCTGGAGATCGTGCACGCCGAGTCCCAGGCGGGCCCGGTCGCCGGCGTCATCGTCCAGCTCGGCGGCCAGACCCCGCTGGGCCTGGCCCAGGCCCTCAAGGACAACGGCGTGCCGATCGTCGGCACCTCGCCCGAGGCGATCGACCTCGCCGAGGAGCGCGGCGCGTTCGGCCGGGTGCTGACCGAGGCCGGGCTGCCGGCCCCCAAGTACGGCACCGCCTTCTCCTTCGCCGAGGCCAAGGACATCGCCGCCGAGATCGGCTACCCGGTCATGGTCCGCCCGTCCTATGTGCTGGGCGGCCGCGGCATGGAGATCGTCTACGACGAGCCCTCGCTGGCCGGGTACCTGGAGCGGCACGCCGGCCTGATCGAGCAGCACCCGGTCCTCATCGACCGCTTCCTCGACGACGCCATCGAGATCGACGTGGACGCCCTCTACGACGGCCACGAGCTCTACCTCGGCGGCGTCATGGAGCACATCGAGGAGGCCGGCATCCACTCCGGCGACTCCGCCTGCGCGCTGCCCCCGATCACCCTCGGCGGCTTCGACATCAAGCGGCTGCGCGCCTCCACCGAGGCCATCGCCAAGGGCGTCGGCGTCCGCGGACTGATCAACATCCAGTTCGCGATGGCCGGGGACATCCTCTACGTCCTCGAAGCCAACCCGCGCGCCTCGCGGACCGTGCCCTTCACCTCGAAGGCCACCGCGGTCCCGCTGGCCAAGGCCGCCGCCCGGATCTCGCTGGGCGCCACCATCGCCGAACTGCGCGCCGAGGGCATGCTGCCCAAGACCGGTGACGGCGGCACGCTGCCGCTGGACGCGCCGATCTCCGTCAAGGAGGCGGTCATGCCCTGGTCGCGCTTCCGGGACGCCTCGGGCCGCGGCGTGGACACCGTCCTCGGCCCGGAGATGCGCTCCACCGGCGAGGTCATGGGCATCGACTCGGTCTTCGGCACGGCGTACGCCAAGTCGCAGGCCGGCGCCTACGGGGCGCTGCCCACCAAGGGCCGCGCGTTCGTCTCCGTCGCCAACCGCGACAAGCGCTCGATGATCTTCCCGGCCCGCGAGCTGGTCGCCCACGGCTTCGAGCTGCTGGCCACCTCCGGCACCGCCGAGGTGCTGCGCCGCAACGGCATCAAGGCCACCGTGGTGCGCAAGCAGTCCGAGGGCGAGGGCCCGAACGGCGAGAAGACCATCGTCCAGCTGATCCACGACGGCCAGGTCGACCTGATCGTCAACACCCCCTACGGGACCGGCGGCCGGCTCGACGGCTACGACATCCGGACCGCCTCCGTGGCCCGCGGCATCCCCTGCCTGACGACGGTTCAGGCGCTGGCCGCCGCCGTCCAGGGCATCGAGGCGACGTCCCGCGGAGACGTCGGGGTGCGCTCCCTCCAGGAGCACGCCCGACATCTGACCTCGGCGCGCGAGGAGTAGGCCCGAGAGGGGGACACCGGCCGGTGTCCCCCTCTTCATGAGCCCACCGAACCCCTCGCGCAAAGGCCCGTCCACCATGTACCGCCTGTTCTTCCAGCTGATCTTCCAGCGCATGGACCCCGAGAAGGCCCACCACATGGCCTTCCGCTGGATCCGCCTGGCCGCGCGCACCCCGGTGCTGCGCACCTTCGTCGCGGCCGCCCTCGCCCCCCGCCACAAGGAGCTGCGCACCGAGGCCCTGGGCCGCCGGATGCACGGTCCGTTCGGCCTGGCCGCCGGCTTCGACAAGAACGCCGTCGCCATCGACGGCATGGCCATGCTCGGCTTCGACCACGTCGAGATCGGCACGGTCACCGCCCAGCCGCAGCCCGGCAACCCCAAGAAGCGGCTGTTCCGGCTGGTGCCGGACCGGGCGCTGATCAACCGCATGGGCTTCAACAACGACGGTTCGGCGGCGGTCGCCGCCCGGCTGGCCGCCCGCAACCCCGTCTTCCGGACCACGCTCGGCGTCAACATCGGCAAGACCAAGGTCGTGCCGGAGGCCGAGGCGGTCGCCGACTACGTCACCTCCACCGAGCGCCTGGCCCGGCACGCCGACTACCTGGTCGTCAACGTCTCCTCGCCGAACACGCCGGGGCTGCGCAACCTCCAGGCCACGGACCACCTGCGGCCGCTGCTCACCGCGGTCCGCGAGGCCGCCGACCGCACCGTGACCGACCGAAGGGTCCCGCTGCTGGTCAAGATCGCCCCCGACCTCGCCGACGAGGACGTGGACGCGGTCGCCGACCTCGCCCTGGAGCTGGGCCTGGACGGCATCATCGCCACCAACACCACGATCGCCCGCGAGGGCCTGGGCCTGACCTCCGACCCGAAGCTGGTCGCCGAGACCGGCGGCCTGTCCGGCGCACCGGTCAAGGAGCGCTCCCTGGAGGTCCTGCGCCGCCTGTACGCCCGCGTCGGCGACCGGATCACCCTGATCGGCGTCGGCGGCATCGAGACCGCCGAGGACGCCTGGCAGCGCATCCTCGCCGGCGCCACCCTCGTCCAGGGCTACAGCGCCTTCATCTACCAGGGCCCGTTCTGGTGCCGGGCGATCCACAAGGGCCTCGCCGCGCGCCTGCACAACAGCCCGTACGCCACCCTCGCCGACGCGGTCGGTGCCGACCACAAGAAGGTGACCTCCTCGTGACTCCCACCCCCTTCGGTGCCCGGCTGCGCCGCGCCATGGACGAGCGCGGCCCGCTCTGCGTCGGCATCGACCCGCACGCCTCGCTGCTGGCCGACTGGGGCCTGAACGACGACGTGGCCGGCCTGGCGCGCTTCACCCGGACCGTGGTGGAAGCGCTCGGCGAGCAGGTCGCGGTCTTCAAGCCGCAGTCGGCCTTCTTCGAGCGGTTCGGCTCGCGCGGCATCGCCGTCCTGGAGACCGCCGTCGAGGAGGCGCGGGAGCGCGGTGCCCTGATCCTCATGGACGCCAAGCGCGGCGACATCGGTTCCACCATGGGCGCCTACGCCGAGGCGTTCCTGCGCCCGGACTCGCCGCTGTTCTCCGACGCGCTGACGGTCTCCCCCTACCTCGGGTTCGGCTCGTTGAAGCCCGCCGTGGAGCTGGCGCGGGAGAGCGGCGCCGGGCTCTTCGTGCTCGGCCTGACCTCGAACCCGGAGGGCGCGGAGGTCCAACGGGCGGTCCGCGAGGACGGCCGCACGGTCGCCGCCACCGTGCTCGGCCACCTCGCCGCCGAGAACGCCGGGGCCCAGCCGCTGGGATCCTTCGGCGCGGTCGTCGGCGCCACGCTCGGCGATCTCTCCGCCTTCGACCTGGCGATCAACGGCCCGCTGCTGGCCCCCGGCATCGGGGCGCAGGGCGCCACCCCCGCCGACCTGCCGACGGTCTTCGGCGGGGCGGTCCGCAACGTGGTGCCGAGCGTCAGCCGGGGAGTGCTCAAGCACGGACCGGACACCGGCGCACTGCGCGCCGCGGCGGCCCGCTGTGCCGACGAAGTGCGTGCAGCGCTCACGTAACCCGGTCATTTGGTCCCGAAATGTCCTGGTCAGCTGAGTCTGACCAGGACTTTTCGTCTGTTCTCGCTGACTCCAGCGCCGTCGGCCGCTAGTCTCCGTCGAGAGCACCGCACGTAAGCGCGTTGCTCGTTGCTCCGCTGATGCGGGGCGACTAGGTTCCACACCGGTCCGTATCCGACAGTTCGACATCCGAGGTGACGTAGGCGTGGCTCTTCCGCCCCTTACCCCTGAACAGCGCGCTGCCGCGCTCGAAAAGGCCGCCGCGGCTCGCCGGGAGCGCGCCGAGGTCAAGAATCGGCTCAAGCACTCGGGGGCCTCTCTCCACGAGGTCATCCAGCAGGGCCAGAAAAACGATGTCATCGGCAAGATGAAGGTCTCCGCCCTCCTGGAATCCCTGCCGGGCGTGGGCAAGGTCCGCGCAAAGCAGATCATGGAGCGGCTCGGCATTTCCGAGAGCCGCCGGGTCCGTGGTCTGGGCTCCAACCAGATCGCGTCCCTGGAGCGTGAGTTCGGCAGCACGGGTTCCTGAATTTCTCGGCACTGCCGGGAAGCTGGAATAATCGCTGCATGAGTTCTGCAGTCTCCCGGGGGAGCACCCCCGTCTCCCCGGCCAGACAACCGCGCCTGACCGTGCTCTCCGGCCCTTCGGGGGTCGGCAAGAGCACGGTCGTCGCGCATCTGCGCAAGGTCCACCCGGAAATCTGGCTCTCGGTTTCGGCCACCACCCGCAAGCCGCGTCCCGGGGAGCGCCACGGCGTTCAGTACTTCTTCGTCGAGGACGAGGAATTCGACAAGCTGATCGCCAACGGTGAGCTGCTGGAATGGGCCGAGTTCGCCGGCAACCGCTACGGCACCCCGCGCCAGGCGGTGCTGGACCGGCTGGCGGCCGGCGAGCCGGTCCTCCTGGAGATCGATCTGCAGGGCGCCCGCCAGGTGCGCGAGTCTATGCCGGAGGCGCACCTGGTCTTCCTGGCCCCGCCGAGCTGGGACGAGCTGGTCCGCCGGCTCACCGGCCGCGGCACGGAGGCCCCGGAGGTCATCGAGCGGCGCCTGGAGGCGGCCCGGATCGAGCTCGCGGCGGAGAAGGAGTTCGACGTGACGCTCGTCAACACCTCCGTCGAGGACGTCAGCCGTGAGCTGCTAGCCTTGATGCTGCGCCGCCCTGAAGACCGGACCTCCGGCGACTGACTCCGGTCCCGACCGCGGCGCCAAGGATTTCGGCGCCTGCGCGCCCCCACCTGCTTCATCCCCTTTCGGAAGGTAGAGCGTGTCCTCTTCCATCACCGCACCCGAGGGCATCATCAACCCGCCCATTGATGAGCTGCTCGAGGCCACCGACTCGAAGTACAGCCTGGTGATCTACGCCGCCAAGCGCGCGCGCCAGATCAACGCGTACTACTCCCAGCTCGGCGAGGGCCTGTTGGAGTACGTCGGCCCGCTGGTCGACACCCACGTGCACGAGAAGCCGCTGTCGATCGCGCTCCGCGAGATCAACGCCGGTCTGCTGACCTCGGAGGCCATCGAGGGCCCGGTCGGCCAGTAAGCGGCACCGCAGCCCCCACCAAGGGCCCGGCAGGTGATTCTCCCGACGCAAGGTCGGGGGTGCCTGCCGGGCCCTTGGTGCGTCACGAGGGCATAGGTTGAGGGACATGCGTTCGGTCCGAGGCTCGGGGAGCGGGGAAACGATGGACAAGCGGGAGCGGCCCAGGGTCGTCCTGGGGGTCAGTGGCGGGATCGCCGCCTACAAGGCGTGCGAGCTGCTGCGCCGGCTCACGGAGTCCGGCCACGACGTGCGCGTGGTGCCGACCGCCTCGGCGCTGCACTTCGTCGGCGAGGCCACCTGGTCGGCGCTGTCCGGCAACCCGGCCGGCACCGAGGTCTGGGAGTCGGTCCACGAGGTCCCGCACGTCCGCATCGGGCAGGCCGCCGACCTCGTCGTGGTCGCCCCGGCCACCGCGGACATGCTGGCCAAGGCGGCTCACGGCCTCGCCGACGACCTGCTGACCAACACCCTGCTCACCGCCCGCTGCCCGGTGGTCTTCGCGCCCGCGATGCACACCGAGATGTGGGAGAACCCCGCCACCCAGGAGAACGTCGCCACGCTGCGGCGCCGCGGCGCGCTGGTCGTCGAGCCCGCCGTGGGCCGGCTCACCGGCGTCGACACCGGCAAGGGCCGCTTCCCGGACCCGGTGGAGATCTTCGACCTGTGCCGCCAGGTGCTGGCCCGGGGAGCCGAGGGACTGTCGCAGGACCTCGCGGGCCGGCACGTCGTGGTCAGCGCGGGCGGCACCCGGGAGCCGCTGGACCCGGTGCGCTTCCTGGGCAACCGCTCGTCCGGCAAGCAGGGCTACGCCCTCGCCCGGACCGCCGCGGCCCGGGGCGCCCGGGTCACGCTGGTCGCCGGCGACACCGCGCTGCCCGACCCGGCCGGCGTGGACGTGATCCACATCGGCACCGCCCGGCAGCTGCGCGAGGCCGTGCTGAAGGCCGCGGCGGACGCCGACGCGGTGGTGATGGCCGCCGCGGTGGCCGACTTCCGGCCCGCCGTCTATGCCACCGGCAAGATCAAGAAGCGGGAGGGGCAGGAGCCGGAACCCGTCACCCTGGTACGGAATCCGGACATCCTTGCGGAGCTCTCCGCGGACCGGGCCCGCCCCGGACAGCTGGTCGTCGGCTTCGCCGCCGAGACCGACGACGTCCTCGCCAACGGCCGGGCCAAGCTCGCCCGCAAGGGCTGCGACCTCCTGGTCGTCAACGAGGTCGGCGAGCACAAGACCTTCGGTTCGGCCGAGAACGAGGCCGTGATCCTGGCCACGGACGGGACCGAGACCCCCGTGCCCCACGGCCCGAAGGAAGCCCTCGCCGACACCGTGTGGGACCTGGTCATCGCCCGTTTGGACCAGCCCCGGCCCTGACCGGTCACCCCGCTGGAGGAGCCCCGGAGCGGGCTGCCGAGGCTCCCCGCCGACCCCCGAAAATCGGCGTGCCCCCTTGACCCGGCTGATTCTCAAGGTGATCGTCACTACCGTGAGGCCGTGGTGTCCCAGGTCACGGGGGTTCCATAAATCGAGACTGGGTGCCCGAGCGCCACGTTCGACCGATAAACTGGCAGTGGATTTGGCCGAGCGCAGCTCTCGGCCGTTCCGCTAAGTGATCAGCCAGCAGCCGCTGCAACCCCAGGGAGCGATGTGTCCCGCCGCCTGTTTACCTCGGAATCCGTCACCGAGGGCCACCCCGACAAGATCGCTGACCAGATCAGCGACACCATTCTCGACGCACTCCTCAAGGAGGACCCGACGTCTCGGGTCGCCGTGGAGACGTTGATCACCACCGGCCTGGTGCACGTGGCCGGCGAGGTGACGACCAAGGCGTACGCCGACATCCCCAACCTCGTCCGGAACAAGATCCTGGAGATCGGTTACGACTCCTCGAAGAAGGGCTTCGACGGCGCCTCCTGCGGCGTCTCGGTGTCCATCGGGGCGCAGTCGCCGGACATCGCCCAGGGTGTCGACACCGCTTACGAGAACCGCGTCGAAGGCGACGACGACGAGCTGGACCGGCAGGGCGCGGGCGACCAGGGCCTGATGTTCGGGTTCGCCTGCGACGAGACCCCCGAGCTCATGCCGCTCCCGATCTACCTGGCGCACCGCCTCTCGCGCCGGCTGTCGGAGGTCCGCAAGAACGGGACCATCCCCTACCTCCGGCCCGACGGCAAGACCCAGGTCACCGTCGAGTACGACGGCAACAAGGCGGTCCGCCTCGACACCGTGGTGGTCTCCTCCCAGCACGCCAGCGACATCGACCTGGACTCGCTGCTCGCGCCCGACATCCGCGAGTTCGTCGTCGAGCACGTCCTCAACCAGCTCGTCGAGGACGGCATCAAGCTGGACACCGACGACTACCGTCTGCTGGTCAACCCGACCGGGCGGTTCGAGATCGGTGGCCCGATGGGCGACGCCGGCCTGACCGGCCGCAAGATCATCATCGACACCTACGGCGGCATGGCCCGCCACGGTGGTGGTGCGTTCTCCGGCAAGGACCCGTCCAAGGTCGACCGCTCCGCGGCGTACGCGATGCGCTGGGTGGCGAAGAACGTCGTCGCCGCCGGCCTCGCCTCGCGCTGCGAGGTCCAGGTCGCCTACGCGATCGGCAAGGCCGAGCCGGTCGGTCTGTTCGTGGAGACCTTCGGCACCAACGCGGTCGACACCGAGAAGATCGAGCAGGCCATCGGCGAGGTCTTCGACCTCCGCCCGGCCGCGATCATCCGCGACCTCGACCTGCTCCGCCCGATCTACTCCCAGACCGCCGCCTACGGCCACTTCGGCCGTGAGCTGGAGGACTTCACCTGGGAGCGCACCGACCGGGTGGACGCCCTCCGCAAGGCCGCGGGCCTGTAAAGAAGGCGACGCACCGCCAGGGCTTTCCCCCGAGGGCC
>LIQL01000315.1:0-2025 GCA_001418405.1 Streptomyces diastatochromogenes | reverse complement strand
GGGCCGGCCGCTGTCGGTGGCGTCTGCTAAGACTGGATGCTGTGAGCAGGGAGAACGGGCGGGATCCGGGGGAGCAGGGCGAGCAGCTGGCCCTGATCCGGGAGACCGTGCGGGAGACGAAGGCGGAGCGGGCCAAGCCGCGCACGTGGCGGGGGGCCGCGCTGGCGCCGGAGCTTCCGGTGGCGCGGGTCCTCGTCGACAAGGGGCTGGTCCACCTCGACCGGTTCTTCGACTACGCGGTGCCGGCCGCGATGGACGCCGAGGCCCGGCCCGGGGTGCGGGTCCGGGTGCGGTTCGGTGCGGGGGAGAAGGGCGGTCGGCGCGAGGGCGGCCGGCTGGTCAGCGGCTTCATCGTGGAGCGGGTGGCGCAGAGCGAGTTCCGGGGGGTGTTGGCGCCGATCGCTCAGGTGCTCTCGCCGGAACCGGTGCTGAGTTCGGAGCTGCTGGCGCTGTGCCGGGCGGTCGCCGACCGCTACGCCGGATCGCTGGCGGACGTGGTGCAGCTGGCGGTGCCGCCGCGCCGAGCCCGGGTCGAGGCCGAGTCGTCCCCCGACCCACTGCCCCCCAACGCCCCACCAGATCCCGGGAGTTGGGAGCGCTACGGAGCCGGTCCCGGTTTCCTGACGGCACTGGCGCGGGGGGACGCGCCGCGGGCGGTGTGGACGGCGCTGCCCGGACCGACCTGGCCGGACGAACTGGCGCGGGCGGCGGCCGCGGCGCTCGCCGGCGGGCGCGGGGCCCTGGTGGTGGTGCCCGACGGCCGGGCCGCGGCCCGGGTGGACGCGGCGCTCGGCGCCCTGGTCGGACCCGGCCGGCACGTGGTGCTGACGGCCGAGTGCGGGCCCGAGGAGCGGTACCGGCGCTGGTTGGCGGTCAGCCGGGGCGCGGTGCGCGCGGTGATCGGGACGCGCGCCGCGATGTTCGCCCCGGTGGCCGGGCTGGGGCTGGTCGCGCTCTGGGACGACGGCGACGGCAGCCACAGCGATCCACACGCCCCCCAGCCGCACGCCCGGGAAGTGCTCCTGCAACGCGCGGTCGGCGAGCGGGCCGGATTCCTGCTCGGCGGGCTGAGCTGCACGGTCGAGGCGGCGCAACTGGTCGAGACCGGCTGGGCCCGGCCGCTGGCCGCCGACCGGGAACGGGTGCGGGCCGCCGCCCCCCTGGTGCGCACGATCGGCGACGGCGACGAGGCCCGGGACGCCGCGGCGCGCGTGGCCCGGCTGCCCTCCATGGCCTGGCAGTTGGTGCGGGACGGGCTCACCCGAGGCCCGGTGCTGGTGCAGGTGCCCCGGCGCGGCTACGCCCCCCGACTGGCCTGCGAACGGTGCCGGGAACCAGCCCGCTGCCGAGCCTGCGCCGGTCCGTTGGAGGCGCGCGCGGCGGGCGAGTTGGCCTGTGCCTGGTGCGGCCGCGAGGAGTCGGACTGGCACTGCGCGGAGTGCGGTGGATCCCGGCTGCGGGCGCAGATCGTCGGGGCCCGTCGGACGGCGGAGGAGCTGGGCCGCGCCTTCCCGGCGGTTCCGGTGCGCACGTCGGGGCGCGACCACGTCCTGGCGTCGGTGCCCGCCACCCCGGCGCTGGTGGTGAGCACGCCCGGCGCCGAACCGGTCGCCGAGGGCGAGGGCTATGCCGCCGCGCTGCTGCTGGACGGCTGGGCGCTGCTGGGCCGGCCGGACCTGCGGGCCGGGGAGGAGGCGCTGCGCCGTTGGCTGGGGGCGGCCGCCCTGGTCCGTGGCCAGGCGGCGGGCGGCGCGGTCGCGGTGATCGCCGAGCCGACGTTGCGGCCGGTCCAGGCGCTGGTGCGCTGGGACCCGGTCGGCCATGCGGTGCGCGAGTTGGCGGAGCGGGCGGAGCTGGGGTTCCCGCCGGTGTCGCGGATGGCTGCGGTGGCGGGGCGGTCCGACGACGTGGCCGGTCTGCTGGGGGCCGCCGAGCTCCCCGCGGGGGCCGAGGTGCTGGGCCCGGTGCCGCTGCCGGTGCCGGATCCCGGGCGACCGCGACGGCCGGGGGATCCCCCGCCGGGCG
>LIQL01000314.1 GCA_001418405.1 Streptomyces diastatochromogenes | reverse complement strand
GGCCCTATCCCCGCATCTCCCCCGCCACCAACTCCCCGATCTGCGCCGCGTTCAACGCCGCGCCCTTGCGCAGGTTGTCGCCGCACACGAAGAGTTCCAGGGCCCGCGGATCGTCCAACGACCGCCGCACCCGCCCCACCCACGTGGGATCGGTCCCCGCCACGTCCGACGGGGTCGGGTACTCGCCCTCCGCCGGGTCGTCGCAGAGCACGACGCCGGGTGCGGCCGCCAGGATCTCGTGCGCGCCGGCGACCGTGACCTCGTTCTCGAAGCGCGCGTGCACGGCCATCGAGTGTCCGGTGAGCACCGGAACCTGCACACAGGTCGCGGTGACCGGCAGTTCCGGCAGCCCCAGCACCTTGCGGGACTCCTCGCGGATCGCCAGCTCCTCCGAGGACCAGCCGTCCGCCTGGAGCGATCCGGCCCACGGCACGACGTTGAGGGCGAGCGGTGCCTGGAACGGCCCGAGGGTGTCGCCGACCGCCCGTCGCACGTCGCCCGGTGCGGCGCCCAGTTCGGTGCCGGCCACCGCCGAGAGCTGCGCCCGCAAGGTGTCGGTGCCGGCCCGCCCGGCCGCCGACGCGGCCTGGTACGAGGAGACGACCACGTCGCTGAGGCCGTACTCGGCGTGCAGCGCGCCGAGGACGACGATCATCGACAGGGTGGTGCAGTGCGGGTTGGCGATGATGCCGCGCGGACGGATCCGCGCCGCGCACCCGTTGACCTCGGGCACGACGAGCGGCACGTCCGGATCTCCCAGGAACGCGCCCGAATTGTCCACCACGACCGCGCCCTTGGACACCGCGACCGGTGCCCAGTGGGCGGCCACCTCGGGCGGCACGTCGAAGACCGCGACGTCGACGCCGTCGAAGGCGTCCTCACTCGCCGCGACGACCTCGACCTCCTCGCCCCGCACGGTCAGCTTGCGGCCGGCCGAGCGGGGTGAGGCGATCAGCCGGATCTCACCCCAGACGTCGGCCCGCTCGGAGAGGATGCCCAGCAGGACGCGGCCGACGGCACCGGTGGCACCGACGACCGCGAGGTGCGGCTTGGCAGCCGGGCGGGCCCCCGCCCCCGCCGAATCGGCGAGGGACGGGCGGCCTGCCTCGGCCGGAATCATCGCCCGGTGCCGCCGTAGACGACTGCTTCGTCGGTCTCACTGTCGAGGCCGAAGGCGCTGTGCACCGCCTGGACGGCCTCGTTGACGTCATCGGCGCGGGTGACGACCGAGATGCGGATCTCGGAGGTCGAGATGAGCTCGATGTTCACGCCCGCGTTCGACAGCGCCTCGAAGAACGTCGCGGTGACGCCGGGGTTGGTCTTCATGCCCGCGCCGACCAGCGAGATCTTGGCGATCTGGTCGTCGTAGCGGAGCGAGTCGAAGCCGACCGCGGCCCGGGTCTTCTCCAGCGCGGCGACGGCCTTGCGGCCCTCGGCCTTCGGCAGCGTGAAGGAGATGTCCGTCAGACCGGTGGAGGCCGCCGACACGTTCTGGACGACCATGTCGATGTTGACCTCGGAGTCGGCGATGGCACGGAAGATCCGCGCGGCCTCGCCCGGCTTGTCCGGGACCCCGACGACCGTGACCTTCGCCTCGGAGGTGTCGTGTGCGACGCCCGAGATGATCGCCTGTTCCATCGGCCTGTCCCCTTGCGGTTCGTTGCTGACCCATGTGCCCTGCAGCCCCGAGAAGGAGGAGCGGACGTGGATCGGGATGTTGTAACGGCGTGCGTACTCGACGCAGCGGTGCAGCAGCACCTTGGAGCCGGAGCTGGCCAGCTCCAGCATGTCCTCGAAGGAGATCCACTCGATCTTCCGGGCCTTCTTCACGACCCGCGGGTCGGCGGTGAAGACGCCGTCGACGTCGGTGTAGATCTCGCAGACATCGGCGTTCAGGGCGGCGGCGAGCGCCACCGCGGTGGTGTCCGAACCACCGCGCCCGAGCGTCGTGATGTCCTTCTTGTCCTGGGACACGCCCTGGAATCCGGCGACGATGGCGATGTTGCCCTCGTCGAGGGACGCCTTGATGCGGCCCGGCGTGACGTCGATGATCCGTGCCTTGTTGTGCACGGAGTCAGTGATCACACCGGCCTGGCTACCGGTGAAGGACTGCGCCTCATGGCCGAGGTTTTTGATCGCCATCGCCAACAGGGCCATGGAGATCCGCTCTCCGGCGGTCAGCAGCATGTCGAACTCGCGTCCCGACGGGATCGGGGACACTTCCTGCGCGAGATCGATCAGCTCGTCCGTCGTGTCGCCCATCGCCGAGACCACGACGACAACCTGGTTGCCGTTCTTCTTGGCCTCGACGATTCGCTTGGCAACGCGCTTGATGCCCTCGGCATCCGCAACGGATGAGCCGCCGTACTTCTGCACGACAAGGCCCACGTGCGCTCCTCGCAACTGTCTCTGCGGGAGGGGGTCCCTCCCGGACCCCCGGAAATGGGGGTACTGCGGTCGGCTCAGTCTAACGAGCGGGCGGAATACGCCCCGCTACTACCACATCGTGAGACACAAAACCCACGCTTCGATCAACTTGCCCACCACGGCTTCGCCCTTGCAGACGTGCGGTGAACGTGTCGAACGCGGTCGGTGAACACCGTGTCCCTCGCCGGTCCAGCGCGGTGCTCCGTCGCACCTGCTCGGCGTGTGCCTGCCCGCTTCCACACCGGGCACACGGAAAGGTAAGCCAGGTCACACCGCCGCGACGCGCCGGCGCCCGGCGGCGCGGGGCGCCGTCAGACCCGGCGCAGCCCCAGCGGGCCGGCGATCTCGGCGGCCATGACCTTGCCCGCCTCCTCGGCGAGCCGCTCCTCGTCCCCGTCGGCGCCGCTGTCGGTGTCCAGGCCGTCGAGGGCGTCCAGCGGCTGGTCGAGGCGGACGTGGGCGACCAGCGACTGCAGCGCCCGGAGGGCGGCCGAGGCGGTCGGGCCCCAGTTGGAGAGGTAGGAGAACTGCCACCACCACAGGGCCTCGGTGACGCGGCCGGCCCGGTAGTGCGCCAGCCCGTGCCGCAGGTCGGTGATGACGTCCGCGAGGTCGTCGGAGATCCGGCAGGCCACCGGCTCGCTGCGCGGCACGTACGGGTCGAAGACCTCGGAGTACACGTCCACCGGGTCGAGCAGCACCGCGAACCGCTCGCGCAGCTCGTCCACGTCCGGCTCCGGACCGGTGTCCGGTTCGTACCGCTCGTCCGGGACGATGTCCTCGTGGGCGCCCAGCCGGCCGCCGGTGAGCAGCAGCTGGGAGATCTCCAGCAGGAGGAAGGGCACCGCGCTGTCCGGCTCGTCGCCCTTGGCGACCTCGGTCACCGCGACGATGAAGCTCTCGATCGAGTCGGAGATCGAAACGGCGAAGTCGTCAGGGTTCTGTGTCGTGTCGTGCAGCGTGGCGTCAGACATCGAGAAGTCTCCTCCCTTCGAAGGCCCGCCCGAGCGTGACCTCGTCGGCATACTCCAGATCGCCTCCGACCGGCAGTCCACTGGCCAGTCGCGTCACTCTGAGGCCCATCGGCTTGATCATGCGGGCCAGGTACGTGGCCGTCGCCTCGCCCTCCAGATTCGGGTCGGTGGCCAGGATCAGCTCGGTGACCGTGCCGTCCGCGAGCCTGGCCAGGAGTTCCCGTATCCGCAGGTCGTCGGGGCCGACGCCCTCGATCGGACTGATCGCTCCACCGAGGACGTGGTAGCGGCCGCGGAACTCCCTCGTCCGCTCGATCGCCACGACGTCCTTGGGCTCCTCCACGACGCAGATGACCGCCGGATCGCGCCGCGGGTCCAGGCAGACCCGGCACTGCTCCTCCTGTGCGACGTTGCCGCACACGCTGCAGAACCGGACCTTGGCCTTGACCTCCATCAGTGCGTTCGCGAGCCGGCGGACATCGGTCGGCTCGGCCTGAAGGATGTGGAAGGCGATCCGCTGCGCGCTCTTGGGACCGACGCCGGGCAGCCTGCCCAACTCGTCGATCAGGTCCTGAACCACGCCTTCGTACACGGAACGTCTTCTCTCTCTTCTGCCGTGCTGCGCACGTTAGTTGGCTACGTACGCTAGTTGGCTACTCCTCAGAAGGGGAGGCCGGGGATGCCACCGCCTGCGCCGCCCAGCGCCTGGGCGAGCGGGCCGAGCTTCTGCTGCTGGAGCTTCTGCGCCGTGGCGTTGGCGTCGCGGACCGCGGCGAGGACGAGGTCGGCGAGGGTCTCGGCGGTCTCCTCCGCGGAGTCGGTGTCGATCGCCTTCGGGTCGATCACCAGCCCCTTGAGCTCACCGGAACCCGTCACGGTCGCCTTGACCAGGCCACCCCCCGCGGAACCCTCCACGGGCGTCTCCGCCAGTTCCTGCTGGGCGGCCGCGAGATCCTGCTGCATCTTCTGGGCCTGCTGGAGCAGCTGCTGCATATTGGGCTGACCACCGGGGATCACGACATGACTCCTGCCGTACGACAACGTTTGGTGCGGTAGCCCGAGCCTACGTGTTTCCCGCGCCCGGCGCCCTACGCCGCAGGGAGGAGCACTGATGTGCGCCGTACGCCCCTGGGACGGGCCGGCGAGCGCCCTGGCGCCCGCGCGGGCGCGCACCGCGTCCGCGCCGTGACGTTCCGCCACCGACCCGGCGTCCGCCGCCGGTCCGCGCGGACACCACCGCGCGTCCGCCACCGCACGCTCAGTTGTTGTCGAACTCGTCCAGGACGGTCGCGCCCAGCTCGCGCACGATCAACTCGTGTCCGCTCAGCGCGGAGTCGACGAGGTCCGGGTCGTCCTCCGCCGGCATGTCGTACTCGATGGACATCGGGGGCTCGGGCGCGTACGCGGGCTCCGCCGCCGGGCCGCCCTGGCCGCCGGTACCTGGTGCGGCGGACACCGCCTCGCGCGCCATCCGGGCGCCCTGCCCGCCGCACCAGGTACCGG
>LIQL01000313.1 GCA_001418405.1 Streptomyces diastatochromogenes | reverse complement strand
GCCCTACCCCCTGGAGATCCGGATCGACGTCGCGGACCAACGACTCGACCTGCACTGGAAGTTCAGCCTCCGACGCAACGCCGAGGACGACGTCCGCCGGCTGGCCCGCCGCTGCACCGAACTCCTCGTGCGCCTCGCGGAGTCCGCCACCGGCGCCTGAGCCGCCCCCGCCCGCCGCCACCGCGCCGGCGCGGCTCGTGCCCGCTCCTCTCGTCCCGGCGGCGGGGCCTCAGGCCGGTGGTGCGGTGGAGCCGCGCACCACCAGGGAGACCGGGACATCGGCCGGGCGGACGGGACGTTCGTCGGCCAGTACGGAGACCAGGGCGGTCATGCCCCGCCGGCCGGCCTCCTCGGCGGGCAGGCGGACCGTGGTCAGTTCCGGTTCCACCGCCGAGGCGAGGGTGAGGTCGTCGAAGCCGGTGATCGACAGGTCCGCCGGCACGCGGAGCCCGAGCCGGCGGGCGGCCTTGAGGGCGCCGACCGCGAGGACGTCGAAGTCGCACAGCAGCGCCGTGGGGCGGCGCCCGGGGGCCCGCAGCACGGTCTCCGCGGCGTGCCGTCCGGCGTCCATGGTGAGGGCCGCGCGCACGGTGCGCAGTTCCGCGCCGGTGCCCTCCAGCGCCGCCGCCAGCGCCCGGGAGCGGACGGCGAACGTCCAGGACTCCACCCCGGCGGCGAGGTGGGCGATCCGCCGGTGGCCCAGGGCCAACAGGTGCTCCGCGACCTGGCGCATGCCGTCCGCCACGTCGAGGTTGACGGTGGTGGCGGCCCGGGAGTTGGCGGGGTCGCTGTCCAGCATCACCAGCGGACGCCCGCCGTCGTCGAAGTCGGCGAGCACGTCGGCCGCCATCGACGACGCGAGCACGCCGTCGAGGCTGGCCGGTGCGGACCCGAACGGGTTGCGGGCGGGACCGCCGTCCGCGGGGGAGGGGTACAGCACCACGCCGAATCCGTGCTGGGCCGCCACCCGCGCGGCACCGGTGTACAGGCGGGCGTAGTACTGGTTGGTGAGGGCCGGCACGATCAGCATGACGGTCTTGGTCCGTCCGGTGCGCAGGTTCCGGGCCGCGAGGTTGGGCCGGTATCCCAGTGCGTCCGCGGCCTCGCGGACCGCGGTGGCGATCCGCTCCGAGACCCGTCCGTGCCACTTCCCGCCGCACACCAGCGAGACCGTCGCCTGGGAGACGCCCGCCTCCCGGGCCACGTCGCGTGAAGTCGGGCGTGCCTTGTCGGCCACGGGGACGATCCTTTCCGATACGACCGGAGCCACTGGACCGGCTCACACCCAACATGCTAGACATCTCGCGGGAGTTATACGTACTACCGGAGTGCGGAATTCCGTCGCCCGGCCGGCCGGGGCGGGAAATGGCCGGGGCCGTGGGGGAGTTCGCCCGGCCGAGCGGTTCGCGGGCACGTCGAGCCTGTCGCAGGTATACGCTTTGGCCGATTTTCCCCGGTGTCAAACCGTGTCACATCGCAGCAAAACGGTTGTGGTGAACGAGTTGAAAAGAAGTCAACTTCCGTTCCCGCGGGTAAGGCTCCGCAACGAAATCGCCGACCGCAATGCGGGTTGAGATGCCACGTCGGTGAGGGGGGCGGTGGCGTGCGAGGGGGCGTCGAGTCGTCCCGGTGACGTGACCGAATGGGGCGAGCGATGCCCGATGCGGGCCAACCGCTGGTTCCGGACAATCGCCGATCGAGCCGTGTTCCTCTGTACACGGTTGTGATCAAATGTGAATATGACATGGCCATGGGCGGCGCAGAGAGTTATTCAGGAGTGCGCAACGCCCTGATGGTCGGTGCGGGGGCTGGTCGGAGAGTGTGGCATGCAGAGGGGACACATGAGCCAGATATCCGCAGTTCCTTGACGGTTCTCTTGCCTGAACTGGTTTCGCACGGCTGATCCTTGCTGGAAGCTTGGGCTTTGCAAAGCTGATCGGGTACCGGGGGATTGTGCTGCGTGTCGCACGCAGGAGTTGGCGAACCCGTTTGCTGGAAAGCCAAGTTGCCGCATGGCGCACGGCAACATGGAGAAAAGCGAATGACGAAGCGAGTAGTTTTTTCGAATGCCTCGTTCGGCTCGTCGTTGCGGCTCTTGCGCGAGGAGCGGGGACTTTCTCTCGGCGACCTGTCCCGGCTGGTGAATTATAGCAGGAGTCACCTGAGCCGCGTGGAAACGGGAAAGAAGCAACCGGCCGAAGGGCTGGTGCGGCTGTGCGACGACGCCCTGGACGCAAAGGGAAGTCTGCTCGCGCTGCTGGTGCGGGCTCCGCGGCGCCAGAGCGGGCGCAGCTGCCCCATTCAACTGCCGCGGAGCATTTCCGACTTCACCGGCCGGGAGGGCGCGCTCGACGAACTCGACGCCCTGCTCTCCGAGGTGCACCGGCAGAATGACGGGCAGGCCGTGGTCACGGTGGTCGAAGGGGCCGCGGGCGTGGGGAAGACGGCCACCGTCGTGCACTGGGGGCACGGCGTGCGGAGCCACTTCCCGGACGGCGTGCTCTTCGCCGACCTCCAAGGATTCGGCCCCGGCGGCCGCCCGGTCAGCACCCGTCAGGTGCTCCGGAACTTCATGACGGCACTGGGCGCCGAACCGGTCGAATTCTCCGGTGAAATCCACCACTTGGCCGCCAGCTATCGCAGCCTGCTCACCGGACGACGGCTGCTGATCGTCCTCGACAACGCCGCCACTGCGGAACAGGTGCGCCCCCTCTTACCGGCTTCGCCCCGCTGTATGACGGTGATCACCAGTCGCAGTCGACTGACCGGACTCGTCACCCGGGACGGATCCCACCGCATCACCGTGCCGCCGTTGACCGCGAGCGAGTGCGACGCACTGTTGTCCCGTCTCGGGGTCGCGTCCCGACCGCCGAAAGGCGCGAGTCCGTGCGCCTGCCAATACCTGCCGCTGACCGTGCGGATCGCGGCGGAACGCCGGGAGACGGTCGGCGGCATGGACATTTGCGAGCGGTGCGGATCGGATGCGTTGCTCACTTACCTCTACAGCACGGGCGACGACGTCAGCAACATGTACACCGCGCTCTCCTGGTCGTACCGGTATTTACCGCCGGCGGTCGCCAGGGCATTCCGGGTGCTCGCGGCCGAGGTGCGCGACACGGTCACCGTTTCCGCGGCGGCGCGGTTGCTGGGCGTCGAGGTGATGGGGGCACGGAAAATGCTCGAATCCTTGGCCGACATCCATCTGTTGCAGTGCCTCTCCTCCGATGAGTACCGCTTCGAGAAGACCGTGCGGGGATTCGCGCGGGAACTCGACGGGCGGGACGTGGCGCGCTTCGCCCGTGCGGGTCACGACGCCGAGCGGGTCATGAGCTACTGAACGCCTCCCGAGTGTCGGTCCTGCCGCCCGCGCCCGACAGGGGTTGCCCGGTGTCCCTTCCCGCGGACAACGGGCGACGGGCCGTGCCTGGGCCTCCTGCGCCGCGCCGGCCGCCGGGACACCGCGCAGGACGCCGGTTCGGTGCCGCCCGCACCGACTCTCGGTAGGCCCGGACCCCGGTCACGGTCGTGGCCGTGATGTGCCCGCGGAGCGCCGAACGGACCATGGGGCGGTGCACTTCGCCGGACGTCGGGTGCGACCCGGCGCGGCGAGCGGTGCTATCCCAGCAGGAGGGTCTGCATGGCTTTTCGGATCACCAAAGAGTTCCACTTCTCGGCCAGTCACCGGCTCGCCGAGCTGCCCGAAGGGCACCCGTGCGGCCGGATGCACGGGCACAACTACGTCGTCGAACTGGAGCTCGCGGCCCCGGCCGACGGCCTGGACAAGGCGGGCTTCGTACGCGACTACGGCGACCTCAAGCAGTTCAGCCGGTGGTTGGACGCCGAGGTGGACCACCGTCACCTCAACGACGTGCTGGACCGCAACCCCTCGGCCGAGCACCTCGCGCAGTGGCTGTACGAGTGGTGGCTGCCGCACTACCCGCAGTTGAGCGCGGTGCGGGTCTCCGAGACCGCCAAGACGTGGGCGGAGTACCGGCCGTGACGCAGGTGCCCGACGCACCGTCGCAGCGCCGAGGAGGTGGTGCCGCGGTGGAACCGAAGCTCGTCGTCAACGAGATCTTCGGCCCCACTTGAGGGCCGTGCAGGGAGAGGGCCCCTCGGCCGGGCAGCGGTGCGCCTTCGTGCGGTTGGGCGGCTGCAACCTGTCCTGCCGCTGGTGCGACACCCCGTACACCTGGGACTGGACCGGAGTGGGCGACTCCGGGGTCGCCTACGACCCCAAGCGGGAACTGCGGCCGATGCCGTGGACCGACGTGCTGCGCGCGCTGCTCGCCTACGAGGTCCCGCTGATCGTGGTCTCCGGGGGCGAACCCCTCAGCCAGCAGCGCCGGTTGCTGCCGCTGCTGCGCGCGCTGACGGAGGCCGGCCGCAAGGTCGAGATCGAGACGAACGGCACCGTGGTGCCGCAGGACGACCTGGTGGCACTCGGCGTGCGGTTCAACGTCTCGCCCAAGCTGTCGCACTCGGGCGATCCGCAGGCGCGGCGGATCGTGCCGGACGCGTTGCGGGCGTTCGCGGCCGTCCCGGGGACCGCCTTCAAATTCGTCTGCCGCACCACGAGCGACCTCGACGAAGTGGCGCAGCTCGTCGACCGGTACGGGACCCGCCCGGTGTGGATCATGCCCGAGGGGCAGGTACCCGCCGAGGTCGGCCAACACCTGTCCGCGCTGGGGGACGACGTCGTGGCACGCGGCTGGAACCTGACCACTCGATTGCATGTTGCCGTCTGGGGCGACAGGAGAGGCGTGTGAGCACAGTGAGCGGAGCCCCCGAACTGGACGTCCTCGACGACTCCGGGCCGCAGGTCCCGGACCCGCTGGAGGATGTCGCGCGCAAGCTGCTGATCGAGATCGGCGAGGACCCGGAACGCGACGGGCTCAAGGAGACGCCGGCCCGCTTCGCCCGCTGGTGGCGGGAGTTCTCCCGCTACGACGCGGGGGCGGTCGACACGCTGTTCCCCCTCCAGACGGAGGGACAACTGGTCATGGTCTCGGACATCAACGTGTGGTCGCTGTGCGAGCACCACCTGCTGCCCTTCTCCTGCTCCCTGACCATCGCCTACCGGCCCAAGGGCGACGTGCTCGGACTGTCGAAGTTCGCCCGGATCGCCCATCGCCACGCGCACCGGCTCCAGGTGCAGGAGCGCCTGGTCCGCGACATCGCGGAGGAGGTCACCAAGGTGACCGGTTCGGTCGACGTCGCGGTCATCGCCACCGGCGAGCACCTGTGCATGAGCATGCGCGGCATCCGTACCCCGGCGGTCATGACGTCCACGGCCTACTCCGGGGTCTTCGAGGAGTACGGGCCGGCCCGTCAGGAGCTCGTGGCGACGGTGTTCCCGTCGCGCAGGTGACCCGCCCCCCGTCCACGATCGACAGGAGTACGCACGTGGCAGTTCGCGACATACGCACCGGGCTCAGCCTGGACGACGTCCTGCTGGTGCCCCGCCGCACCTCGGTGGTGAGCCGCTCGGCGACCGACACCAGCACCGAGCTGGCCGGGATCACCCTGCGGGTGCCGGTCCTCTCCGCCAACACCCCCTGGTGCACCGGCCGGCAGATGGCCGTCGCCATGGCGGTGGCCGGCGGGCTCGGGATCGTCCACCGCATGCAGACCGCCGAGGACCAGGCCGCGGAGGTGGCCGCGGTCAAGGCGACGCCGGTGCCCGAGGGCACGGAGCGGGCCACCGTCGACGCGCAGGGCCGGCTGCGCGCCGGGGCGGCCGTGGGGGTGACCGACGACTATCTGGAGCGGGCCGCCCGGCTCGTCGAGGCGGGAGCGGACGTCCTGGTCACCGACGTCGCGCACGGCCACGCGGACTACGTCCTGGCCTCCGTCGAGAAGCTGCGGGCCCGTTTCCCCGACACGCCGCTGATCGCCGGGAACGTCGCCACCGCCGCCGGCACGAGGGACCTGATCGAGGCCGGCGCCCACGCCGTGAAGGTGGGCATCGGCCCCGGCGGCATCTGCACCACCCGGCTCGTCGCGGGCAGCGGGGTGCCGCAGCTGACCGCGGTCCTCGACTGCGCCGAGGAGGCGGCCGGTTCCGGCGTCCCGGTGATCGCGGACGGCGGGATCAAGGCGCCGGGCGACGTCGTCAAGGCGCTGGCCGCCGGCGGCCACGCGGTGATGCTGGGCAGCGCCCTGGCCGGCGCCGACGAGAGCGCGGCCCGCCTGGTGGAACGCGACGGCGTCCCCGTGAAGGTCAGCACCGGCTTCGTCACGTTCGGCATGCAGCTGACCCTGAAGCGGGCCCGCGGCGAAGAGGTCAGCCGCGAGGAGCTGGACGCGTACACCCCCGAGGGCGTCGAGGCCACCTTCGCCCACACCGGGCCGCTGGCCGCCACCCTGCGGCCGTTCGTCGGCGGACTGCGGTCGGGCATGAGCTACTCCGGGGCGCACACCCTGGCCGAACTGCGCGCGCAGGCCGAGTTCATCCGGGTCACGCCGGCCGGACTGTCGGAGAGCCGCCCGCACGCCCTGGAGCGGACCCAGCAGGTGGCCCTGGACTACGCCCGGGAGGCCACCGGATGACGAACCCTTGGGAGGACGGCCGCTACGGCAGCCCGGAGATGCGTCTGCTGGTCAGTGACCGCAACCGCTACCAGCTCTTCGTACGGGTGGAGGGGGCGTTGGCCGCGGAGCAGGGCCAGTTGGGGGTGATCCCGTCCGAGGCCGCCGGGGCGATTGCCGCCCGGGCCCGCGACCACCGGTGCGACCTGGCGCGGATCGCCGAGATCGAGACGGTGAGCCGGCACGAGCTCTACGCCGTCGTCCAGCAGTTCGCCGAGACCTGCGCGCCCCACGGCCGCTACGTGCACCACGGGGTGACCAGCAGCGACGTCATCGACACCGCGCTGGCGATCCAACTGGACGCGGCGATCGGCCTCCTGGGCGAACGGCTCGGCGTCCTGATGGCCGCGCTGTGCCGGCAGATCGCCGAGGAGGGCGGGCGGGTGATGATCGGCCGGACCCACGGCCAGCACGCCCAGCCCGTCACCCTGGGGTTCAAACTCGCGGTGTTCCTCGACCAGTTGACCCGCTGCCTGGCGCGGCTGGCGGAGCTGCGCGAGCGCGCCGTGCGGGGCAAGGTCGCCGGCGCGGTCGGTTCGCTGGGCGGACTGGGACCGCAGGGCATGGCGGTGCAGCGGGCGGTGTTGGCCCGGCTGGGCCTGCCGGAGCCGCAGATCTGCGCCCAGGCGGTGGCGCGGGACCGGATCGCGGAGTTCGTCTCCTGGGCCGCGCTGACCGCGGCCTGCCTGGAGAACCTCGCGACCGAGATCCGCAACCTCCAGCGGACGGAGATCGGCGAACTCGCCGAGTCCTTCGCCGAAGGGGACCAGATCGGCAGCTCCGCCATGCCGCACAAGCGCAACCCGGTGCGCAGCGAACGCATCTGCAGCCTGGCCCGGCTGCTGCGGTCGCTGGTCGGCCCCGCGTTGGAGAACGTGGTGACCTGGCACGAACGGGACCTGGCCAACTCCGCCAACGAACGCTTCACCCTGCCGCAGGCGTGCGTGCTGCTCGACGAGATGCTCCTCACCACCACCGCCGTGGTGGACGACCTGAGGGTCTTCCCCGAGCGGATGCGGGAGAACCTCGACCGGTCGCGCCACAGTCACCTCAGCGAGGCGGTGCTGCTGGCCATGGTCGACCGCGGGACGGACCGGCTCGACGCCTACCGGGCCCTGCAACGGGCCAGCGCGCTCGCCGCCCGGGACGACCGCGACCTGGTGGCGGTGCTGGCGGACGACGCGTCGGTGACCGCGGTGCTGCCCGCACCGGACCTCGCGGCCCTGGCCGAGGCGGCCGCGGACACCGGCTTCTGCGACACCCTGGCGCAGGAGACCTTGCGCCGGGCCGAGGAAGCGCTCGCAAAGACGACGGAAGGAGCTCGGACATGCCCGGCACGGTGATCGTCGGTGGCCAGTGGGGCGACGAGGCCAAGGGGAAGATCTCCAGCTATCTGGCGATCCGGGACGAGCCCGCGGTGGCGGTGCGTGCCGGACTGGGGCCCGGCGCCGGCCACACCGTGGTGCACGCCGGACGCACCATGAAACTGCGCCAGTTGCCCAGTGCGGTGATCCGCCCGGCCACCCGCCTCCTGCTGGGCGCCGGCGTGTTGATCCGCCCGGAGGTCCTGTTGCGGGAGATCGCGGAGTTCTCCGCCGAGTCCCGGGTCGGCGTGGACTTCCGCGCCACCGTCATCGACCCCGAGCACGTCGCCGCGGAGGCGGCCGACGCGGGGCTGACCGAACGGGTGCGCAGCACCGGCAGCGGCCACGGCCCGGCCCTGGCCGCCCGCGCCATGCGTGCGGCGCGCCGCGCCGAGGACGTCCCGGAACTCGCCCCCTACCTCACGGACACCGTGCGGGTGGTGAACGACGCGGTCGACGCCGGGGACCGGGTGCACGTCGAAGGCACCAACGGCTTCGGCCTGTCGGTGCTGTACGGCACCTATCCCTACACCGTCGGCAAGGACAGCACGGCGAGCACCGCGGCGGCGGACGCCGGACTGGGCCCCACCGCGATCGACGAGGTGGTGCTGGTCTTCCGGGCCTACCCCACCCGGGTGGGCGCGGGGCCGTTCCGCACCGAGATGACCGAGGCGGAGGCCGAGCGGCTGGGCATCGTCGAGTACGGCACGGTGACCGGGCGGCGGCGCCGGGCCGGCACGTTCGACCTGGACCAGGCACGCGAGGCGGTGCGCGTCAACCGGCCCACCCGGATCGCGCTGACCTTCCTGGACCACGTGGACGCGTCCTGCCGCGCGGTGCGCACCGGGGAGTTGCCCGAGGCGGCGGCGGCGTTCGTGGCCCGGGTCGAGGAGGGCCTGGGCCGGCCGGTCGACCTGCTCGGGACCGGTCCGGGCACCGCCGACGTGGTGGACCGGTGGAACGGCCGGCCCGCCGGCACGGCCCGCAACGTGGCGAGCGGCCAGGGAGGCGACCGATGAGCGGCACACCGATGTGGCGGCGGGACCGGCTGTTGACGATCAGTTGGGAGGCGATGGGCCGGATGCTGGCCGGACTGGCGGACGACGTCCGGGCCAGCGGCTTCGCCCCGACCGTGGTGGCGGGCATCGCCCGCGGCGGGCTGCCGCCGGCCATCGCCCTGGCGAACCTGCTGGCGATCGAGGACTTCCGCATCCTGGGCATCCCCCGCAACACCTCCAACTCCCGGTACAGCGAGCGGGGGGCGGCGGTCCTCAAGTACGTCGTCCCGGAACGGGAGTTCGGCGGCGCGCGGGTGCTGCTGGTCGACGACATCATGGGCGACGGCGGCACCATGGCCCTGGCCAAGCGCACCGTGGAGGAGCTCGGCGCCGCGGAGGTCCGCACGGTCGCGGTGGTGCGCAACCTGGGCGCCGCCCGACGGGCCGACTTCCAGGCGGTCGAGGTGGACGACTGGACGGTCTTCCCGTGGGAAGCACCGCCCGGGGACAACGAACTCGCCGTACCGTTGCGGGTGTGAGCGACATGGTTGAGGAAATGGGTCGGACAGGGCGGACGACGGTCGTGCTGGACCGGGACGGCACCCTGTTGGACTTCTATGAGATGTTCCACCGCTTCGTCCTGGACCTCCACCGGCAGGAGGGGGTGATTCCGCCACCCCGCGAGGAGATCCTCGGCTTCGGCTACTGGTCCTCGATCACCAGCGGGGCGCTGCACATCGGGTCGGTGCGGGTGCGGGACCGGGTCGACGAGGTGGCCCACCGGTACATGGCGCACGGCACGCTCTACCCCGGGGTGGTGCCGATGCTGTCGGCGCTGTCCGGGGCCGGGGTGCGACTCGCGCTGGTCAGCTCCTGGGTCGGCACCGAGGCCACCGTGGCCCTGCTGGAGCGCTACGCGGTCCGTCCGTGCTTCGGGCCGATCCTGACCCGGGACGACCTGGACGCGGGGGACGGCCCGGTCTCCGACGCCGACTGCAAGACCGCGTTGGCGCGGCGGGCGTTGGACGGGCTCGGCCACGCGCCCGACCACCGGCTCTACGTCGTCGGCGACACCCCGTCGGACATCGCGTTGGGCCGCCGGTTGGGGGCCGTCGTGGTCGGGGTGCGCACCGGCAACGGCGGCGGACTGCCGGCCGAGGGCACGCCGGAGGGGCCGGACGTCCTGCTCCCGTCGGCCGCGGACCTGGGCCGCCTGATCCTCCAGGCGGAACCGGTGGGGTGAGCCCCCGCCGCCCGCCGAGGGCGTGCCGACGGGCCGGACTCCGTGCGGAGTCCGGCCCGTCGCGGTGCTCGGCCCGTGGGCGGGGCCGGGCGCGCCCGGGGCGTCAGGGCGCCGGGTACGCCGTCACGTCGTCGAGGTAGCCGGTCGGGTCGGCCAACCCGGCGTTGCGGAACGCCTCCCGCCGCTCGTAGCAGGTCCCGCACGTCCCGCAGTGCCGGTCCCCGCCCTTGTAGCAGGACCAGCTGAGTTCCAGCGGGGCGCCCAGCCGGACGCCGTGCGTGGCGATGTCGGTCTTGGCCCAGGAGAGGAACGGTGCCTCGACCTGCGGGACCGCGAAGCCCTCGTTGGCCGTCGCGACCAGTTCGCGCAGCGCGGCGACGAACTCCGGCCGGCAGTCCGGGTAGATGAAGTGGTCGCCGGCGTGCATGCCCAGCGCCACCACCGACGCGCGGTGCGCCACCCCGATCGACACCGCGACGTTCGCCAGCACCGCGTTGCGGTTGGGCACGACGGTGGCCCGCATGGACTGTTCCGCGTAGTGCCCGTCGGGGACGCTGACCCGGTCGTCGGTCAGTGCGGAGCCGCGCAGCAGCGCCCCGTAACCGCGCAGGTCGACCACGTGGTGCTCGGCGCCGAAGTGGGCCGCCACCGCCCGGGCCGCGTCGATCTCGCGGTGGTGGCGCTGCCCGTAGTCGACGGTGACGGCGATCAGCCGGTACTGGAGGGCGGCGTAGTGCGCCATCAGCGTCGTGGAGTCCAGACCTCCGGACAGCACCACCACGGCGGTGAACGGGTCGGTGCGGCTGTCGTCTTCGTCCATCACAAACCTCCGGAGTGGGAAGGGAAACCGAACGACCGGGACGCGGGACGGCCCGGCGCCCGGGGCCATCGTGGCGCCCGGCCGGGCCGCGGAACATCACGGCCGGTGCCGTAGCGCGGGCGCCCCGGTACCGAGGGGTGGGTCCCGCGCGCCGGTCAGGTGGCGGCGGAATCGACCAGCAGCGGCCACAGCCCCGCGGTCCGGAACAGGTGCGGGAAGTCCTTGCGGCCGGTGATGTCGAGCTTGCGGTAGGCACTGGACAGGTGGAGTTCGACCGTGCGGCGGGTGATGTGCAGGGTCGTCGCGATCCGTTCGTTGGTCGAGCCGCGCACGGCGTCGATGAGGATCTGCTTCTCCCGCTTGGTCAGCTTCAGCACGCCGCCCAGTGGCGAGCGGTCGGCGGAGCGCCCCTCCGCGGCGGCGAGCCGCTGCCGCACCCGCAGCGCGAGCGGTCGGGCGCCGCAGCGGTCCGCCAGCTCCAGCGCCGTGCTCAGCTCCGCCGTCGCCTCCTCGTAGCGCCCGTCGTCGAACAGCAGCAGGGCCAGGTCGGCGGCGGCGTGCGCGAGGTCGAAGTCGGCCTCCGCCGCGGCCAGCAGGCGCATCGCCTCGCGCAGCAGGTCCTCGCCCTCGGGGGCGCCGCCCAGTGCGCCGAGCACCCGCAGGGCGATGCCGCGTTCCCGCGGCGTGCCCATGGCCTCGGCGACCCGCAGCAGCGTCCGGGCGGTCTCCCGGGCCTGCACGTGCCGGCCCACCTGCGTCAGCAGATCGACGGTGTGGACGTAGGCGTGCACGCCGCCGGTGGGGCCGGGCGGGGCGTCGGCGCGCTCGGCCAGGTCCGCCGCCGCGCCCGCCAGGTCACCGCCGTCGGCCCGCAGCCTCGCCCGGGTCAGCCACACCTCGCGGTGCAGTCGGTCCGGTGTCGGGCCGTCCAGGCAGCCGTGTTCGTGCAGCAGCGCGCGGGCCTCGGGGCCGCGCCCCATGGACAGGCGGACCTCGGCCAGCATCCCCACGAGCCAGATCAGCAACGGGTGTTGGGGCCGGGCCCCGTAGTGCGTCAGGGCGTCGAGGGATGCGCCGAGCCGGTCGTGCGCGGTGCGCAGCCGGCCGCGCAGCAGGGCCAGGTGGGCGGTGACCGGCAGCAGCAGGGCCCGGTGCAGCGGGTGCGCGTGGCAGTGCCCGCAGTCGTGGTGGAGCCTCAGGTGGGACGTCACGTCGGCGTCGCGGCCGTTCCAGGCGAGGATCATCAGCGCCATCAGCCGGAGCACCGGGTGCAGGCACAGTCCGCCCTCCGCCCGCAACGCCTCCCGCGCGCCGTGCACCGCGTCGGCCGGCCGACACGTCAGGTGGCTGCGCAGGGCGCGCACGACGGCGTCGGCGGCCGCCCGGTCCGCGCCGCAGCAGTCGGCCCCGCCGGTCTCGGGGCACCCCGGCCCGGGCTCCTCGGGCGCGAGGCGCTCCCCGGTGCGTCGGGCGGTGTCCGGCAGCGGGTAGGCGGCCAGGCCGTCGAGCAGGGCGTGCACGGGATGCCAGTCGGGCCGGGCGTAGTCCGGGACGGGCGTCGTCCGGGCGGTCGCGTCGGGGTCGGTTCCGAGGTAGCGCGCGGTGCTGATCCTGGCCAGCAGCGGGAGCCGGAGGGCGTCCTCGGTGGTCTCCTCCAGGGTCCGGACCGCCTCCCGCAGCCCCGCTTGCAGGTCGATGCCGATCTCGGCGTCGATGAGCTCCAGCACCGCGGTCCGGCGGCCCGCGCCCGACGCCGCGCGTACGGCGTGCGCCAGATAGCGCCGGGCCCGTTGCGGTTCCCGGGCCGCGAGGGCCTTCTGCCCGGCCCGCAGCAGCACGGGGGCGGCCCACGGCTCGTCCAGGGTCACCGTCGACGCCGCGAGGTGGTCGGCGATCCGGTCGGCGGGCGCCTGCTTGCCGTGCAGGTGGGCGGCGGCCGCGAGGTGGGCGGCGTTGCGGGCCATCAGCGTCATCCGGCCCAGCAGCGCCTCGCGCACGACGCGGTGGCGCAGGTACAGCGTGTCGTCGTCGGCGACCAGGTGCATGCACACCAACAGGTCGACCGCGGCCAGGGTTTCGGCCAGGGTCAGCCCGCTGAGGTGGGAGACGAGCAGGGGCTCGGCTGCGGAGTGGGTCTCCGCGACGGCGATGGCCAGGGCGACCTTGCCGGCGTTCGGATCGAGCCCGGCCAGCCGGGTGCCGATCAGTTCCGCGACGGCCGCGGGCCGCAGCGCGGCGGCCAGCGGCGCACCGGCGCGATCCGCCGGCCGATCGCGCAGCACCCGGGCGACTTCGGTGAGGAGGGCGGGGTTGCCGGCACAGGCGCGGTGGCACTCCGCGGCGACGTCCGGGGCCGGTGCCCGGCGGGCGACCCTGCGGAGCAACGCCGCGGACTGGGACGGGGCCAGCCCGGTGAGCGGCAGTTGCCGTGCGCCGGCGAGGAGTTCGGGCAGCGTGCCGGGGCCGCCGCCGCTGCGGTTCTCGCCGTCCCGGGCGGAGGCGACCAGGACGACGCGGGCGAGCGGTGGGGCGAGCAGGGCCCGGTGCAGGAAGTCCAGCGAGGCGGCGTCGGCCCGGTGGGCGTCGTCGAGGCCGAGGAGCACGGGTGCGCCGGCGGTCAGCACGGTGAGGGCCGCCCTGACGTGGCCCAGCACCACGTCCGCCTCCACCGGCGTCGGGTCGGCCGGTCCGGTGCGGCCGGCCGGCGGGTGCGCGACGGCGTCGAGCGCGGTGCGGCGGGGGTGCTCCGGCGGCAGCAACGCGGCCAGTCGGCCCGCGAGGTGCCGGGCGAGGCCGAACGGCGGCAGGTGTTCGTGCGGCGGGCACCGCACCTCGACGGTGATCCAGCCCCGGGCGCGGGCCGCGGCCGCGCACGCCTGGAGCAGGGTGGTCCGGCCGATGCCCGGTTCGCCGGTGACCAGGGCGCGGACGGTCCCGCCGTGCGCGCCGTCGTCCAGGGCCGCGCCGAGCCGGCGCAACTCGTTCTGACGCCCCGTCATGGACGTCTTCGGTCCGTCGTCTGTGCGATGCATGGAGTTCCCCTGTCACGGCTCACCGCTCTACCCGAGTAGCACCGTCTCTCTTCTCGGTGCGGCCGCCCGCCGAACGGGTTGGCCATTGCCTCTCGCAAGAGGCAATGGGGCAACGCGGCGGCGCGCGGCGCGAGCGCCGTCAGCGGGCGGGTGGGCCGTCGCGACGTGCGGGCGGGCCCGAGGGGCGAGGGTGACGCCGTTGCCGGGGCGGTGGAGCGCTCCGGGCTCCGGCCCGAACCGGCCGGTAATCGACGTCGCGCTTGTCACTTACCGTAACTGTATTGCCGTTACGCACCTTTGAAGCATGTTTGCCCCTCCGTGCATCTTGCTGCATGGCAGCAAGATGCACCTCGCCCCGGCCGCATGCACATGCCCGAAATGGCATTGTGATCCGGGCCTGCCCGCCCGGCACATGCACAGATTCCGGGCCGGCCAGTGAACAGTCAGAAAACCGGGGGTGCACTGTGAATCACGCGTCGCAGAAGTTATGCGCTGTGCAGAGGGCGTCGATCCGCCCGCGCGGCACCGACGCCGCGGCCGGCCCGACCGGCGACGACACCGGGTGGGGCTAACCCGCCACCCGGGTCCACCAGTTCCTCCACGGACGTGGGACACCTCCGGACGCAGAACACCTGCACACGTCGGCTTCCTCCGGGCACGGGTCCACGTCACGCACAGCTCGCCCCCCACGCCGTCTTGCCCCCTCCTGCCCGCCGCGCGGGCGCCGGCCCCTCCCGGCCTCCGCGCCGGCCGCGCCAGGGAGTACGCGAATGGATGACCATGATTCTCACGGGTAACGAGATTGAGCGGGAACGGGCGAACGGCCGCATCACCATCGAGCCGTTCACCCCGGAACAAGTCAATCCGAACAGCTACAACTTCCGCCTCGGGAAGACGCTGCGGGTCTACCAGGACATGCCCCTCGACGCGCGGACCATGAACGCGTACGAGGAGATCGAGATACCCGACGACGGGTACGTCCTCGAACCCAACCGGCTCTACCTGGCCCACACCATCGAGGTGCTGGGCAGCGAGCACTACGCGCCGACCTTCGCGGCGCGCTCGTCCGTCGCCCGCCTCGGGCTGTTCATCAACCTCTCCGCCAGCCTCGGCGACATCGGGTACACCGGGCAGTGGACGCTCCAGCTCTACTCGATGAACCGGGTGCGGGTCTATCCCGGGATCAACATCGGCCAGATGATGTGGTGGCGACCCCAGGGCGAGATCGTCCTCTACGAGGGCAAGTACCAAGGGGCGGTCGGGCCGCGGTCCAGCGACATCCACGTCGACTTCGACAAGCAGTTCGCCCGCCAGCGCTTCCCCGGGCTCGCCGCCAGCATCGAGGTGTCGGAGGTCGGCCCCAAGTTCGCCGAACTCGCCCGCGCCAACGGCGACTTCCGGGTGCCGTCCGCGTTCTGCGTACCGGCCGGGGAGTTCGTCGACGCCCTCAGCGACGGACAGCGCGCCGAACTCGCCGACGCCTTCGCCGACCTCAAGGCCACCGTCGGCGCCTTCTTCACCGACGCCGTCGAACGGATCGAGAAGATCGGCGGCCAGGTCCGGCTCCCGGAGGACGCCCGCACCCTGCTGCGCGCCCGGCTCAACGAGGTCTTCAAGGACCCGCGGACCGACGTCGCGGTGCGCTCCTCGGGCCTGGACGAGGACACCGAGGGCTCCAGCCTGGCCGGCGTGCACAGCTCGATCCTCGGCGTGCGCGGCGCCGACGCGGTGATCGCCGCCGTCGAGCAGTGCTGGCGCTCCCACTACGAGGCGCCGGCGGTGGCCGCCCGCGTGCGGGCCGGCGACTTCGACCCCACCCCCCGCCTGGCCGTCATCGTCCAGCGCATGGTGCACCCCCGCATCGCCGGCGTGGCCTTCACCGGGCTCGACGGCGCCGCCGACCAGCGGGTGTCGATCGAGTACGTCGAGGGCCTCGCCGACGAACTGGTGGCCGGCGTCGCCGTGCCCCGGAGCACCGACTCCGACCGACTGGGCGCCGAACCGGCCCCGGACGACGACGCGGACGGCCCGGCGCTGCGCCAGGTCGTGGAGATGGTGCGGGCGCTGCGGGAGCGGCACGGCCACGACGTGGACGTCGAATGGGCCGTCGACGCCGACGGCCCCCACCTCCTCCAGGTCCGCCCGCTCACCGCCACCCGCGGGCAGCGCAACAGCGTCCCCGAGCCGGTGGCCCAGACCCACCAGCTGTACTTCGACGACCTGCCGCCCACCTTCCACCTCGGTGACGTCGCGGGCGTCTACGGCAGCTACGTGGCCAAGCGCGGACCGGCCCACCGGATGGCGCACGACTGCGGGGTCTCGGTGGGCGCCGGCTGGATCCTCCAGTTCAACGGCCGCGGCCTGCGCGACGCGACCACCGCCGACGCCCTGCGGGCCGCGCTGGCCGGCGGTTCCGCGGAGTGCGTCCTGGACCTCGGCGACACCCTGCGCCAGATCGTCGTCCCCAAGGAAGAGGTCCTCGACCGGCTGGCCATGACCGCCGGCGGCGACGGCTCGACCCTGCACGCGGCCGTGGTGCGCGACTTCATCCGCGGCGACCTCGGCGTCATCTCCCGCCGGGCCGGCGACGGACTGATCGTCGAATACACCCCCGAGGGCCTGATGGCGCTCAACCGCGGCACCGCCGGCGGCGAGACCATCGTCGTCACCGACCTCGACCGCGGCTTCGACGCGGCCGGCAACGTCGTCGCCGCACCGAGCGGCACCGCGCTGCTGACCCACCTCGACGAGATCGCCCGCTTCACCACCGCCATGCACGCCAAGCACGGCCCGGTCACCATCGAGTGGGTCTTCGACGGCGGACGCCTGTACTTCGTGGACTACTCGGTGCTCGGCGGCGACGACGCCGTCGTCCTGGCCCGGGGCGAGGTGTGCATCTCGCCCGGCACCGCGAGCGGACCGCTGCTCCGCCTGGACGACGACGCCCTGCTGCGCCGGCTCTCCATCGGCCCGGCCGTCAGCATCGACAAGTCCCAGGACGTCAGCGAGCACGACGGCCTGGCCCGCATCCTCGACCAGGTCAAGGCGTACGACGAGAAGCCGATCATCTGCGCGGCCCGGCCGTACGCCGTCCTCTCGGTGCTGATCGACCACGTCGCGGGCTTCGTCTTCGACCAGGGCTCGGCCCTGGGGCACCTGGCGATCCTGTTGCGCGAGGCGGGAGTTCCGGCCGTCACCGCAGCCGGCGTCACCGGGACCGCAGCAGTGATCAGCGACGGCACGGTCGCCACCACCGGCCACAAGGGAGACTGACATGACCACCCACCACCGCGACGCCGCCGCCTGGCTCGTCCTCGGGGGCCTGCACCTGCTGAACGGCACCGCCCCGCTCGCCGACACCGACCCCCTGGTCCTGGTGTCGCTGACCGCCCCGGTCGAGGAGCCGTTCCCGGCCAACACCGTCATCGTCACCTGGGCCGACCTCGGCACCGTCACCCTGCACGCCCGCACCCCGGCGGGCCCCGCCGGCCCGGCCGTCGAGGCGCGCGGCGGGGACCTCTTCCCGCGCATGCTGCCCGGCGCGCCGCTCACCGACGCGGTGGCCGCGCTCGGTGCCGGCGAGCACACCGGCGGGCCCCTCGTCCCGCTGTTCTACGTGACCGCGCGGGACGGCCGCGCCCACGTCCACAGCCAGGTCCGCTTCCTGGCCGAGGACGCCTGCTTCATCCGCCTCACCGAGGAGCCGCTCGCCGCCGCCGACGTGCCGGACCTCGGCTGGCTGCCGGCGGCGGTCGCCCGCCACGCCGAGCAGTTCCTGTTCCTCAACAACCACCAGCGCTACTACCGCAAGTGCTTCAGCGGCCAGGAGCTGGAGTACAAGTACACCCTCCAACCGCCGGTCGACACCTGGACGCTGACCGTGGAACTGCACCACCGGGTGCTGGACGGCGCACTGCCCGGCTACGTCATGGAGTACCGGGACGAGTTCCAGGCGTGGGACTACCTCAACCACCTCTTCGAGGTCACCGGACCGGGCGAGGCGGAGCGCGGCTACGCCTCCTTCATCCCCACCACCGACGGCAAGCACCTGATGAAGCGCAAGTGGTACGCCGAGGACGCCTTCCAGCGCCGCGAATCCCACACCTACGGCCTCGACCTGACCGACGACGGCGGCTTCGAACGGCACGTCACCGAGGAACTGCGGGTCGACGCCGTCCGCCTGCCGTCCTTCCGGCGGGTGCGCTACGACATCAACTTCGAGTCGGTGCGCAGCGGACACGTCTACGGCATCTTCTTCGACCACTGCAGCCTGGTGGACGCCCGGGACGTCACCCTCAACCAGTGCGAGCTGGAGTACCTGCGCAGCCGCACCGCCGTCGAGCCCGACGAGGCGCTGGTCAAGGAGGAGATGGCGCAGCTCGCCGACTGGCTGGAGTCCTTCCTGCGCGAGCACGGCCTCTGTGACGAGCGCGGCGTCTACTCCAAGCGCACCTTCCTCAAGGACGCCGTCGCCGCCCGCCCCGAACTGGCCCGGCCGGTGGTTCGATGACGGGCACGCCCCTCCGCGCCGCGCTCCTGGACCTGGAGGGCACGCTCTACGCCAACGAGCGGGTCATCGAGGGCGCGGCCGCCGCCATCGGCGCACTGCGGGAGCAGGGGGTGGCGCTGCGCTTCCTGACCAACACCGACTCCCGGACGACGGCGCAGATCCACGCCCGGCTCACCGGCTACGGCCTGCCGGTCCGGCCGGAGGAACTCTTCACACCCGTGGTGGCGGCGCGGCACCTGCTCACCGCCCCCGGGGTCCGCACCTACGCCCTGGTGTCGCGCGCCCTGCGCGACGGGGTGCCCGGCCTGGTGTCCGAACCGCCGTACACGCACGTGCTGATCGGCGACTGCCGCGACGTGCTGGACTACCCGGCGCTGGACGGCGCGTTCCGGGCCGTGCGGGAGGGGGCCGAACTCCTGGCCCTCCAGCGCGGCCGGTACTTCAAGCGCGCCGACGGCGACCACCTGGACACCGGTGCGGTCGTCGCGGCCGTCGAGTACGCGGCCGGAACCACCGCCCGGGTGCTGGGCAAGCCGGCCGTCGACTTCTTCGCGCTGGCCGTCCGCTCGCTGGGCGTGTCCGCCGAAGAGTGCCTGGTGGTGGGGGACGACGCGAGCACCGACGTCGCCGGCGGGAACGCCGCGGGACTGCGCACCGTGCAGGTCCGCACCGGCAAGTACGCGGACCAGCACGCCGAGGGGCTGACCGGGGCGGCCACCCACACCTGCGACTCCATCGCCGAACTGCCCGACCTGATAGCGAAGTTGGGGGAACGGTGACGGTCTACTGGGTGGTCTGGGACGCCGCCGCGCACTGGGTGGTGGACCGGCTCGAACGCGAGGGCGCGCTGCCCGCCGTCACCCGGATGCGGGCCCGCGGCACCTTCGCCGCGGCCCGCCCGGCCCGGCCCAACTGCCAGACACCGCCCTCACTGGCCACGCTCTTCACCGGTGCCTGGCCGGGCGAGCACGGCGTCACCGGCTTCACGGTGCCCGGCGCCGGCGACGGGCTGGTCAGCCACGTCAGCGGCTTCGCCCCGAGGTTCCCCGCCGTGCCACCGGTGTGGGAGTCCGCCTCGGAGCACGACCGCAGCAGTGCCTTCGTGCACGCCCCCTGGGTGTTCCGGGAGACCGGCGGCACCGGGCACTACGTCGACGCCGCCGTGGAGGCGTACAGCCGCCGGCTCACCCGGCACGCGGTGTGCCCGGTCGTGCCCGGCGCCGGCACCCAGACCTGGGACCTCGGCCCGTTCCGCGCCGAGGTGGAAGCGGCGCCGCAGGACGGGCGGGTACGGGTCCGCACCGCCCGCACGGACCTGCGGCTCGACGTCGGCGGCGACTGGCAGCCGCTGCTGCTGGACGACGCCGGCCACGGCACCTGGGTCTGCTGCGTGCACACCCCGCAGGGCCTGCTGCTGGTGCACACCGGCGTCTGGGACGTGCGCACCGCCGGCCGGAACGCCCCGCTGGTGCGGGCACTGGCGGCCGGCCCGCCGTTCGCCGGCGAGGGGGTCGGTCCGCTCTACCGGGCCGGCGTCTTCGGGCCGCGGCTCGCCGAAGGGGGCGACGGCACCGCCGAGGAGGTGTTCCTGTCGTCGGTGCGGTGCGTGTCCCGGTCCTTCGGCGCCGCCGCCGACCAGGTGCTGCGCGCCCACGACGCCGACCTGGTCGTCGTCTACCTGCCGATGACCGACGACGTCGGCCACGAACTCCTGGGCTGGTGCGACGAGAAGAGCGCCGCGCACCGCCCGGACATCGCCGACCAGGTGTGGTCCTGCCTCCGTCGCTGCTACCAGGACGCCGACGCGGTCCTGGGCCGGGTGCTGGACCGGGCGGAGGACGACGACACCGTGGTGCTCGGCGCCGACCACGGCATGGTGGGCAGCACCCACCTGGTGCACGTCAACGACCACCTGGTGCGGGCCGGACTGACCGCGACGGACGCCGACGGCGCCCTGGACACCCACCGCTCGTCGGTCCTCTACCACCCGGCCAACAACGGCTCCCTGTGGGCCACCGACCAGGCGGACCCGGTCCGGGCCGGCTCCGCCGTGGCCCGCGCGGTGGCGACCCTGCGCACCCTCACCGACCCGGACACCGGCCAGCCGGTGCTCAGCGCCGTCCTCGACGACCGCGGGAACGTCCTGCCCGAAGGGGCCGCGCTTCCGCCCGTGGTCTTCCTCGCGCTCGCCGACGACTACCAGCCCTCCTCGGTGCTGCTGGGGGAGGGCCCGGCGGTACGGCGGACGCCGAAGACCGGGGCGCACGTGGTCTACACCGGGGACGGCCGGCTGCACGCCGTGCACGCCGCCGTCGGCCCGGGCATCCCGGCGGGCGGCCGACCCGACGTCCCGGACGTCATCGACAACACCGCGCCGGCCCGCCTGGTCCTGCGCCAACTGGGCGTGGCGCCGCCCTGGGCCGAGTAGTCGCCGCCCGCCCACGAATCCCACCGAAGCAGACCGAAGAAGGACGGACCCGATGGGTGCACCCCCCGGATTCCCGCACGCCCTGTCCCCGGCGGAGCTGACGGCGCGCCGCCACGCCCACGTCGCGGAGTTCCTCGCCGGCCGCGGACTCGACCCGCACTGGCTCACGGCGCTGATGCGCGAGCGGGTCGGCGAAGGGCAGCTGCTGCTCACCAGCTCGCCCGTGCACGGCCTGGCGAACGCCACCAGCGACCTGGACTTCATCCGCATCCAGGCCGACGAGATCCACGGCCCGCGGATCTCCACCAAGATCTTCGTCGACGGGCACCACCTGGAGGTGGTCTCCTTCAGCGAGGCCGAACTCGCCTCCAACCTCGCCGAGTTGGCCCGGTTGGCCGCCGCGCCGCCGGCCGCGACGGTGGCCGGCTTCCGCAGCTGGGACAAGCAGCGCGAACCGCGCCGCAAGCAGACCGAACGCATCGTCAACGGCATCGCCCTGGACGGCACCGCGCCGCACCTGGCCGCACTGCCCGCACTCAGCACCGTCTGGTCCCGGGCCTCCTTGCACACCGCCCTCGAACACGTCGTGCACACCGCGCTCGCCGAGGCCGCCGGGGAGAGCCGGGGACGCGTCGGCTACGCCTACAACGCCCTGCTGCACCTGATGGACGCGCTGCTCTCGCACCACGGCGACGTCTACACCACCCGCAAGTGGTACCTGCTGCGCTGGGCCCGGTTCGTGGCGGAGGACGCCTGGCCCGACGACGCGGTGCGCGCCGCCGGCGCGGAGCTGGAGCGGCTGCGCAAGGACGTCGCCGCCGCACTCGATCCGACGGCCGGCGCCCGGCCGTTGGCGGGGGAGTACGTGGCGCTCGCCCAGGAGTGCCTGCGCGCCACCGGCACGGCCGCCACGGCCACCGTCCGGCTGGAGCTCACCGGCACCCTCCAGCCCTTCCTCCCGGGCGCCGCGCTGCTGGTCGCGCCCGGCGGCAGCGTCGTCCTGCCCGGTGTGACGGACACCCTCCCGCTCGCCGGCGAGGCGATCGGGCTCGACGCGCTCGGCAAGCTCGACCCGCACGACGCCGCCACCCTGCTGCGGGCCCTGCGGGCGGGCGCGGCGCGACTCGACATCGGCTACCACGGCGAGGAGACCACGGCATGACCCCCAACCGGAACCAGGAACCGGACGCGCCCGGGCGCCCCGGCATCGGCGGCCGGCTCCCGGTGTTCCCCACGGTGCGCGGCGGGCACGCCATGCCGGCCCCGCAGTCCGTCGAGGCGTGGGTGCAGGCCGCCTGGCTGATGCTCGCC
Organism: Streptomyces diastatochromogenes; assembly: GCA_001418405.1. Classification (GTDB taxonomy): domain Bacteria; phylum Actinomycetota; class Actinomycetes; order Streptomycetales; family Streptomycetaceae; genus Streptomyces; species Streptomyces albulus_C. Next base: position 11,643 of record LIQL01000313.1, on the reverse strand, counting down.
GAGGGCCGGGCCTACATCGAGGACCTGGAGGGCGGCACCGACCAGCCCCAGATGCAACAGGCCGCCAAGATAAGGCTGTTGGAGCAGCTCCTCGACATCGACCAACGGCTCGCCGGCCGCGCCGCGGTCGACGACGCGCACTGCCTGGCGGTGGCGCTGGAGTACGGGATGGGGGAGGTGCTCGACGCCTCCGGTCCCGAGCTGATCGAGGCGTTCGGCCTGGCCGAGGAGTTCGGCGGGGACACCTGCCGGGTCGAGGAGATCCACGCCCTGTGGGAGCGGATGCTGGCGGCCTTCCCCGGCGAACTGCCCGACCGGCTGGTCGCCGAGGGGCAGCGGGACATGCTGCGGACCCTGCGGGTGTGGACCCGACTGGCCCGGTCGGCCGGCCTCGACATCGGATTCCTCGCCCCCTTCATGAAGGCCGCCTGAACAGAGAGGTCTGACCACCGTGCCCGAGATCCATGCAGAGACCCGGCTCGCCGGGCGGTCCGCGGACCAGGCGTGGGCGATCGTCAAGGACGCCCGGACCTTCGCCCCCGCCGCCGACCACGTGCTCGCCGTCCGGCAACTGCCGTCCACGAGCGAGCGGCACCGCTCGTCGGAGTGGACCGTGCTGTTGAACGGCAGCGAAGTGACCTGGGTGCAGGACGAGGCCGCCGGCCCCGGCCTGCAACTGCACTTCGCCCAGACCGCCGGTGACCTGGAGGCGCTGACCGGCGCGTGGCGGGTCGAGGAGACGCCGACCGGCGCGCGGATCTCCCTCGCCCTCGCCTTCGAACTCGGCATCGACGGCCTCGCGCCGCTGCTCGAACCCATCTGGGCCCAGTCCTTCCAGGCCCACGCCGACGCCCTGCTGCGGGCGGTCGCCGCCCACCCGCCCGCCGACGGAGAGTGAGCTCCACGTGATCCAGTACCTCAACTTCCTGCACACCACCGTGCAGTTCGACCTCGCCGACGACGCGGTGGACGTCTTCGCGCCGATCCACCGCTTCTTCCGCCACCTGATGGGCGACACCCCCGCGCAGCAGCCCACCTTCCGCATCGCGGTGCACGGCTACGACCCGTCCACCGACGTCGACGCCGAGGTCTGGCGGCTGCCGCTCTCCGTCATCCGGCGCAGCAACGCCGCGGAGTTCAACTTCGACGCCCACGTCGTGGACCGCGGCGGCCGCCGGCTCTACGTCAACCGTGCGACGCTGCTCGACGCCCCCGTCGACGCCCGCAAGGACGACACCTTCCACCTCCGCCTCACCGAGGGCTCGGTGGTGCAGGTCCTCGACTTCGTGCGGGACCTCGTCATCCGCCACGAGGAGGACCTCGGCACGGTCGTGCTGCACGCCTCCGGTGCGCACCGGGACGGCGAAGCGGTGATCATCGCCGGGCCCAAGGGCGCGGGCAAGACCACCACCCTGCTGTCGGTGCTGCGTCGGCCCACCTGGCAGTACTTCACCGGCGACAAGCTCTTCTGCACCCTTGAGGACGGCCGGATCACCGTCCACCCGTGGCGGGACTACCCCTACGTGGGGGTCGGCACGATCCGGGCCGACGCCCGGCTGGAGGCGCTGGTGCGCGAGCGGGTCGACCCGCAGCTCGACGCCCACGAGCCGGGGCACAAGATCCTCATGGACCCGGACGTCTTCGAGTCCTGGTTGGGCTCGGAGTTCTCCGCCGAGCCCAAGCGGTTGGCGGCGCTGCTGCTGCCCGAGGTCGCCCCCGGCCAGCCCCTGACGACCTGTCACCTCACCGACGACAACGAGCGCTGGGCCCACCTCAACAAGATCGTCGACCGCCAGCTGGACACCACCTTCTTCACCTGGCAGACCCACCTGGTCCCCGACTACACGCGCTTCTACCAGTCGCTCGCCGCCCTCCGCACCGCCCTGGACTCGATCGACATGGTGCGCCTGCACGGCACCCTCGACGTCGACCCGGACGCGGTCCTGGACCGCACCGCCCACCCCGCACCGTCGAAGGAGACCCGATGAGCAGCGCGTCCGGCCGCACCCTGAGGGTGTCCGTGATCGGCCTGAGCGGGGCCGGCAAGTCCACCTGCGCCTCGATGATCGAGGAGTTCGCCCGGGAGCGCGGGCTGTCCCACACCCGCGTGAAGCTCGCCGCGCCGCTCTACGACCTCCAGGCCGAGGTCTACCGCACCGCCGGCGCGCAACTGGCCGCCGGCGCCCAGGACCAGCTCCTGATGGAGGCGCTGGCCGGCGCCCTGCGCCGGATCCGCCCCGCCTCCCTCGCCGACGACTTCACCCGCCGCCTGGCCGGGACCGACGCCGACGTGGTCATCAACGACGACCTGCGCGACCCGCACGTGGACGCCCCGGCCCTGCGCGCCCAGGGCTTCCGCGTGCTGCGCATCGTCTGCGACGAGGGCCTGCGGCAGAAGCGCCTGGCCGAACGCGGCGACCCGACCCGGGCCGACGCCTCGACCCGGGAGCTCGACCGCATCGAGCCGGACGCCGTCCTCGACAACGGCGCGGACCTCGACACCTACCGCGCCGCCGTCCAGCAGGTGTTGGAGGGCTGGCTGTGATCCTCAGCGGACCCGAGATCCTGTCCGAGGTGCGGGCCGGACGCATCCAGATCGACGACTTCGACCCCGAGCGCCTGGAGCCCAACAGCTACGGCTTCCGGCTGGCCGAGGACATCCTCTGGTACGACGACGACGTCATCGACTGCTTCACGCCGCCGAAGGCCCGGCACGTGACGATGGGCCCCGACGGCATGGTCCTGGAACCGGGGCGGTTCTACCTCGGCGGCACCATGGAGGCCATGGGCAGCCCGCACTACGCGGCCACCCTCTACGCCTGCCGGTCGGCCTCCACCCTCGGCATCTGGATCCAGTTCTCCGCGCCGCTCGGGCACAGCGGGGCGGTCTTCCCGTGGACGCTGGAGATGAAGGTCGCCCACCCGGTACGCGTCTACCCGGGCATGCTGATCGGGAAGTTGGCGTTCTGGGCGATGCAGGGCGACGCCGTCGGCTACCTCGGCAAGTACACCGGGTCGTCGTCGGCGGTCGCCTCCCGGCTGAGCCTGGAGGACCCGCGTGTCACAGGGTGACCTGTGCCGGGCCCTGGCCGCCCTGCTGCTCCTGCTGCTCGCCGCCCACCTGGTGGGCCGGCTCTTCGCCAGGTTCCGGCAGCCGCCGGTGATCGGTGAGATCCTCGGCGGCCTGCTGCTCGGCCCCACCCTGCTGGGACAGCTCGCCCCGCAGGCGGAGCAGTGGCTCTTCCCGCGCCAGGGCCCGGTGGCCACCTGCCTGGAGCTGGTCTACCAACTCGGCATGCTGCTGCTGATGTTCCTCGCCGGCCTGGAGATGCGGACCGTCTTCTCCCGCCGGGACGGCCGGGCCGTCGCACTGATCGCGGTGGTGGGCATGGTGGTGCCGTTCGCGTTCGGCCTGCTGCTGGCCAAGGTCGTCGACCTGTCGGGCCAGCTCGGGCCGGCGCGGAACACCACGGCCCTGACGCTCATCATCGCCTGCGGCATCGCGATCACCAGCATCCCGGTCATCTCGCGGATCATGATGGACCTGGGTCTGATCAACACGCCCTTCGCCCGCGTGATCCTCTCCGTCGCCGCGCTGGAGGACATCGCCCTCAACGTGGTGATCTCCATCGCCGTCGGCATGGTGAGCAGCGCCGGGCCGCGTGCCTTCGGCCTCGCCCCCGAACTGGGGATCACCTCGGCCGGCGCCTCCGCGGCCTACCACTCCGTCGCGTCGCTGGCCTTCCTCGGCGCCGTCGCCCTGCTCGGACTGGTCATCCGCCGGCTGGCGCCCGGCGGCGGCCCGGGCCCGGTGAACGGACTGGCGGTGCGCGTCGCCGCCGTCCTGGCCGCCGCCGCCCTGTGCAGCTACCTCGGCGTGGCACCCATGTACGGCGCCTTCGTCGTCGGGCTGATGTCCAGCGTCGGCGGGCGGACGGCGCCGGCGGCGGCGGACGCCCTGCGGAGCGTGCGCGGCTTCGCCACCGGCTTCTTCATCCCGATCTACTTCGCGGTGGTCGGGCTCCGGCTGGACCTGGTGCGCGCGTTCAACCCCGGCTTCACGCTCGCCTTCATCGCGGTGGCCTGCGCGGTGAAGGCGGTCAGCGTCTACCTCGGCGCCCGCCTCGCGCAGCGGCCCGCGGCGGACTCCCGGCACCTCGCGGTGGCCCTGAACGCCCGGGGCGGCCCCGGCATCGTCCTGGCCACCGTCGCCCTCGACGCGCAGATCGTCAACTCCGCTATGTTCACCACGCTCGTGCTCACCGCCGTCATCACCTCGCTCCTCGCCGGCTGGTGGCTGGAAAGGGCCATCGCACGAGGGCAGTTGACGACCGAACCGACACCACTCGCACCAGCACGGCAGCCACAGGAACAAGGAGTCCCGACGTGAGCCACGCATCGACCCCGCGCCCCGTCGTCGCCCTCGTCGACGCCTACTCCACCGCCAGTCACCTCGCCCCGCTCTTCCACGCCCGGGGGTACGACTGCCTGCACGTGCAGAGCATGACGTCACCGCCGGCCGCCTTCACCGCGTCCTTCCGACCGGAGGACTTCATCGGCACGGTCCTGCACGAGGGCGATGTCGACGCGACGCTGCACGCGATACGCGCGTACGCGCCGACCGCGCTGCTCGCCGGCGCGGAGATCGGCGTCGAACTCGCCGACGTCCTCAGCGAAGCCCTGGGTCTGCGCACCAACGGCACCCGCCTGAGCAGCGCCCGGCGCGACAAGTCCCGGATGCAGGAGACCGTCCGGGCCGCCGGCCTGCCCGTCGCCGACCAGATCCTCGCCACCGACCTCGACGTCCTCCTCGACTGGTACGGACCGGCCCCCCGCCGGGTCGTCCTCAAGCCGGTGCGCAGCGCCCTCAACGACGGGGTGACCTTCTGCGACGACGTCGACGAGGTCCGCGCCGCCTTCGACCGCCTCATGGGCATGCAGAGCGCCGTCGGCCAACGCAACGACGCGGTCCTCGCCCAGGAGTACCTGGTGGGCGCCGAGTACTACGTGAACACCGTCAGCCTCGACGGCAAGCACTACGTCTGCGACCTGTGGAAGACCCAGCACCTCGGCATCAACGGCGTGCGCGACCTCCTCGGCGGCTCCCAACTGATGCTCCGCGACGGTCCCGAGCAGGAGCAGCTCGTCGCCTACGCCGGCGCCGTGCTGGACGCCCTCGGGGTGCGCAACGGCCCCGCGCACACCGAACTCAAACTGACCCCGCAGGGCCCCCGGCTCATCGAGACGGGCGCCCGGGTCTGCGGCGCGATGCTGCCGCTGCTCACCCGCGCCGCGCTCGACGAGAGCCAGTTGGAGTGGACGGTGGCGGCCTACGCCGACCCGGCGGACTTCCTGGCCCGTTGGGAGACCGGCTACGAGGTGAAGCGGCACGCCGTCTGTGTGAACATGATCGCGCCGAGCGGCGGAAAGCTCGCCGGCTACCCGCGGTTGGCCGAACTCCAGGCCCTGGAGAGCTACCACGACGTGCTGCTGAAGGTCGCGCCCGGCGAGGAGATCTCCCGCACCGTCAACGACATGACCTACCCGATGCTGGTCCACCTCCTCCACGAGGTCGAAGGCACCGTCACCCACGACTACATGACGGCCCGCTACCTCGACGGGGAGGGCTTCTACGATGTCGTCTGACCGCCCGGCGCCGACGGTGCTGGCCCACCTCAGCGATTTGCACCTGGACGGCGGACCGCGCGCCACCGAACGGACCCGGGCCGTGGTGGCGCACCTGCTGGACCTGCCCGGGACGTTCGACGGCGTGCTGGTCACCGGCGACCTCGCCGACCACGGCACCGACGACGAGTACCGGTTGGCCGCGGAGCTGCTGAAGCCCCTGGCCGACCGCCACCCGCTGCTGGTCTGCCCGGGCAACCACGACGCCCGCGAGCCGTTCCGCCGCCTCCTGCTCGGCGGCGGCGAGCCCGGCGACGCACCGGTCAACCAGGTCCGGGACCTCGCCGGCACCCGCGTCGTCCTGTGCGACTCGTCGATCCCCGGGCGCGCCGAGGGCCGGCTGGCGCCCGAGACGCTGGCCTGGCTCGACGCGGCGTTGGCCGCCGCACCGCGGCTGCCGGCCCTGGTCGCCCTGCACCATCCGCCGGTCGACCTGGGCCTGCCCTACATCGACCGGATCGGCCTGCGCGAGGCCGAGGGGCTGGCCGCGGTCCTGGACCGCCATCCGCAGGTGATCGCCGTGCTGTGCGGCCACGCCCACACGTCGGCGGCCACGACCTTCGCGGGCCGGCCGCTGCTGTGCGCCCCCGGCGTCGCCTCGACGGCCCTGGTGCCCTGGGAACAGCAGCCGGGCCAGTCGTGGAAGACCGAGGACGCCGACCCGGCGCTCACCTTCCACCTGCTCCACGAGGGGCGCCTGACAAGTCATCACCGGACCGTGCGCACCGCTTGACCCGGCTTTCAAAGGCCGGCCGCCCCGCACCTTCCCGCACCACCGCACCAACCCCTCTCCTGGAGACTCGATGCAGCAACCCCGACCGCGCGCCGCCGAGGACCGCCCCCTGCTGGTGCTCATTTCGACCGGCCCGCACAAGTACCGGGAATACCTCCTGGCGGCCATCAGCACGCGCTACCGCATCCACCTGGTCAACACGTCCGAGCCCAGCTGGGAGCTGCCCTACCTGGCCGGCAGCACGCTGGTGCCCTCCACCGAGCTGACCGTGGTGTCCGAGGCGGTCGCCGCGGTCGTCGCGCGCGAGCCCGTGCACGGCGTGCTGAGCTGGGACGAGGCCCGGGTCCACCAAGCCGCCGCGGTCGCGGGCGCGTTGGGGCTGCCGACCACCCCCGCCGACGACGTCTGGCGGTGCCGCGACAAGCACCAGAGCCGCACCGCGCTGGCCGCCGCCCATCTGCCCCAGCCCGCGTTCGCGCTGGTGGGGACGGCCGCCGAGGCGCTGGTGGCGGCCGAGCGGATCGGCTACCCGGTGGTGGTCAAACCCCGTGCGGCCGCCGCCAGTTACGGGGTGTCCCTGGTCCGTTCCCCGGAGCAGATGACCGAGTTCTTCGGGTTCGCGGACCGCGCCACCGTGCCGCACATGCCCGACTACGACCAGGGCGTCCTGGTCGAGGAGTACCTCGACGGGCCCGAGGTGAGCGTGGACTCCGTCGTCGTCGGCGGCAAGGTCCGCCCGCTGTTCGTCGGCCACAAGCGCACCGGCTACCCGCCCTACTTCGAGGAGACCGGCCACGTGGTCACGCACCGCGACCCGCTCCTCGCCGACCCGGCGTTCCTCCAGGTCCTCCAGGACACCCACACCGCGCTCGGCTTCACCGACGGCTGGACCCACGCGGAACTCAAGCTCACCCCCGAGCCCAAGGTCATCGAGGTCAACGCCCGGCTCGGCGGCGACCTGATCCCCTACCTGGGCAGCCTGGCCTCCGGCATCGACCCGGGGCTGGTCGCCGCCGCCGTGGCGTGCGGCCGGGAACCGGAGATCACCGTGGACCGGGACCTGGTGGCGGCCGTGCGGTTCCTGCACGCCGACCACGACGACACCGTCATCGACAGCGTGGACTTCGACGCCGCCGCGCTGCCGCCCGAGACAGACCGGGCCGTGGTGCTGGTCGGCCCCGGCGACACGGTCTCCCCGCCGCCGCGCGGGCTGCTGACCGGCCGGGTCGCCTATGTCACCGCGGTCGCCCCGACGGCCGAGCGGTGCGAGGCGGCACTCGACGCGGCGGCCGCGGCCCTGCGCATCGTCGAACGCCACCCCGGTGCGGGCCGATGAGCGACGTCACCGAGGCCAAGCCGGCACCGGGCACGGCCGACGCCGGAGTGCTGGCCACCTTCGCCGGCTCGCCGTTCGCGGTCAAGGCGCTGCTGTTCGGCGTCCTGGTCAACAAGTTGGGCGGCTTCCTCCAGGTCTTCCTCGTGCTGTTCATGACCGGCCGCGGCTTCACCGCCGTCCAGGGCGGCACCGCGCTGGGCGTCTACGGCGTCGGCTCGGTGCTCGGCGTGCTCCTGGGCGGGACCCTGAGCGACCGCATCGGGGCCCGCCGGACCATCGTGCTCGGGATGGCCGGCACCGCGGCGCTGCTGGTCGCCGTGCTGCACGTCACGCTGTACCCGCTCCTGCTGGTGTCCGTGGGACTGGCCGGACTCATCAGCCAGGTGTACCGGCCGGCCGCCGCGGCCTACATCGCCGAACTCACCCCCGGCAACCGCCAGGTGATGGTGACCGCGATGTACCGCCTGGCCCTCAACCTCGGCACCACGGCCGCCCCGCTGCTCGGCACGCTGCTGGTGGCGGTCTCCTACGACCTGCTGTTCTACGGGGAGGCCGTCGCGGCCCTCGCCTACGCGGTGGTGGTCCTGGTGGCGCTGCCGCGCACCGCGGCCACCCCGCCGCAGGCGCCGCCCGCCGGATCCGCGGCCCCCGCACCGCCCCGGGCCACCTACCGCACGGTCCTGCGCGATCGCCGCTACCTCGCCTACCTGGTGGCGGTGCTGCTCAACTCGGCGGTCTACATCCAGTACCTGAGCACCCTGCCGCTGGCCCTGCGCGCCCAGGGCTACAGCACGTTCTGGTACGGGGCGATGGTCGCCGTCAACGGAGCGGTGGTCATCTGCTTCGAGCTGCTGATGACCAAGGTCGTGCAGAGCTGGCGCATCCGCACCGTGCTCACCGTGGGCTTCGTCCTGCTCGGCGCCGGCATGGCCCTGTACGCGCTGCCGGGCGGTCTGGCCGTCTTCTTCGTCGGCACCCTGCTGTGGACGCTGGCGGAGATCATCGAGGGGCCCACCATGTTCGCCTACCCGGCCGTGGCCGCCCCCGCCCAGGCGGGCGGCCGGTACGTCGGGGCGGCCCACGCCATGTTCGGCATCGGCACCGCCATCGGCCCGGTCGTGGGCGTCGCCCTGTGGACCGGCATGGGCCGGGCTGCCTGGCTCCTGCTCGGCGCGGTCTCCGTGCTGGCCCTCCTCCCGGCCTGGTTCGGGGTGGGCCGGCTGGGCGCCGTGGCCTCCCTGAAGGACGACGCCACCACCAAGGCCGAGGACGACGGCTGACGCCGCGTCCCCTCACGACCACCGCGGAACGCGTCCACCGACGTGCCCTCCGCCACCCCGAGCCGGCCCCGCGGAGCACCCTGCCGTCGCCGGCCCCACCTCACCCCACAAGGGAGAACGCCGTGTCACCCACCACCGCCACCGAGGCCGGCACCGCAGCGCCCGCGCGGATCGCCACGCCCCGCCGGTTCCTGATGTGCCCGCCCCGGCACTTCGACGTGACCTACTCCATCAACCCGTGGATGGACCCGGGCAAGCCGGTCGACGGCGCTCTCGCCCTCGCCCAGTGGACCCGACTCGCCGAGCTCTACCGGACGTTGGGGCACACCGTGGAGGTGATCGAGCCGCTCCCCGGGCTGCCCGACATGGTCTTCGCGGCGAACGGCGCCACCGTCGTCGACGGCCGGGTGTTCGGGGCCCGGTTCCGGCACGTCGAGCGGACCGCCGAAGGCCCCGCCTACCTCTCCTGGTTCGCCGCCCAGGGCTACACCGACGTCTACTGGCCCGAGCACATCAACGAGGGGGAGGGCGACTACCTGGTCGTGGGGCGGAAGGTGCTGGCCGGCACCGGATTCCGGACGGACCCGCGGGCGCACGCCGAGGCCCAGGAGTTCTTCGGCCTGCCGGTCATCGGCCTGACCCTGGTGAACCCCGAGTTCTACCACCTGGACACCGCGCTCGCGGTGCTCTCCGACGACGAGGTCATGTACTACCCCGAGGCGTTCACCCCGGGCAGCCAGGCCGTGCTGCGGGAACTGTTCCCCGACGCGATCCGCGCCACCGCCGAGGACGCCGCGGTCTTCGGACTCAACGCGCTCTCGGACGGCCGGCACGTCCTGCTGCCGGACGCCGCGGTCCACCTCAAGCAGGAGCTGAGCGCCCGCGGGTTCCTCCCGATCGGGGTGGAGCTGACCGAACTGCTCAAGGCCGGCGGCAGCGTGAAGTGCTGCACCCTGGAGCTCCGTCCGGCGCGCTGACCGGCCGCGCGCCGCAGCCCCGTGCACCCCGGCCGGGCGTCGCACGGGGCTCCGGCGCGGGCACGTCGCAAGCCGTCGCCGGCGCGCCCTCGGCGATGACCGAAATTCTCCCCATCCACCGTCACCGCCGAGGCCACCTCGTGCACCGGGCCCGTCCGTCGGCTGCCGTGCCCTCACCCGTGGCACGGTCGCGACGACGGACCGGGGGAACCGATGCGGAAGGCGGCGCGGGGGCGCGGCGGGGCGTCGCCGGTCCGAGCACTCGTTTTCCGCCCTATTCGTGCACGGCCAACAGATATCCGGCCTGAAAGCGACTTTCGGCACCCAGCGCGGCCATGATTTCCGCCACGTGTCTGCGGCAGGTGCGCACCGACATGCCCAGCCGCCGGGCGACCGCCGCATCCGTCAACCCGGCGGTGAGCAGCCGAATGATGGCCTCCTTCACGTCATGGGTGATTTCCGGTTGCGTATCCGCGTCGACCGTGAACGGCACGGCCGTCAACCACATGCGCTCGTACACGTCGGTGATGAAGTCCACGACATAGGGATCCCGGACGAGCACCGCCGCGTCCTGGCTCTGCGGAACCGCGAACACCGCGCATTCCCGGTCGAACACCAAAAAGCGCATGAACTGGTCGTCCAGGGTGCGCACCTGCGCGCCGAGCCGGGTCACCTGCTCCACGTACGACTGCGTGCCCAGGCTCGACCGGGCCGTGTGCTGGTAGAGCATGCGCATCGTGACGCCCCTGCGCAGCGTGTCGTAGTCGCGGGGGGCCGCCTCCACGAGGACGTCCTCTCGGCGGCCGCCGCCCGGCTGCGCGGTCAGGATCTCCCGCTTGGCCCGCGCGCTGAGTTCGGCGATGGTCCGCCGCACGTCCGCGAGGTCCTCGATCAGCTCGATCTGCCCGCCGCCGCCGCGGGCATGGGCGTCGAACGTCGAGGCGAAGGACATCATGCGCCGCCGCGCCCGCTCGATCTGGAGGCGCCGGGTGTGCATCTCGTGTTCCAGCGGCCCGATGACCCGGCTCACCGCTTCGTGCGGGGAGACCGCGACCCATCCCTGATTCGGTCCGTTCCGCAGTAAACCCAGTGCGGTGAGTTCGGTGAGTGCGGCGGTCGTTTCGGTAAGGGGAACGCCGAGTTCGGTGGCTATTTCCGCGGCGTCGGTTTCCTCGCCGAACGGACCGCACACGGCGCCGTAGACTAATTGCAGGAATGCGTCATCGGGTGAATTCTGCCCAACGTGCGGCGTGGCGTTCATCATTCCCCTTTCGTGATCGCGACAACGGTCCACCAGGTGGCCTGCGCGGCCTCCTCCCGGGATGCGGACCTCGTTGTTCCGCGGCAGTGGTCAGGGTAAGCGATCATGTTCGAAGGCGATCGGGCCGATTCTGGCCGATATTCGCCGGCGTTCTGCGGGACCGGTATCACCGCCCCGCACGACTCCCGCCGCGCACCGGACCGGGATGTCCAAAGGCTACGGATTTTCCAACGCCCCGCTATGAAGAGGCAGTTAAGTCTCCCTTTCGGCGGCGTGCGGGAGCGCCGTCGGTGCCGGTCGGGGCGAGCGCCGCGAGGTGGCGGTCCGACCGCCCCGGGGCGGCGCGTACGATCGGCTGCCCTGCCCCGCCC
>LIQL01000312.1 GCA_001418405.1 Streptomyces diastatochromogenes | reverse complement strand
CCGGCCCCGGCCCACGATCCCGGGCGCGCGCCACGGACGGGTGAATGTCTGTCGCCGCGCGCGCCCGGGATCGTGGGCCGGGGCCGGGGCGGTGGAGGGCCGCTGGCCGGGTGCGACGGGAGGCGCCGGGGCGGCACGAAGGGGGACGCACGGCCGTATGCTGGCTGGGCATTGTTCTGGATCTAGCGAGAGCGGCTGTTATGCGTGTCTACGTCCCCCTGACGCTTTCCGGGCTCGCTGCGGCACACCAGAGCGGTGAGCTGGGGACCGGCCCGCTGCTCGCGTACGCCGTCACGCCGGCGCTGCGGGAGTGGTACGTCTCCGACGACATCGAGGAGCTGGAGTACGCGGCGCTGAACCGTGCGGCGCAGGCGTCGCTGCGGCTGCTGGCCGGGCATCCGGAGGTGCCCCGGCGGCGGGTCGTGGTGGCGGTGGACGTGCCGGACCGCAGTGCGGCCGTGGACCCGGACCGGGGGCTGGACCAGTCCGCGCTGGGCGAGGTGCGGATCGCCGGGCCGGTGCCGCTGGCGAAGGCGGCGGCGGTGCACGTGGACGGCGCGGACGCGACCGACGACGTGGCGGCGGCCGCGGCGGCGCTGGGCGCGGCGGACCTCGGCGACGACGACGCGCAGTTCACGGTGGACGGTGCCGAGGACCACGACCTGATGTGGTTCGGGGTGCAGGAGATCCCGCAGTTGCTGGGGTGACGCCCGGCGCGGTGGTTAGAACGCCTGCCCGGCGCCGTTGTCAGTGCCTGCGGGTACCGTCTTTCCATGGCAACTGCGCGGGCGAAGGACCAGGGGGACGGCATGGCGAAGCCCACCGCACACATCGTGTGGGACTGGAACGGCACCCTGTTCCACGACATCGACGCCGTGATCGCGGCGACCAACTCCGCCTTCGCGGAGATCGGCCTGGAGCCGATCACGCTGGAGCGGTACCGCGAGCTGTACTGCGTTCCGGTGCCGCGGTTCTACGAGCGGCTGATGGGGCGGCTGCCGACCGAGGCCGAGTGGCTGGTGATGGACGCCACCTTCCACCGGTACTACACCGAGCACCGGGCGGGCTGCGGCCTCGCCGAGGGCGCCGAGACGCTGCTCGCGTCCTGGCAGGCGGCCGGGCGGAGCCAGTCGATCCTCAGCATGTTCGGCCACGACGAGCTGATACCCCTGGTCCGCGACCTGGGCATCGCCTCGCGCTTCGTCCGGGTCGAGGGCCGCACGGGACCGTCCGGGGGTTCGAAGAGCGCGCAGATGGTCCGTCACCTGGCGGCACTGGGGCGCGTCGATCCGGGGCGTACGGTGGTGATCGGGGACGCCGTCGACGATGCGGTGGCCGCCCGTGACGCGGGGGCCCGCGCGGTCCTCTACACCGGCGGTTCGCACAGCCGCAGCAGTCTGACGGCCGCCGGAGTGCCGGTGGTGGACAGTCTCACCGAGGCCGTGCAGGTCGCGGAGGAGATCGCGGCGTAGGGCCGGCCGGTCCCGATCCTCCGGGATGGCCCCACAGGCCGTTCGCGCTACATACGCCACCCCGGCGCCCCATTGTCCAGAAGGGCCAAGTTAAGGGTGTGGTTTTACGTGCACGGCGCATAACGGGGCAGTTGCCGGGAGAGATAGCCTTGCACCGTGATCAGCGCGATAGTCCGCGGGGGCGGCAAGGCCCCCGCCGAGCGCCCGGGACACCACCGTGACCGGGCGACTGCTGATCGTTGCGGCCGCCAATCCATGTCGACTTCGTCAAAACTCGTCGACGGCGGCTCGGCCTTCCCCCACCGCGGCATAGCGTCGACAGCGACAGGACACCCCGCGTCGTGCTGGCGTTGTGCGGCTTCCACAGCCCTTCCCACGTTTTGCCACAACGTCACGCAACGGCGCGCGACAGGAGCCAGAGGACATGCAGACCAAGCTGGACGAAGCCAAGAACGAGCTGCTCGCGAGGGCCACCCGGGTAGGTGAGAGCAGTCCGGCCGGGGGCAAGCCCCCGGTGCGCGGGCTGGACCCGGACACCCTTGCGGGATACCTCCAGCGCTACTACCTGCACACCGCCCCCGAGGACCTCGCCGACCGCGACCCGGTCGACGTCTTCGGTGCTGCGCTTTCCCACTACCGTCTCGCCGAGCAGCGGCCGCAGGGCACCGCGAATGTGCGGGTGCACACCCCGACCGTCGAGGAGAACGGCTGGACGAGCAGCCACTCCGTCGTCGAGGTGGTCACCGACGACATGCCCTTCCTGGTCGACTCGGTCACCAACGAGCTCTCGCGGCAGGGGCGCGGCATCCACGTCGTGATCCACCCGCAGCTCCTCGTCCGCCGGGACGTCACCGGCAAGCTGATCGAGATCCTCGACGTCAACGGCGAGGTGCACGGCGCGGGCGGCGGTCGCAAGGTCGCGGAGCTGCCGCACGACGCGGTCGTCGAGTCCTGGATCCACGTCGAGATCGACCGGGAGACCGACAAGGACGACCTCAAGCAGATCACCGCCGATCTGCTGCGGGTGCTCTCCGACGCCCGCGAGGCCGTCGAGGACTGGGACAAGATGCGTTCCACCGCCCTGCGGATCGCGGAGGAGCTGCCGGCCGAGCCGATCGCCGACGACATCCGCGCGGAGGAGGTCGAGGAGGCCCGGGAGCTGCTGCGCTGGCTCTCCGACGACCACTTCACCTTCCTCGGCTACCGCGAGTACGAGCTGGCCTGCGCGCCCTGCGACGACGGCACGGAAGAGGACGTCCTCACCGCGGTCCCCGGCACCGGCCTGGGCATCCTGCGCTCCGACCCGGCGCACCGCGAGAGCGACGCCGGCCACCCCGTCTCGCCGTCGTTCAACCGGCTGCCGGCGGACGCCCGCGCCAAGGCCCGCGAGCACAAGCTGCTGATCCTCACCAAGGCCAACAGCCGCGCCACCGTCCACCGGCCCTCCTACCTCGACTACGTCGGGGTGAAGAAGTTCGACAAGGCGGGCAACGTCATCGGGGAGCGCCGCTTCCTGGGCCTGTTCTCCTCGGCCGCGTACACCGAGTCCGTCCGCCGGGTGCCGGTGATCCGCCGCAAGGTCGCCGAGGTCCTGGAGGGCGCCGGCTTCACCCCGAACAGCCACGACGGCCGCGACCTGCTCCAGATCCTGGAGACCTACCCGCGCGACGAGCTGTTCCAGATCCCGGCAGACCAGCTGCGGTCCATCGCCACCAGCGTGCTCTACCTCCAAGAGCGCCGGCGCCTGCGGCTCTACCTCCGCCAGGACGAGTACGGCCGCTACTACTCCGCCCTCGTCTACCTCCCGCGCGACCGCTACACCACCGCCGTGCGCCTGCGGCTGATCGACATCCTCAAGGAGGAGCTGGGCGGCACCAGCGTCGACTTCACCGCCTGGAACACCGAGTCGGTCCTGTCCCGGCTGCACTTCCTCATCCGGGTCGAGCCCGGCACCGCCCTGTCCGAGCTCACCGACGCGGACGTGGACCGCGTCGAGGCCCGGCTGGTGGAGGCCGCGCGCTCCTGGGCCGACGGCTTCGCCGAGGCGCTGACCGCCGAGGTCGGCGAGGAGCGCGCCGCCGAGCTGCTGCGCCGTTACGCCCACGCCTTCCCCGAGGGCTACAAGGCCGACAACAACCCGCGCAGCGCGGTCGCCGACCTCCAGCACCTGGAGAAGCTCACCGAGGAGCCCGGCCACGACATCGCGGTCAGCCTCTACGAGCCGGTCAACGCCGGCCCCGGCGAGCGCCGCTTCAAGATCTACCGTCGGGGCGAGCCGGTCTCGCTGTCGAAGGTGCTGCCGGGCCTGAACCGCCTCGGCGTCGAGGTCGTCGACGAGCGCCCGCACGAGCTGCGCTGCGCCGACGCCACGCTCGCCTGGATCTACGACTTCGGCCTGCGGATGCCCGAGCACGTCTCCGGCGACGACGCCCGCGAGCGCTTCCAGGAGGCGTTCACCGCGGTGTGGACGGGCGCCGCCGAGAGCGACGACTTCAACCAGCTGGTGCTGCGGGCCGGGCTCGACTGGCGCCAGGCGATGGTGCTGCGCGCCTACGCCAAGTACCTGCGGCAGGCCGGCTCGACGTTCAGCCAGACGTACATGGAGGACACCCTCTCCAACAACGTCCACACCACCCGGCTGCTGGTCTCGCTCTTCGAGGCGCGGATGTCGCCGGAGCGGCAGAGCGCCGGCACCGAGCTGATCGACGGGCTGCTGGAGGAGCTGGACGGCGCCCTGGACCAGGTCGCCTCCCTCGACGAGGACCGCATCCTGCGCGCCTTCCTCACCGTCATCAAGGCGACCCTGCGCACCAACCACTACCAGCGGGACGGCCAGGGCCGGCCGCACTCCTACCTGTCCATGAAGCTGGACCCGCAGGCCATCCCCGATCTGCCGGCGCCCCGCCCGGCGTACGAGATCTGGGTGTACTCGCCCCGCGTCGAGGGCGTCCACCTGCGGTTCGGCAAGGTCGCCCGCGGCGGTCTGCGCTGGTCGGACCGGCGGGAGGACTTCCGCACGGAGATCCTCGGCCTGGTCAAGGCGCAGATGGTCAAGAACACCGTCATCGTGCCGGTCGGCGCCAAGGGCGGCTTCGTCGGCAAGCAGCTGCCGGACCCGGCGGCGGACCGCGACGCGTGGCTGGCCGAGGGCATCGCCTGCTACAAGACCTTCATCTCGGGTCTGCTGGACATCACCGACAACCTCGTCGCCGGCGAGGTCGTCCCGCCCCAGGACGTCGTCCGGCACGACGAGGACGACACCTACCTCGTGGTCGCCGCCGACAAGGGCACCGCGACGTTCTCCGACATCGCCAACGAGGTCGCCGAGTCCTACGGCTTCTGGCTGGGCGACGCGTTCGCCTCCGGCGGCAGCGCCGGCTACGACCACAAGGGCATGGGCATCACCGCCCGCGGCGCCTGGGAGTCGGTCAAGCGGCACTTCCGCGAGCTGGGCCACGACACCCAGTCCCAGGACTTCACCGTCGTCGGCGTCGGCGACATGTCCGGTGACGTCTTCGGCAACGGCATGCTGCTCAGCGAGCACATCCGGCTGGTCGCCGCCTTCGACCACCGGCACATCTTCCTCGACCCCAAGCCGGACGCGGCGACCTCGTACGCCGAGCGCCGCCGGCTGTTCGAGCTGCCGCGCTCCTCGTGGGCGGAGTACGACACCGCCCTGCTGTCGCAGGGCGGCGGCATCCACCCGCGGTCGGCCAAGTCCATCCCGATCAACGCCCAGGTGCGGGCCGCGCTGGGCCTTGAGGCCGGCGTGAAGAAGATGACGCCCGCCGACCTGATGCAGGCCATCCTCAAGGCCCCGGTGGACCTGCTGTGGAACGGCGGCATCGGCACCTACGTGAAGGCGTCGACGGAGACGCACACCGACGTCGGCGACAAGTCCAACGACGCGATCCGGGTCAACGGCGAGGACCTGCGGGTCAAGGTCGTCGGCGAGGGCGGCAACCTGGGCCTGACCCAGCTGGGCCGGATCGAGTTCGCCACGGCCGGCGGGAAGATCAACACCGACGCGATCGACAACAGCGCCGGCGTGGACACCTCCGACCACGAGGTCAACATCAAGATCCTGCTCAACTCCGTCGTCTCCGACGGCGACATGACGGTCAAGCAGCGCAACAAGCTGCTGGCCCAGATGACCGACGAGGTCGGCTCGCTGGTGCTGCGCAACAACTACGCGCAGAACACCGCGCTGGCGCTGGCCCTCGCCCAGTCCTCCAGCATGCTCCACGCCCAGCAGCGCTTCATGCGCCGCCTGGTGCGCGACGGGCACCTGGACCGGGCCCTGGAGTTCCTGCCCACCGACCGGCAGATCCGGGAGCGGCTGAGCGCCGGGCGCGGTCTGACCCAGCCGGAGACCGCGGTCCTGCTCGCCTACACCAAGATCACGGTTGCCGACGAGCTGATCCACACGGGGCTGCCGGACGACCCCTACCTCCAGCGCCTGCTGCACGCCTACTTCCCGACCGCGCTGCGGGAGAAGTTCACCGGCCAGGTCGACGGGCACGCGCTGAGCCGCGAGATCGTCACCACGGTGTTGGTCAACGACACCGTCAACACCGGCGGTACGAGCTTCCTGCACCGCATGCGGGAGGAGACCGGCGCGTCGCTGGAAGAGGTCGTCCGGGCGCACACCGCGGCCCGCGCGATCTTCCGGCTCAACCAGGTCTGGGACGACGTCGAGGCACTCGACAACGTCGTGGCGGCCGACGTGCAGACCCGGATCCGGCTGCACTCGCGCCGGCTGGTCGAGCGCGGCACCCGCTGGCTGCTCAACAACCGCCGCCAGCCGCTGGAGCTGTCCGGGACGATCGACTTCTTCTCGGAGCGGGTGGCGCAGGTCTGGGCGGAGCTGCCGAAGCTGCTCCAGGGCAGTGACCTGGAGTGGTACCAGACGATCCTGGAGGAGCTGACCGACGCCGGGGTGCCCGAGCAGCTCGCCGTCCAGGTGTCCGGCTTCTCGTCGGTCTTCCCGGCGCTGGACATCGTCGCCATCGCGGACCGGACGGGCAAGGAGCCGCTGGCCGTCGCGGAGGTCTACTACGACCTGGGCGACCGGCTGCGGATCAACCAGCTGCTGGACCGGATCCTGGAGCTGCCGCGCAACGACCGCTGGCAGTCGATGGCCCGTGCCTCCATCCGTGAGGACCTCTTCGCGGCGCACGCCGCGCTCACCTCCGACGTGCTGGCGGTGGGCAACGGGACCGCGTCGCCGCAGGAGCGGTTCACCGCGTGGGAGGAGACGAACGCGGCGATCCTGACGCGGGCGCGGGCCACGCTGGAGGAGATCCACGGGTCGGAGGGCTTCGACCTGGCGAACCTCTCGGTGGCCATGCGGACCATGCGCACGTTGCTGCGCACGCACAGCTGAACCGGGCGGGGGCGGCGCTGCGGCGCCGCCCCGTCGCCCCCAAGCGCCGGACGGGCTGGTGAGGCCCGTCCGGCGCTCGTGCGTAGGGGGCCCGTGCGGCGTCGGTGCGCACCCTGGGCCGCCCGGCAGGCCGCCCGGCAGGCGGCGCCGGGCGGCCCGGCATGCCGCGAGCGCCGGACGAAAGAGTCGTCCGGTGCTCGACGGGGGTGCGTGGGGGGGCTAGCCCTGGGTGAAGTCCTCGTAGGCTTCCAGGACTTCGTCCGTGGGGCCGTCCATCCGCAGGACGCCCCGCTCCAGCCACAGGACGCGGTCGCAGGTGTCGCGGATGGAGTTGTTGTTGTGGCTGACGAGGAAGACGGTGCCGGCTTCCTCGCGGAGTTCGCGGATGCGGGCCTCGGAGCGCTTCTGGAACGCGCGGTCGCCGGTGGCCAGCGCCTCGTCGATCAGCAGCACGTCGTGGTCCTTGGCCGCCGCGATGGAGAACCGCAGGCGGGCCGCCATGCCGGACGAGTACGTGCGCATCGGCAGCGAGATGAAGTCGCCCTTCTCGTTGATGCCGGAGAAGTCGACGATGCCGTCGTAGCGCTCGTGGACCTGCTCGCGGGACATGCCCATCGCCAGGCCGCCCAGGAGGACGTTCTTCTCGCCGGTCAGGTCGTTCATCAGGGCCGCGTTGACGCCCAGCAGCGAGGGCTGGCCGTGGGTGTAGACCTTGCCGCGTTCGGCGGGCAGCAGACCGGCGATCGCCTGGAGGAGCGTCGACTTGCCGGAGCCGTTCGAGCCGATCAGGCCGATCGACTCGCCCTTGCGGGCGGTGAAGGAGACGCCCTTGACGGCGTGCACCTCGCGCACGTTGGTGGCGGGCCCGCGCCGGATGATGCGGTTGAGCGCCGCGGTGGCGCTGCCCTTGCCGGCGCCGGTGCCGTAGACGCGGTAGACGATGTGCAGGTCGTCCGCGATCACGGTGGGGGCGCGGTGCTCGGCCGCCACCGCCGGGCGGCGGCCGTCGTGGTGTTCCGTCATGTCCTCAGCCACGTCCGTACTGCTCCTCGGCCTTCCAGAAGTACACGTAGCCGGCGAAGCCGGCCACCAGGGCCCAGCCGGCCGCGAACGCCCACACGTGCGGCGGGAGCTGGTGCGCGGTGAAGCTGTCGATCAGGGCGAAGCGCATCAGGTCGATGTAGACCGCGGCGGGGTTGCCGTTCAGCAGCACCAGCACGACCTTCGGCAGGTGCTTGCCCTGGGTGATCAGGCTGATGCTGAACATCACGCCGGACGCGTACATCCAGGTCCGCATGATGAAGGGCATCAGCTGCGCCAGGTCCGGCGTCTTGCTGCCGAGTCGGGCCATGACCATCGCCAGGCCGGTGTTGAAGACGAACTGCAGCGTCAGCGCCGGGAAGACCAGCAACCAGGACCAGGTCGGCACCTGCCCGAAGGCCAACAGGATGACCACCAGCACGGCCATGGAGTACAGCAGCTGCTGGAGCTGGGCCAGGCAGAACGAGATCGGCAGGCAGGCGCGCGGGAAGTGCAGCGCGCGCACCAGGCCGAGGTTGCCGGAGATCGCCCGGGTGCCGGTCATCACCGAGTTCTGCAGGAAGGTGAAGACGAAGACGCCGGTGACCAGGTACGGGATGTAGTCCGGGACGCCCTTCCGGGTGCCGATCAGCA
>LIQL01000311.1 GCA_001418405.1 Streptomyces diastatochromogenes | reverse complement strand
CCACCGGCCAGCGAGCCGAAGGCGGCGCCGATCAGGAGTGCGCTGGTGATGACGCCCTCGCCGAGGGAGGTGAGGCCGAAGTGCTCCTCCATGAAGGGGAGCACGCCGGAGACCACCCCGGTGTCGTAGCCGAAGAGCGCACCGCCGAGCGCCGCGATGGCGGCGATGGCGACGATGAAGCGCCGGGCGGCGCGGGAGGGCGTCCCCGGTGGGGGAGGCGACGGGACGGGCGGCTTGGGGGAACTGCCCCCAACCGCCGGCCCGTGGGGCGGGCGGGGACCGTGCGCGGTACGCATGGTGCGGCCTTTCGGTGGGGTGACTGCTCAGGTGGGCGGCCCGGGTGGACGGCCCCGGGGGCTCGGTGCCCAGGCGAGTCGATAAGTCGACTGTGGTGGCGGAGGTGCGCCACCCGGCGCGCGGAGCCGGACGGCTGGCACCGGCCGCCGGGTGGAGCAGGCCGCCGGTGGAGGGGGCCGTCACCGGGAGGGCCCCCACGGGGAGGGGCCCTCCTGCGAGGGGCCGCCGCCGAGGCGGCCCCTCGTCCGGTGGGGCCCGTCAGCGGTAGAGGTCCGGGCGCTCGATCAGTTCCACCGGGACGCGTTCGCCGCTGGCCTGGGCCAGGACGCCCGCCTCGCACACCACGGCTGCGGCGTAGCCGTCCCAGCAGCTCGGGCCCTCGACCTCGCCGCGCCGGGTGGCGTCCACCCAGTGCTGCACCTGCCGGTCGTACGCGTCCTCGAAGCGCTCCACGAAGCCGGGCGGGACGGTGCCGCCCCACTGGCCGGCGGCGTTGACGAAGACCCCGTGGTCGTCGCCGATCCGGGCGGTGCCGCCCTCGCAGACCGCCTCGCAGCTGACCTGGTAGCCGAAGCCGCAGTTGACGAAGAGTTCGGTGTCGACGACCTGACCGGCCGCGGTCTCGAAGAGGATCAGCTGCGGGTCGCTGAGTCCCTCCGGCGCGTTGCCGGTCGGGGCCGGGCGCAGGACCCGCACCGCGGTGATCTCCTCGTCGAGCAGCCAGCGCGTCACATCGATCTCGTGCACCACCGAGTCGTTGATCATCATCGCGTTGGTGAAGCCGGGCGGCGTGTCGGCGTTGCGGTGCTTGTTGTGCAGCATCAGCGGACGGCCGTAAGTCCCCTTCGCCAGGAGGGACTTCAGGGTGCGGTAGCCGGCGTCGTAGCGGCGCATGAACCCCACCTGGACGCGGCGGTGGCCCAGTTTCTGCTCGGCCTCCAGGACCCGCAGCGCGGAGGCCGCGTCCGGGGTCAGCGGCTTCTCGCACAGCACCGGCAGGTCGCGGGCGAAGGCGTCCAGCAGCGCCGCCTCGTGCGCCGGCCCCGGCGACGCGATCAGGACGGCGTCCACCCCGGGGTCGTCCATGGCGGCGGCCGGGTCCGTGTAGGCGGTGGCCCCGTCGATGTCCTTGGCCAACCGCTCCGCCCGGTCGGCGTCGAGGTCGGCCACGGCCGCCACCCTGGCCCCACTGATCACGTCGTGGAGGCGCCGCACGTGGTCGGCGCCCATGCGTCCGGTCCCGATGACCGCGACGCCCAACGTGCCCGGGAGGCCCGCGGTCCCGTGCGCTCGCCGTGTCGCCGCTGCTCCCGGTGTCCGCCCCACCGCGCTCCTCCCGTCCGTCGTGCCCGTCTCGCGCGTCTCGCCCATGCCGTCCCTCGTCTCGCCGATGTCGTCCCTCACGCCGTTCCTCTCGCACCTCGTCGTCCTTGGTGCGCGCGCCGTTCCTGCGCGCGCACCCCGTTCGCCCACGGGCCGCGGTCGGCCGCACTGCCGAGGATCACTCACGCCCCGCAGGACTGCAGGAAGCGGCGCGTCCGCTGGGCGATCGGGAACGGCTGGTCGGGCGGGCACGGGTACATGTCCTGCTCGACGATGGCGAAGAGGTCGACGTTCAGCTCCTGGGCGGCCTCCAGGACGGGCGGCAGCGCCGGGACGCCCAACGGCGGCTCGCACATCACGCCCTGCTGGACGGCCGGGCCGAACGGGGTGCCCTTGGCGACGACGTCGCCGAGGACGTCCGGGTCCACCTGCTTGAGGTGGAGGTAGCCGATCCGTTCGCCGTAGGTGCGGATGAGCTTGACGCTGTCGCCGCCGCAGTAGGCGTAGTGGCCGGTGTCCAGGCAGAGGTTGACCAGGTCGGAGTCGGTGACGTCGAGGAAGCGCGCGACGTGCTCCTCGGTGTCGATGTGGGTGTCGGCGTGCGGGTGGACGACGATGTCCAGCCCGAACTCGTCGCGGACCCGCTTGCCGAGGCGCTCCATGCCGGTGGTCAGGTGCTTCCACTGCTCGACGGTCAGCTCGGGCGGTTCGATGATCTCGGCGGTCTTGTCGTCCCGCCAGAAGGACGGGATGACGACGAGGTGCCCGGCGCCCATCGCCCGGGTGAGGGTGGCGACTTCACGGACGTGCGTCCAGGTCTCGTCCCATACGGACGGGCCGTGGTGCAGTGAGGTGAAGACGGTGCCGGCCGAGACCTTCAGACCGCGCCGGTCGGTCTCCGCGCGCAGTGCCGCGGGGTCGGTGGGCAGGTAGCCGTACGGGCCGAGTTCGATCCATTCGTAGCCGGCTTCGGCGACCTCGTCCAAGAAGCGCTGCCAGGGGACTTGCTGTGCGTCATCGGGGAACCAGACGCCCCAGGAGTCGGGGGCGGAACCGATGCGGAGGCGGTCCAGGACGGGCGAGGCGGCACGGGGTGCGGACATGCTGCGGCTCTCCTCTCGCCGGTCGGCGGTGACCGGGAGGCGCTGGGGTCGGTTGTGGGGCACAGCCTCTCTGCCGCCCTGGGGAGTGTCAAGACTTCGTCCTGACATAAGGACTTAAGGACTTGGAGGGGCGGGAGGGGCGGTGGGCGTGCCGGGTGGGTGCGGGGCTCGATGGCCGAGGGGGGACGGTTGACGTCTTAATGTAAGGACAAAGTGTTGACAGGGTTTGTGGCGGGCGGTTAGACCTTTGTTCGGAGCGGGAGCCGGCGGGGAGAGCCGGCTCCGACCGACCGATCCGCCGTCGGCCGCCCCGCGCTCTCGGCTCCGCTGGAGCAGGGGCCGGCACCGTCGCACCGGGTGACCCGAAGGGGCCTGCAATGACCGAGCCGTACGACCTGATCACCATGGGGCGCATCGGGGTGGACATCTACCCGTTGCAGACGGGGGTGCCGCTAGCCCAGGTGGAGACCTTCGGGAAGTTCCTCGGCGGCTCGGCCACCAACGTGGCGGTGGCCGCCGCCCGGCTGGGCCGCCGCACCGCCGTCATCAGCCGCACCGGACGGGACCCGTTCGGGGACTACCTCCACCAGGCGCTGCGCGACTTCGGCGTCGACGACCGTTGGGTGACCCCGGTCGCGGGCCTCCCCACGCCGGTCACGTTCTGCGAGATCTTCCCGCCGGACGACTTCCCGCTGTACTTCTACCGCCGCCCCAAGGCCCCGGACCTCGCCATCCACCCCGAGGAACTGGACCTGGCGGCCGTCGCCGCGGCCCGGATCTTCTGGATCACCGGCACCGGACTGTGCGAGGAGCCGAGCCGCGCCGCCACCCTGGCCGCGCTGGAGGCGCGGGACCGTAGGGGCACCACCGTCTTCGACCTGGACTGGCGGCCGATGTTCTGGGGTGGCGAGGGCGGCGCCTCAGGGGCCGGCGGGGCCACCGGCGCGGCCGCGAGGGCCGCCGCCCGGCCGTACTACGAGGCGGCGTTGCGGCACGCCACGGTCGCGGTCGGCAACGTCGACGAGGCGGAGGTCGCCACCGGCCTGCGGGACCCGAAGGCGTGCGCCGAGGCGCTGCTCGACCAGGGCGTGGAACTGGCCGTCATCAAGCAGGGACCCAAGGGGGTGCTCGCCGTCCATCGGGACGGGCGCTCGGCCGAGGTGCCGCCCACCCCGGTCGAGGTGGTCAACGGGCTCGGCGCCGGGGACGCGTTCGGCGGCTCGCTGTGCCACGGGCTGCTGGCCGGGTGGGAGTTGGAGCCGATGATGCGCCACGCCAACGCCGCCGGGGCGATCGTCGCCTCCCGCCTCGCCTGCTCGTCCGCGATGCCGACGGCCGCGGAGGTCGAGGAGTTCCTCGCGGCACGGTGAGCGGGTCCGCCTCCCGCCTCGCCCGCCCCGCCCCCATTCGCGTCCTCAAGAAGGTGAGTTGAGCCTTGTCCCCACGGATCAGTGACCTCCCCGCGCTACGGGCCCGGCACCCCGGAGCCGTCGCGGAGGCCGCCGCCCGCCGCACCCGTCGCCCGCTGCTCGGCGACAGCGGCCGGCTGATGATCGTCGCCGCCGACCACCCGGCCCGGGGCGCGCTCGCCGTCGGCGACCGCCGCATGGCCATGGCCAACCGCCTGGACCTGCTCGAACGGCTGGTGCTGGCACTGTCCCGGCCCGGCGTCGACGGGGTGCTGGCCACCGCCGACATCCTGGAGGACCTGCTGCTGCTCGGCGCCCTCGAAGGCAAGGTCGTCATGGGCTCCATGAACCGCGGCGGGATCGCCGGCGCCGCCTTCGAGATGGACGACCGGTTCACCGGCCACCGCCCCCAGGACATCGCCCGGCTCCGCTTCGACGCCGGCAAGCTGCTGCTGCGGATCGACTACGACGACCCCGGTTCGCTGGCCACCCTGGAGGCCACCGCCCGCGCCATCGACGCGATGGCGGAACGGGAACTGCCCACCTTCGTCGAACCGTTCCTCTCCCGGCGGGTGGACGGCACGGTCCGCAACGACCTCAGCCCCGACGCGGTCACCCGCTCCGTCGCCATCGCCTCCGGCCTCGGCGGCACCTCCGCCTACACCTGGCTGAAGCTCCCGGTCACCGACGACCCCGACGCGATGGCCCGGGTCTGCGAGACCTCCACCCTGCCCGTCGTCCTCCTCGGCGGCGACGTCGGCGGGACGGTGCGGGAACAGGAGGCCGCCTACGAGAAGTGGCGCAAGGCGCTCCGGCTGCCGACCGTGCACGGCCTGGTCGTCGGCCGTTCGCTGCTCTACCCGCCGGACGGCGACGTGGCGGGCGCGGTCGACACGGCGGTGGGGCTGCTCTAGGCCCTGGCGACGCCGCCGCGGCGGGCGGCCCGCGCAGGGCGCCGCACCGCCGCAGAACCTCACTGTCAGTGGCGAGTAGGAGACTTGCAGTCATGAGCGCCGAGTTCGCAGACACCCAGCCGGCCCGCGGGCACGACACGCCGCACGGGCCCGACACCCCCCACGGCGGGAGCACCGAGCCCCCCGCCGCCGCCTCCTCCTTCCACCTCCCGGCGGGCCGCGCCGCCGCGGGGCCGTACGCCCTCGACGTCGCGCCGGAGACGGCCGGCTGGGGCCACTCCTCGTTGCGGATCCTCGAACTGCCGCCGGGCGGCGCCCACTCCTTCGCGACCGGTGACAGCGAGTGGATCGTGCTGCCGCTCTCCGGCGGCTGCACGGTCCGGGCGGACGGCCCCGACGGCGGGACGTTCGCACTGGCCGGGCGGCGAAGCGTGTTCCACGGGGTGACGGACTTCGCCTACGTGCCGCGGGACGCGCGGGTCGGGATCACCAGCCCGGCCGGCGGCCGGTTCGCGCTCACCGGAGCCCGCTGCACGCGCCGGCTGCCCGCCCGCCACGGCGCCGCGTCCGACGTGCCCGTGGAGCTGCGCGGCTCCGGCACCTGCTCGCGGCAGGTCAACAACTTCGCCGCGGCCGACGCGTTCGACTGCGACCGGCTGATCGCGGTGGAGGTGCTCACCCCCGGCGGCAACTGGTCGTCGTACCCGCCGCACAAGCACGACGAGTGCCGCCCCGGAGAGGAGTCCGCGCTCGAAGAGATCTACTACTTCGAGATCGCGGCCGCCCACGGGACGGCGGGCCTCGGCTACCAGCGGGTGACGCCCTCCGGGCACGGGCGCGGCACCGACCTCCTCGCCGAGGTCCGCACCGGCGACGCGGTGCTCATCCCGGACGGCTGGCACGGCCCGTCCATCGCCGCCCCCGGGCACGACATGTACTACCTCAACGTCATGGCGGGGCCGGGCCAGACACGAGAGTGGCTGATCTGCGACCACCCCGACCACGGCTGGATCCGCTCGACCTGGCCGCAGCAGCCGGTCGACCCCCGACTCCCCCTGTACACCGCACCGGCACCGGCAGGAGACCCGCGATGACCGCGCCGACCAACGACCCGACCAGCGCCTCGACCCCTCGCCCGGCGCGCCACGCGCCGGACCGGGCGGCGACCGGCCCGGCCGGCACCCGCCGGCTGACCGTGGCGCAGGCCCTGGTGGAGTTCCTCGCCCACCAGTTCACCGAGCGGGACGGCCGTCGGCACCGCCTGATCACCGCCTGCTGGGGCATCTTCGGGCACGGCAACGTCGCCGGCATCGGGCAGGCGCTGCTGGAGTCCGGCGGCGCGGCGGCCCCGGAGGCGACCGACGCGCCCCCGAAGCTCCCCTACCTCCAGGGGCGCAACGAACAGGCCATGGTGCACGCCGCGGTGGGCTACGCCCGGCAGTGCGACCGCCTCAGCGCGCAAGCCGTCACCACCTCCATCGGCCCCGGTGCCACCAACCTCGTCACCGGAGCCGCGCTCGCCACCGTCAACCGCCTCCCGGTGCTGCTGCTGCCCGGCGACGTGTTCGCCACCCGGCCCGCCGACCCGGTGCTCCAGCAGCTCGAAGTGCCGTCCGCGGGCGACGTGTCGGTCAACGACGCCCTGCGCCCGGTCTCCCGCTACTTCGACCGGATCACCCGCCCGGAAGCGCTCGTCCCGGCGGCCCTCCAGGCGATGCGGGTGCTTGCCGACCCCGTCGAGACCGGCGCCGTCACCCTCGCGCTGCCCCAGGACGTGCAGGCCGAGGCGTACGACTGGCCGGTGGAGTTCTTCGCCGACCGGGTGTGGCGGGTGCCCCGGCCCGCGCCCGACGCCGACGCCCTGGCGGAGGCGGTGCGGGCGGTCCGCGCGGCCCGCCGGCCGCTGATCGTCGCCGGCGGCGGCGTCCACCACAGCGAGGCCGAGGAGGCGCTGCGGGACCTCGTCGACGCCACCGGCATCCCGGTCGCCGCCACCCAGGCCGGCAAGGGATCGCTGCGCCACGACCACCCCGCTGACGTCGGCGGCATCGGTCACACCGGCACCGCCACCGCCGACGCACTGGCCCGGCGGGCCGACGTGGTGATCGGCGTCGGCACCCGCTACACCGACTTCACCACCGCCTCCGCCACCCTCTTCGCCGAGCCCCGGGTCCGCTTCGTCAACCTCAACGTCGCCGCGTTCGACTCCCACAAGCTCGGTGCCCTCGCCCTGGTCGCCGACGCTCGGGCCGGACTCGACGCGCTCCGCGAGGCCCTCGCCGGCCACCGGGTGGACGCCGCCTACGAGGCGGAGTACGCCGCGGCCAAGGCCGACTGGGAGCGCCGGGTGGACGCCGCGTTCGCGGCCCCCGACCCCGCCGCGCAGCCCTCGCAGACCCAGGTCCTCGGGGCGCTCGACGCGCTCGTCGACGCCTCCGACATCCTCGTCAACGCGGCCGGCTCCCTCCCCGGTGACCTGCACAAACTCTGGCGCGCCCGGTCCCGCAGGCAGTACCACCTCGAATACGGCTACTCCTGCATGGGCTACGAGATCCCGGCCGCGATCGGAGTGCGGATGGCCGCTCCGGACCGGCCGGTGTGGGCGCTCGTCGGCGACGGTACATACCTGATGAACCCCACCGAAATCGTCACCGCCGTCCAGGAGGGCATCAACATCACCCTCGTCCTCATCCAGAACCACGGCTACGCCTCCATCGGCGGCCTCTCCCAGCAGACCGGCGGCGAGCGCTTCGGCACCGACTACCGCTTCCGCGCCCCGGACGGCACGTACACCGGCGCGCCGCTGCCCGTCGACCTCGCCGCCAACGCCGCCTCCCTGGGCATGCGGGTGCTGCGCGCCACGACCGTCGCCGAACTGCGCACCGCCCTCGTCGAGGCCCGCGGCGCAAAAACGCCCACATGTGTCTACGTGGAGACCAAAACGACTGACACTGTGCCGGGCGCGCCACCGGCGCAAGCCTGGTGGGATGTACCCGTTGCCGAGACCGCGACGCGTCCGGCGGCGGTCGCCGCCCGCCGGGCGTACGACGAGCACGCCGCCGCACGCCGCCGCCACCTCTGACATCCGCTCCGCCGCACCGTACGAAAGGCCCCTCGCATGAAGACCATCAACCACTGGATCGGCGGGAAGCCCGTCGAGGGTGTTTCGGGCAACTTCGGGCCGGTCTACAACCCGGCCACCGGCGCCCAGGAGAAGCAGGTCGCCTTCGCCTCCGTCGACGAGGTCGACGCCGCGGTCCGCACCGCCAAGGAGGCGTACCGCAGCTGGGGCACCAGCTCGCTGGCCAAGCGGACCTCGGTGCTGTTCAAGTACCGCGAGCTGGTGGACGCGCACCGCGACGAGCTGGCCCGGCTGATCACCGCCGAGCACGGCAAGGTGCACTCCGACGCGCTGGGCGAGGTCGCCCGCGGCCTGGAGATCGTCGAGCTGGCCTGCGGCATCACGGAGAAGCTCAAGGGCGAGCTGTCCACCCAGGTGTCGACGCGGGTGGACGTGGCCGCGATCCGCCAGTCGCTGGGCGTGGTCGCCGGCATCACGCCGTTCAACTTCCCCGCGATGGTCCCGATGTGGATGTTCCCGCTCGCCGTCGCCTGCGGCAACACCTTCATCCTCAAGCCCAGCGAGAAGGTGCCCAGCGCCGCGTACAAGCTCGCCGAGCTGGCCGCCGAGGCGGGCCTGCCCGACGGCGTGCTGAACGTCGTCAACGGCGACAAGGTGGCCGTCGACGCCCTGCTGGAGCACCCGGACGTCGCCGCCGTCTCCTTCGTGGGCTCCACCCCCATCGCCCGGTACATCCACACCACCGGCACCGCCAACGGCAAGCGCGTCCAGGCGCTGGGCGGCGCCAAGAACCACATGCTGGTCCTCCCGGACGCCGACCTCGACCTGGCCGCCGACTCCGCGATCAACGCCGCGTACGGCTCGGCCGGTGAGCGCTGCATGGCGATCTCCGTGGTCGTCGCCGTCGGCGACACCGCCGACCCGCTGATCGGCAAGATCAAGGAGCGCGCCGACAAGCTGTGCATCGGCCCCGGCGACGACCCGGCGTCCGAGATGGGCCCGCTGATCACCAAGGCCCACCGCGACAAGGTCGCCTCCTACGTCACCGGCGCCGCCGCCCAGGGCGCCGACGTCGTCATCGACGGCACCGGCTACACCGTCGAGGGCTATGAGGACGGCCACTGGATCGGCGTCTCGCTGCTCGACAACGTCACGCCCGAGATGGACGCCTACCGCGACGAGATCTTCGGCCCGGTGCTCTCGGTCGTCCGCGTCGAGACTTACGAGCAGGCCATCGAGCTGATGAACTCCTCGCCGTGGGGCAACGGCACCGCGATCTTCACCCGGGACGGCGGCGCGGCCCGCCGCTTCCAGCTGGAGGTCGAGGCCGGCATGGTCGGCGTCAACGTGCCGATCCCGGTCCCGGTGGGCTACCACTCCTTCGGCGGCTGGAAGGACTCGCTCTTCGGCGACCACCACATCTACGGCAACGACGGCGTGCACTTCTACACCCGCGGCAAGGTCGTCACCACCCGCTGGCCCGACCCGTCCGACGGCGGCATCAACCTGGGCTTCCCGAGCAACCACTGACCGGAGCCCGCCCCCGACCGACGGACGCGCCCCCCTCACGGGCGCTGCCGTCCGGACTCCCTGCCGGTCCCCCGCCGGCAGGGAGTCCGCACGTCCGCCACCACCGACGCCGGGCGCCGGAGACCGCCGCGGCCGGCGGCGCCGCACGGCCCCGGTCCGGGGCGGACCCCGCGGTCGGGCATTGCTACGGTGCTGCTCGCGCTGCGGGACGCAACCGCCGCGCGGCACCGACACAACGGGGGACCACATGGCACAAGGCACCGCGCTGGCCAAGGGCGCGCGGATCACTGCGGGCGTTCTCTGCCTGCTGTTCTTCTTCTGGACGGCGTACTGGCTCGCCGTCGACGTGGGCGAGTTCGGCGTCGTGGGCGTCTGGGACAGCTGGACCGGCAGCCGTGCGCCGGGCACCAACCAGGTCACCGACCCGGTCCAGCTCGGCTTCTGCCTGCTGCAACTGACCGCCGCCGGCGCGGCGTTCGCGGGCCGCCGCTCGGCCGGCGGGCTGCTGGCCGTCGCCACCACCGTCACCTTCGCCACCGCACTACAGGCCCTGATCAGCGTCGGCAACCACACCAGCGACGACCGCTGGTTCCGCAACGCCGAGACCGGCACCGCCACCTTCGACGGGGTCTTCCTCAGCAGCCTGCCGCTGTTCCTGCTGACCCTGGTCGCGGGCGTGGTGCTGCTGGCCGGGATGCGGTCCTGGCCGCGCCAGGCCCCCAGCGAACCGCCGGCCCGCCCGGCCAAGGCGGCCGGCGTGATCGGCGGCCTGACGCTCGGCGCGATGGCCCTGGGCTACGTCGCCTACCAGCTCTACCTGCTGGTGCAGTACGGCACGGACGCCCTCACCCTGCTCTACCTGGGCAAGGGCGCGCTCTCCTCGCTCCTGGCGCTCGCTCCCGGCTGGTACGCGGTGGTGTTCCTCCTGCTGACCGCGATCGCCGGGATCACCTGCCTGACCCGCGGCTGCGCGGCCCGCGGCCTCGCCCTGGGCCTGGCCGTCGCGCTGCTGCCCAACGCCGTGCTGAGTGTGGTCTCGTTCCTCAACACCGACGCGTTCGCGGAGATGACCAAGTCGACGCCGGGCCTCAGCGTGATCATCTGCGCCCAGCTGGCGCTCGACCTGTTCGGCTCGCTGGCGCTGGGCGCGCTGATGGTCCGCGGCGAGCCGGTCGCGCCCGCCTGGCAACCGCCGTCACCGGCCATGGCGTTCGCCGCCCCCGGCTTCGTCCCGGTCCCCGCGGCCCCGCCGCCGGCCGGTTGGCAGCAGCCCGGCCCGCCGCTCATGCCCCCGGTCGGCGGCCCCCCGGTGCCGCCCGGCGTCCCGCCCGTGCCGCCCGGCGTC
>LIQL01000310.1:5073-5207 GCA_001418405.1 Streptomyces diastatochromogenes | reverse complement strand
GGGGGCGGGCATCTCACACCACTCCCAGCAGGGCGGGCAGTTCGGCGACCGAGCCGAGGACGTGGGTGGCGCCGGCCGCCGAGAGCTGCGGGGCGTCGTGGGCTCCGGTGAGCACCCCGGCGACCACCGCGGCG
>LIQL01000310.1:4675-5019 GCA_001418405.1 Streptomyces diastatochromogenes | reverse complement strand
CGGCCGGGCAGAGGGTGAGCCGGACCAGGTCGCGCCAGCCGAGGGCGTCGAGGATCGCGTCCTGGGTGATCCGGGCGAATCCGGTGGTGAGGACCACGGTGCGCCCGGCCTCCTGGAGGGCCTCGATGGCGGCGCGGGCGCCGGGGACGGGGGCGATCCGGCCGTCGTCGACGAGGGCGCCGTAGGCCGTCTCGAAGGCGTGGTTGGCGCGCTGGGCGGCGTCCTCGGTGGCCTCGGGGTCGCCGTCCGGGGCGGCGAACAGGTGCCGGAAGACGGAGATCTTGGATTCGCCCATGGTGGCGCGGACGTAGGCGAGGTGCTCGGCGTGCCGGGGGCTGCCCGGC
>LIQL01000310.1:0-4606 GCA_001418405.1 Streptomyces diastatochromogenes | reverse complement strand
CGTCCTCGGGGCGGTCGGGGCGTACGGGGTGCGCGGTCGGGTTCGTCAACGGGCTCACCATCCCAGTTCGTTCGCGGTGGTTTCGGCGATGGCCGGGGAGCAGGTCATGCCGCGGCCGCCGGGTCCGGTGACCAACCAGACGCCGTCGCGGACCTGCTGGCGGTGGACGACCCGGCTGGTGTCGGTGCACTGGGCGTAGACGCCGGCCCAGCGGTGGCGGATGCGGGGCAGCGGGCGGCCCAGGATCGCCTCGACGACGCCGGTGAGGTGCTCGTAGGGCTCCTCGACGGTGTCGAAGGCGAACGGCGTCTCGTACTCGTGGGTGTCGCCGATGGTCAGGCCGCCGTCGGCGCGCTGGACCATCAGCAGCTGCATCTTGTGGGCGGCGGCGGTCGGGGTCTGCGCCTGGCCGGCGTTGAGGGCGTCCAGGGCGTCGCCGCGGTAGGCCGGGTAGTAGCGGAAGCTGTCGGCGTCGGCGACGGAGGTGGTGAGCGCTTCGCCGAGCGGGTCGGTCTGCATCATCTGCAGGCGCACCCGGCGCACCGGCAGGTCGGGGACGAGTTCCCGGATCAGGCCGCCGAGCCAGGCGCCGGTGCACAGCACCACCGCGTCGCCGTGGTGGGTGGCGCCGTGGTCGTCGCGGACCGCGCGCTCGCCGACCACGTCCCGGACCTCGCGGTTGCCGAGGTAGGTGTACCGCCCGGACGCCAACAGGGCTTCTTTCAGGGCACGTTGGGCGACGCGGGGCTCCACGGCGGCGTCTCGTTCGCACCACAGGGCGCCGGTGAAGTCGCCGCGCAGGGCCGGGTTGAGGGCGCGGGCCCCCTCGGCGTCGAGGAGCCGGTAGCCGCGGGCGGCGGCGTCCGGGCGGCGGGTGGCGGCCTCGGCGACCGCGCGTTCGGCGTCGTTGCGGACGACGGTCAGCGAGCCGACGGCCCGGAAGCCGATGCCGGGGACCCGGGCGCCGATGCCTTCCCAGAGTTCGCGGGCGCGCAGCGCGGTGTCCAGTTCCTCGCCGCCGGCGCGGCCGCTGACCCAGATCTGTCCGAAGTTGCGGACCGAGGCGCCGCGGGCTTCGGCCTCCCGCTCGATGTGGAGGACCTCGTGGCCCCGTTCGATGGCGTGCCAGGCGTGCAGGGTTCCCAGCACGCCGGCTCCGACGACTATGACTCGCATGCCCCAGACGTTCGCGGCGGCGGGTGGCCCGCGGGGGACGGTTCGGCGACGGGCCGGTTAACACGGCTTCAAGCTTGGCCTAGACCCGTTATCGTTCCGTTACCAGAGTGGCCGGTGGACGCCGCGCGGCTGGCCGCGTCAGGACTCCCGGCCGCCGCCCAGGTGGGTGGTGAACGAGAACCGGTCGCCCCGGTAGAGCGAGCGCACCCGTTCCAGCGGGCGGCCCCCGGTGTCCCGGGAGAGCCGGTGGATCAGCAGCATCGGCAGGGCGCCGGGCGTCCCGATCAGCAGCGCCTCGCGCGGGGTGGCCAGGACCGTCTCCAGCCGTTCGTCGGCGTCCCCGAAGTCGATGCCGAGCCGCTCGTGGAGGTAGGCGTAGAAGGAGGAGTCGGGCTCGAAGTCGGTGGCCAGGTCGGGGACCCGGGAGACCGCGACGTAGGTGCTCTCCAGGCCGACCCGTTCGTCGTCGGCGAGCAGCACCCGCTCCAGGTGCCACACCGCGTCGCCCGCGACGAGGCCCAGGTCCTCGGCGAGCGCGGGCGGGCTGGCGAAGCGGTCGAGCGAGACGAGGTGCCGCCCGGGCGCGCGGCCCTGGCGGCGGACGCCCTCGGTGTAGCTGGCGAGCGAGAGCGGCTGCGCCATCTTCGGCCCGGCGACCACAGTGCTCCGCCCCGACCTGCGCAGCCGCCCCTCCAGCACCAGTTCCCGCAGGGCCTGGCGCAGCGTCTCCCGGGAGACCTCGAAGCGCAGGGCCAGTTCGCGTTCGGCGGGCAGGGGTTCGCCCTCGCCCAACTCCGCGAGCAGGGCGGCGATTTCGACCTTCGCCGCGTAGTACTTGGGGATGCGTCCGTGCTCGGGGATGCCGGACCGGACGGGTGCGCCAGGATCCTGGCCGTACGGGAAATCCACCCGGCGATCTTCGCACCCGCGGCGGCCCCGGGGCGCCGGGGCCCGGTCGAACCGGCCGTCCGCCCACGCTTCCCGGCGGGCCCCGGACGCCCGGCCTCAGCGGAACAGCGCGGTCAGCACCAGTTCCGCGGCGCCGTCCGCGACGGTGCGGGCGCCGCCCCGGGCCAGGGCCACCGGCACCGCGGACCCGGCACCCGGCCGGCCGCGCAGGGCCGCGTGGTCGGCGAGGACCCGGGCCACGCCGTCCCGGAACCGCTCGGGGTGCGCGAGCACGGTGCGCCCGCCGAGCAGCACCCGGTCGACGTCGAGGAGTTCGACGAGGTTGGCCGCGGCCACGCCCAGCACCCGGGCCGCCGCCGCCAGGTCGCCGCGGGCCACCGCCGCCAGGCAGAGCGCCTCGACGCAGCCGCGCCGCCCGCAGTCGCAGCGCGGCCCGTCCAACTGCACGACCTGGTGGCCGAACTCGCCGGCGCCGGTGTGCGGTCCGCGGTAGAGGTCGCCGTCGAGGACCAGCCCGGCGCCGAGCCCGGTCCCCAGGTGGAGGTAGGCGAACGAGGCCCCGCCGGCCTCGGCCGGGGCGCGGCGGAGGCCGAGGGCCGCCGCGTTGGTGTCCTTGTCCAGCACCACCGGCAGGCCGAGGGCCTCGGCGAGCGCGTCCCGCAGCGGGAAGCCGTCCCACCGGGGCGCGCCGGTGACCTGGCGCAGCACGCCCGTCGCGTGGTCCAGCGGGCCCGGGCAGGCCACGCCCGCGCCGAGCACCGGCGGCCCGCCCGCCGCGTCCCGCAGCGCCGCGACCTCGCGGGCCGCGGCGGCCAGCACCGTCCCCGCACCGGCCACGAAGTCCAGGGGCGCGCGGCGGACGGCGACCGGTCGGCCGGTGAGGTCGGCCAGGACGCAGGTGAGCTCGTCGCGGTCGAGGTGGACGCCGACGGCGTGCCGGGCGCCGGGGACCAGCCGCAGCACGGTGCGCGGTTTTCCGCCGGTGGAGGCCCGGCGGCCCGCCTCGGCGGCCAGCCCGTCGGCCCGCAACCGGGCGGTGATCTTGCTGACCGCCTGCGGGGTGAGCCCGGTCCGCCCGGCCAGCTCCAGGCGACTGACGCCCTCCTCCCCCGCCGCGCGCAGCAGGCCCAGCACGAGGGCGGTGTTGTGCCCGCGCAGGGCGAGGAGGTTGGCGCCGGGGGCGGCGGCGTCCGGGCGGGTGCCGAGATCCGGAAGGGCGGGGTCGTGGTCGGTGCTCACCCCTCCATTCTCCGCACTGCTTGCACTTTGGCAACAGCGTTGCCAAAGTGGACGGCATGAGCGATCCCGAAGCAGTCACCGCCCCCCGCCGCGTCGGCCTGATCGGCTACGGCCTGGCGGGCTCGGTCTTCCACGCCCCGCTGATCGCCGCCACCGACGGGCTGCTGCTCGACACCGTCTCCACCCGCAGCCCCGAGCGGCAGGCGCAGGCCCGCGCCGAACACCCCCAGGTCCGCACCGTGGCCACCGCCGAGGACGTACTGGACCGGGCCGCCGCCGGCGCACTCGACCTGATCGTGGTGGCGTCCCCGAACAAGACGCACGTCCCCCTGGCCACCGCCGCACTCGAAGCCGGCGTCGCGGTCGTGGTCGACAAGCCGCTGGCCGCCACCGCCGCCGAGGCCGAGGCGCTCGCCGCACTCGCCGACCACCGCGGACTACTGCTCTCGGTCTTCCAGAACCGCCGCTGGGACAACGACTTCCGCACCGTGCGACAACTGGTCGCGGACGGCGCACTGGGCGAAGTGCAGCGCTTCGAGTCCCGCTTCGAACGCTGGCGACCGCAGCCCAAGGGCGGCTGGCGCGAATCCGGCGACCCGATCGAACTGGGCGGACTCCTCTACGACCTGGGCAGCCACCTCGTCGACCAGGCACTGACCCTCTTCGGCCCGGCGATCTCGGTCTACGCCGAGTCCGACATCCGCCGCCCTGGCGCCGAGGCCGACGACGACACCTTCTTCGCCCTCACCCACGCCGGCGGCGTCCGCTCCCACCTGTGGGTGAGCGCCACCACCGCCCAACTCGGGCCACGCTTCAGAGTGCTGGGCAGCCGGGCAGGCTACGTGAAGTACGGCCTGGACCCACAAGAGGCCGCACTGCGCGCCGGCCTGCGGCCGGCCACCGAGGGCGCCACCTGGGGCGTGGAACCCGCGACCAGCTGGGGCCGGCTCGGCGCCGAAGGGGACGCCCCCGCGGCCGGCACCCCCTCGCCCGAGGCCGGCGCCGGGCAGCCGGTGCCGACCCTGCCGGGGGCCTACCCGGCCTACTACGCGGCGGTGGCGCGCGCCCTGCGCGACGGCGGGGCACCCCCGGTGAGCGCCATCGAGGCAGCCGCCACGCTACGCGTCCTCGAAGCGGCGCGACGCTCCGCGGCGGAGGGGCGGGCGGTGACGCCCTGACGCCCTGACGCCCTGCGGCGGGCTTCGTCCCACGTTGTCGGCGTTCCCGCCGTGGGGGTTGCTGTTTGCGCCTGCGGCGCGTTGCCGCTGCGCGGGGCTTGTGG
>LIQL01000031.1 GCA_001418405.1 Streptomyces diastatochromogenes | reverse complement strand
GGGAGATGCCGAAGTCGATGACCTTCGGGCCGTCGGCGGACAGCAGGATGTTCAGCGGTTTGACGTCCCGGTGCACGATGCCCTTGCCGTGGAGTTCGGCCAGCGCCCGCACGACCCCGGAGGCGATCCAGCGCACGGCCCGCTCGTCCTCCAGGGCCCCCTGCTGCACCACCAGCGCCTCCAACGAGGGCGCCGCCACGTACTCCATGGCCATCCAGGGGCGACCGGCCTCGACGTCGGAGTCCCACACCCGGGCGGTGTAGGTGCTCGTGACGCGGCGGGCGAGCCGGACCTCCCGGTCGAAGCGCTTGCGGGCCTCCGCGGTGACGCCGCCGGGGGCGAGCAGGGTCTTCACTGCGGCGATCCGACCGGTGCCCGGGTCCCGCCCGAGGTAGATCACGCCCATGCCACCGGTCGCCAGTTGGCCGAGCAGCCGGTACGGCCCGAGCCGGCGCAGCTCCCCGCTCAGGGCGAACACGCCCATCTCGAACGGCTCTGTCACAGCGGCACCCCCGTGCTCCTCGCCATGGTGGTACGGACGCCTGCCCCCGAACTCCGGTTCCAGACACGGCACTTGGCCGATTCCGGGCCGAGCGGTGTGCGGGCGGGGCGGTACTGCCCCGCCCGCGCACCGCCCGCCGGACGTCGGTCCCGGACGTCAGTCCCGAACGCTGCCGAAGAAGTCCAGCAGCGCCGCGTTGACCTCGTCGGGCCGCTCCTGCTGCGTCCAGTGGCCGCAGTCCGGGAGCAGTGCGCTGTGGTGCAGTCGGGGCAGCACCTGCGGCAACGCGGCGATGAACTCCCGCGCCGCGGGGAGGGCGGTGACGATGTCCTGTTCGCCGGCGAGGAACAGCGCCGGCACGGTGACCGGCAGCCCGTCCAGTGCGGCGGTCAGCTCCCAGT
Organism: Streptomyces diastatochromogenes; assembly: GCA_001418405.1. GTDB lineage: Bacteria > Actinomycetota > Actinomycetes > Streptomycetales > Streptomycetaceae > Streptomyces > Streptomyces albulus_C. The sequence goes on along the minus strand of LIQL01000031.1, from coordinate 7,538 downwards.
TGAGGTCCGTGGCGCGGTACCAGTTGAGGCCGCCGGTGAACGCCTCGGCGCCGTGCGGCGCGTACTCCGCGACGAAGGCGTCAAGGTCGGCCTCGGTCAGCCAGGCCGGCAGCTCCCCGGGGTCGGCCAGCGCGTCGAGGAGCCGCCCGTCGGCCGGGGCGTGCCACAGCAGGCCGTCGCCGTCCGCGGGCCGCCCGGCCAGGATGCGCCGGAAGGTGGTGCGGACGTCCCGCGCCAGCTCGGCGTCGGCGCGGCCCGGCTCCTGGAAGTACACGAAGTAGTAGCGCTCGCCGAGCTGTTGGCGGTACGCGGCGGCCATCGACTGCCGGCCGCGCGGGAACGGCGGCACGCTGAGTCCGGCGACGCCGCGCACCAGGTCCGGACGGAGCTGCGCGGTCGTCCAGGCCACCGGTGCGCCCCAGTCGTGGCCGACGAGGAAGGCGCGGGACTCCCCCAGGGCGTGGATCAGCGCCACGACGTCGCCGGTGAGGTGGTGGACGGTGTACTGGGACGGGTCCTTGGGACGGTCGCTGCGGCCGTAGCCGCGCTGGTCGGGGGCGACGACCCGGTACCCGGCGGCGGCGAGCGGGGCGAACTGGTGCCGCCAGGAGTACCAGCACTCGGGGAAGCCGTGCAGCAGCACGACCAGCGGCCCCTCCCCCTGCTCGGCGACGTGCAGCCGCACTCCGTTGACCTCGACGTCGTGGTGCTTGATGGCCGTCGTCATCTCCGACTCCCTCAGTGAGACGTCGGACCGGCGGCGGGCTCGCCCCGGTCCGTCCCCGTGCTCTACCCCGTTCGCCCGCGTCCGGTCCCGGTGGCCGCGCGGGGAGTCACAGGCTGCTGGTCAGCCCCTCGATCGCGGTGCGGGCCCAGTCCTGCGCACCGGCCGCCGTACCGGCCGCCACGCCCGTCGCGACCGGGGCCAGGACGCCCTTGAGCACGCCAAGCGCCCTGCGGAGCCGGCCGGCCTCCGGCGGGGTCGGCTCGGTGATCGTCGCGAGCACCTCGCGGGCCGCCTCCTCGGTGTCCGCACGGTCCTGTTCGGCCAGGCCGACCCGGGGCAGTTCCCGCAGCAGGTCGGTGACGAGTGCGGCGAGCGCCTCGAAGCCCGGCGCCGCGCCGTCGGCGTTCTGCTGGTTCTGGGTGACCGTCTGGTTGTTCCAGGCGAACTGGGAGCCGGAGACGGCGCCGTGGAAGACCGGCCCGGCGGGGTGCTGCTCGTGCTGCGGCTCGCTCATGTGCGGGATCCGTCCTCGTTGGTCTGCTGCTGGTGGACCTCGTGGTTGTGCCACGCCAACTGGACGCCGTTGGCAGCGGCGTTGAAGACCGGGCCGTAGTTGTTGACGATCGTCGGCGCTGGCTCGGCCGGCGTCGGCTCCCGCTTGACGACCCGCAGCACCGTGCGGAGCGAGACCAGCTCGACGCGGCCGTTGTCCAGCACCGCCGCGCCCCGGTCGCCGTCGATCGCGCAGTCCGCCAGCCGGCCGGTGGCCCGCTCGTCGAAGCTCGCGCCGACGGCCGCGCAGTCGACGAACCGGCCGTTCGTCACGTCCAGATAGGCGGAACCCAGCCCGCAGACGCCGAACGCCGCCGAGCCGGTCACGGTGAGGTCGCGCGCGACGAGCCGCGCCGCGCCGAACCCGATCGCGCCGCCGGCGCTCACCGCCGTCACCGCGCAGTCGTGCAGGAACAGTTGGCCGTCCTCGCCGACGCCGAAGCCCAGCCGTCCGCCCTCGGCGACCGCGCCCTTGAGCGTGGCCCGGGAGTGCCCGAGCACCTCCACGGCGGACATGCCGCAGTCCCGGAACGCGGCGTCCACGACCTCGGCGGTGGTGCCCACGCCGCCCTTGGTCTCCAGGCCGGACGGGCAGCGCGCCACCCGGACCCGCTCGAAGGCGGCCTTGGACTCGTCGCGGACCCGCAGCGCCACGCTCGTCAGGTCCTCGACCTCGATCCGGGCGAAGCGGCCCCTGGCGGCTGCGGTCACCGCGATGCCGACGTTGCCCCCCGTGATGCGGCAGCCGTGGACGTCGGGGGCCCCGCCGTCGGTCGAGAACACCGCGACGTTGCCGGCGGCGACGACCGTGCAGTCCTCGAACCTGCCGCGGCCGCCCGTCTGGACGTTGATGCCGGTGTCCCGGCATCCGGTGAGCGTGCAGCCGCGCACCACCGGGTCGGCGCCGCTGGCGACCGCGATGCCGTGTTGCGCGTCGGTGACCCGGGTGCCGTCCACGGAACCGCGGGACTGCTCGATGAAGAGGACGCCCTCGGCGTCCACGGCGTCGATCGCGCAGTCGGCCACGGCGAGTTCCGCCTGCGTGTCCGCCACCAGGGACGCCTTCCGGGTGCCGGTCAGCTCGCACCCGGTGACCTCGGCCCGCGCATCGCTGACCCGCACGCCGTGGAGGCGGCTGCCGCCGATCCAGCTGTCGCGGACCGTGATGCGGGCGCCTTCGATGGCCGCGACCGCGTTGTCGGCGGCGTCGACGAACCGGCACCGTTCGATGCGCCCGTCGGCGCCGGCGAAGAGGGTGCGGCCGTGCCGGACCTCGCTGTCCCGCAGCGTCACGGTGGTGTTCGGCCGCGCGTGCACGCCGACACCGCTGGGGGCCCGCACCTCGACGCGCTCCAACACGAGCGTGCCGGCACGGCAGTTGACGACGTCGGCGTCGCGGCCGCTCAGCACGAGGCCGCTCACCCGGACCGTGCCGGCGGCGTCGAGGACGGTGCCGCGCGACCGGTGCACCACCACGGAGCCCGGGCCGTCGACCGCGACCAACTCGACCTCGCCCTCGACGAGGAGCAGTTCCTCGTAGCGGCCGGGCGCGATCTCCACCCGTGCCGCGCGGCCCCGCCGGGCGGCGGCGGCCAGGGCCGAGCCGATGTCCGGGTGCGCGCGACGCGCACCCGGCGGCGAGACGACGTACCGCGCGACCATCCGGACTTCCCCCGTACCGGCGACTTGGAGCCGCCGATGCTACCGGAGGGGCGGTGCCGGCGCGGCGACTTCGGCGGGGCCGGGACCGGGGCCAGCAAGCCCGGTCCCGACCCCTGGTGCGGGTGCCGTCCGTCGTGCGGAGGGGCTCACGCCGCCGTAGCGGCGTCGCCCTCCCGCACCGGCACCCGGCCCAGTTCCCGGGCCCGCAGGTGCGCGTAGCCGGGAAGAATCACTTCGTTGATCAGGGCGGTGCGTTCGTCGAAGGGGAGGAAGGCGGCCTTGGCCGCGTGGACGGTGAACTCCTCCAGTTCGGCGGCGCCGTAGCCGAAAGCGTCCCGCAGGTGCTGGAACTCCTCGGTCATCGTCGTACCGCTGACCAGGCGGTTGTCGGTGTTCAGGCAGACCCGGAAGCCCAGTCGACGGAGCAGGTCGATGGGGTGCTCCGGGTAGCCGGCCGCGGCACCGGTCTGGAGGTTGGAGGTCGGACAGACCTCCAACGCGATGCGCTGGTCACGGACGTAGGAGGCCAACCGGCCGAGCGTGACGCGCCCGTCGGCGTCGATCGTGATGTCGTCGGTGATCCGCACCCCGTGCCCGATGCGGTGGGCGCCGCACCGCAGCACCGCCTCGCGGATGGACTCCGCACCGACCGCCTCGCCGGCGTGCACGGTCACCCGGGCGCCCTGACTGCGCAGGTAGTCGAATGCCTGGGCGTGCCGACCGGCCGGATTGCCGATCTCCCCGCCGGCGATGTCGAAGCCCGCCACCCCGCGGTCGCGGTGCGCCACGGCCAGTTCGGCGATCTCCACCGCCCGGTCGGCGTGCCGCATCGCGCACAGCAGCGTGCCGACGCGGATCCGCCGGCCGGCCGCCGCCACCCGGCGCTCGCCCTCGCGGAAGCCGGCGTTGACCGCCTCGACCACCTGGTCGAGGGTCAGTCCGTCGGCCTGGTGCTGCTCGGGCGCGTACCGCACCTCGGCGTAGACCACCCCGTCCGCGGCCAGGTCCTCGGCGCACTCCGCGGCGATCCGGAACAGCGCCTCGGCGGTCTGCATCACGGCACAGGTGTGCGCGAAGGTCTCCAAGTACCGCTCCAACGAGCCCGAGTCGGCCGCGTCGCGGAACCAGTCGGCCAACGCGACCGGCTCGGTCGTCGGCAGGTTCCGATAGCCGATCTCCGCCGCCAACTCGATGATCGTCTCCGCCCGCAGCCCCCCGTCGAGGTGGTCGTGGAGCAGCACCTTCGGCGCACGACGGATCTGGTCCTCGGTGAGGGAACGGGAAGAGGTCGGGGATTCCAGCCGCAGCTTGTCAGACAAGGTCATGGGGCGGGAGTATGGCACGACTTCCCGTGACGGGCGAAGCGCCGGGGGCCAAAGCCACCCGACACCGGACCTTCGGGACGCGGCGTCCGCCCTGCGCCGACCCTCATCGGGCGTGCCAGACCTGGAGCGCCGGCACACCGGGCGGCAGCATGTGCTTGGCGGCCAGCAGCGGCGTGCGGTCCAGCCGGACGACCTGGGTGACCAGCAGCGCGGGGGTGTCTCCGGGGCGGCCCAACTGGGCGCCGCGCTGCCGGCCGAGGGTGGTGGCCGCGATGCTGCTGCTGCCGGTCAGCGAGAGGTGCCGTCCGGCGTCCAGGAGCAGGCCGAGCAGCGAAGCGGTCCGCCCACCCGGCCCGTCGAACGCCTCGGCGGCCTGCGGCAGGACCCGGCCCAGCACGTCGTCCGGGGCGGCCCACTCCTGGGTGAGGCAGCCGTGCGTCCCGCCCACCTCCAGCAGGCTCTCCCAGAAGCGGACCCGGCCGCTGCCCGGCAGCAGCAGGTGCTGGGTGGAGAAGTCGGTCGGCTCCTCGTAGCCGCGGGCCAGGGCCCGGACCACGACCGGCCCGCCCTGACCGAACAGCGCCTCCAGCGGCTTGAGGAACTCGAAGCCGCGCGGCGGGAGGTGGTGGTTGACGGTGCGCCCCACCCCGCGCCGCACGGTGATCACGCCGTCCTCCTGGAGCAGGATCAACGCCTCGCGCAACGCCGCCCGGCTCACCCCCAGCTCGGCGGCGAGCAGCGGTTCGGTCGGCAGGGTCGACCCCGGCGGATAGCTGCCGGTGCGGATGGCCTCCACCATCCGCTCGTACAGCAGGACGACCGGCCTCCGTTGAGGTTGTCTGGCAACCATGGTCCTCTCTCCGTGATCGCGGTCCGACACCCCACCATTCTCCTCGATCGCACCACCGACCTGCGGTTTTCCCTGCGTTCCGGCTTTTTCCACTGGCAGTTCACGCATCCGCGGTCCGTTTCGCCCCCACAAAGGATCGACAAAGAAGCATTGACACTTTGTTGAAGGCGAGATAGACCGGTGCGAACGGCGTGAGCTTGTCCGACAAGCAGGCGACGTGAGGCAGGCGTGCACCGCACGCCGCACCGGCCGACCCCTGTCGGCCCGCCGTCGGCCCACCGCCGACGCCCCTCTCCGCACTCCATCCCGCCCAGCCCCGAGGAGCCGTCATGCCCATGACGTGCCGTGAGCGCCCCCGTACGGCGCGGCCCGCGAACCCGCGCTTCATGCTGCCGGCCCTGATGCTGGCCGTGCTCGGGTACCAGATCAACGCCACGATGCTCAGCCCGGCGCTGCCCGACGTGGTCCGGCGCCTGCACACCACCAGCGGCCTGGTCGGGCTGTCACAGACGCTGTTCTTCCTGTTCGCGGCGGTCGGGCAAGTCACCTTGGCGCGGCTGAGCGACTACCGGGGCCGCAAGCCGATGATGCTGGCCTGCCTGGCGATGCTGATCGTCGGAAGCCTGGCCTGCGCGCTGGCGCCGAACATCGCCGTCTTCATCGCCGGACGCGTGCTCCAAGGCGTCTCGGCCGCGACCTTCTCCCTGGCCTTCCTGACCCTCAACGACGTCCTCGACCCGGCCTCCTTCGGCCGCGCGGCCGGCATCATCAGCGCCGTCAACGGCGGCTTCGCGGGCGTGGACGCCATCGCCGGCGGCTGGCTGGCCGACACCGTCGGCTTCCGCGCCATCTTCCTCGGCAGCCTGCTGCTCTCCGTACTCGGCACCGCCGCCGTGTTCCGCGGCGTGCCGGCCGTCCCGCCCACGTCGCGGGGCCGGATGGACTGGCTGGGGGCCGGCCTGCTCGGGCTGGGCCTGACCGGGCTGCTGGTCGGGCTGGCCCAGGGCGCCTCCTGGGGCTGGACCTCCCTGCCCAGCGCGGTCAGCCTCGTGGGCGGCCTGCTCGCCCTGATCGCCTTCGTCCTGGTCCAACGCGCCCGCGGCGACCAGCGCCGGGCCACCGCCGCCGCGGCGGGGACGACCGCCACCGCGGTGATCGACATCCGGCTGCTCGCCTCGCGCCGTGCCTGGCCGCTGCTGCTGACCGTCACCCTCACCCTCGCCGGCGCGTTCGGGGCCCTCGCCCTGACCATCCCGCTCTTCACCCAGGACCCACACGCCGGCTACGGACTCTCCGCCACCCACGCCGCCCTCATGTACGCCACCCCGGCCTCCGCCATCGGCGTGGTCGGCGCCCCGCTGGCCGGCTACCTCGGCCCGCGGTTCGGCTGGCGGCGCATCGCACTGATCGGCGCGGCGGGCTCACTGCTCGCCTTCGCGGCCGCGGTGACCTTCCTGCACGGCGGTTGGGCGCTCTTCGCGGCACTCGCCGTCCTCGGCCTCACCTACAACGGCATCAGCATCACCGCGCTCAACGGCCTCGCCGTGGTCTCCGCGCCCAAGGGCCAGGAAGGCGCCCTCACCGGCCTGACCGGCGCCTGCTTCGGCATCGGCGCGTCGCTCGGCACCGCCCTCGCCTCGGGACTCATCACCGCGGCCGGCGCCGGCGGCGCCAAGGGGGCCGACGCCTACACCGGCGCCCTGTACGCCTCGCTGGCCCTCCTCGTCCTCGCCATGGGAGCCGCCCTCCTCATCAAGCGACTGCCTGCCACCGCAGCGGACCACGAGGACGGCGAACGCCCCCGCCAGGCGGTACCCGCCCATCTGTGACGCCGGTCCGCCGGTGACGCCGGTCCGCCGCTCCGCTCCGGTGGTGACGCAGATCCGAGTCAGCCGGCGACGCAGGTACCCCCGGTGACGCACGGTGAGGATGCCGGCGGAGCCCGGGCGATCGGTCCGGCGAGTGCGACCCGGTCACCGCCGTCCAGGCCGACTACCAGGGGCTGTTGTGGTGGGTCAGCGACCACGGCCGGATCGGCACCGTCAACCCCGCCACCGGCACGGTCAGGTCGATCCACCGTCCCGGCGAGGAGATCGAGAACTCCTTCTCCACCGGCCCGGACGGCGCCTACGTCGTCACCAAACTCTCCCGCGCCAACGGCATCCTGTACGCCTACACCAAGCCCGCCAACGCCCAGGGCGTCGACGCCTGGTACCTCACCGGCATCGACTGGCGCACCGGCCGCACCCGTTTCCGCATCCCGACCGGCACCGGCGACGCCGTCAACAACAACTGGTCCCCCATCGCCCTCGGCCCCGACGGCTCCGCCTACGTCTCGGCCTACGGCGGCATCCTGCGCGTCCACGACACCAACGACCGCCCACGGACACCACTGCCCGCCGACACCCCCTGACCCCTGCCC
>LIQL01000309.1 GCA_001418405.1 Streptomyces diastatochromogenes | reverse complement strand
CCCGTGGGGGGAGGGGCGCCCCGCACGCTAGCGGCAGCGAAACGGACAAATGCCGGGTTCCGTGCGGAGGTTGGCGGAATTATGGCCGCCTTAAGGAAGCGGAAGGGGCCGGTTAAGAGCCGGCGCCCGACACGGCGCCGCGGGCCGCCCGGCGACCCCGGCGGCCGAACGCCCCGCCGCCGATCCGACGGCGCAACCGGTGCCCGCGGCGGGCGCCGGGGCGGGCATCGCCGACCGCCGCTGGACCGCCGCGTACAAGCAGGAGCTCCGCGACAGCCGGGTGCTGGGCACCCGCACGCTGGCCACCGCGCTGGCCGCGATGGACGACCCGCCGCGGGTCTTCGTCTCGGGCAGCGCGATCGGCTACTACGGCGACACCGGGGACCGGCGCACGGACGAGGACGCGCCGGCCGGTACGGGCTTCCTGCCGGAGCTGTGCGTGGCGTGGGAGGACGCCGCGACCCCCGCCCAGGACGCCGGGGTGCGGACCGTCTTCGCCCGCACCGGTCTGGTCGTGGCGGGCTCCGGGGGCGCCTGGGGGCGGCTCTTCCCGCTGTTCCGGCTGGGGCTGGGCGGCCGGATCGGCGACGGCAGCCAGTACTGGAGCTTCATCTCGCTGCGGGACCACGTCGCGGCACTCCGCCACGTGCTGGCCACCGAGGAGCTGTCCGGTCCGGTCAACCTCACCGCGCCGGAGCCGGTCACCAACCGCGAGGCGACGGCGGTGATGGGGCACGTGCTGCGTCGCCCCACGCTGTGCACCGTGCCGGCGCCGGCGCTGCGGATCGCCCTCGGGGAGTTCGCCGAGGACGTGCTGGGCAGTCAGCGGATCGTGCCGCGGCGGCTGCTGGACTCCGGTTTCGCGTTCACGGACCCGCGGATCGGCGACGCGGTGCGCGCCGCGCTGGCGTCGTAGACCGCCGGGGGCCGGGGCGTGGCGCGGGGACGCTCCGACGCGCCCCCAGGGCGCCCCTGTCGGCCGGGCGGCGGCGCTCCCTACGGTCCTCGGACACACCACTGGCATCCCGGCGGCCCGCACCGGGCATGAGAACCGTGCGCTGCCGCTGGGACCGACCTCGGGAGGGGCATGTGCTGCGCTCCGCATCGGCCGTCGACGTCGTCATCGTGGGGGCCGGGCCGGCCGGCCTCGCCGCCGCCCGCCACCTGACCTCGGCGGGGCTCGCGGTCACCGTCCTGGAGGCCGCGTCACGGGTCGGCGGCCGGTCCGTCACCGACGAGGTCGACGGCTTCCGCCTGGACCGCTGCGGGCGCCCGCTGGCGGTCTCACCGGCCGCGCTGCGCCGCACGCCCGGCCTGGGCGAGTTGACGCTGCGTCCGTTCGCGGCCGGGGTGAGCCTGCACAACGGCCAGCGGGCGCAGCGCATCAGCCCGCTGCGGTGCACGAGGGGCGCACTGTCCGCGGCACGCGCCCTCACGCGCGCCGACCGGCGCACGGAGCGTTCCGCCGACCGTCCGGTCAGCGACGTGCTGGCCGGCCGCCCGGCGTTCCCGCCGCGCACCCACGACACCTTCCTGCGGCCGCTGTTGGGCGCGCTGCTCTGCGACCCGCGGCTGCACGGCTCCGGCCGGGGCGCCGCACAGGTCCTGCGGGCCTTCGCGGAAGGGCGGCTGGCCCTCCCGGCGGGCGGCGCCTCCGCCGTCCCGGAGCTGCTGGCGGCCGGTCTGCCGCCGGGCACGGTGCGGACGTCCGTGGACGTCACGGCCGTCGACACCAACGGGGTCAGCACCCGCGAGCACGGACGGATCCCGTGCCGGGCGGTGCTGGTGGCGACCGGCGCGCGGGACGCCGCCGCACTCCTGCCGGGGCTGCGCCAGCCGACCTTCCACCCGGTGACCGTGCTGCACCACACCGCCGCCGCCCCCGCCGGCACCCGCGGCGGCCCGGTCCGGGACACCGCCCTGATCCTGCCGACCGAGGGCCCGATCGGCTTCAGCTACCTCGCCGGCGCGATCGACCCGTCCCGCACCCCGCCCGGCCGGTCGCTGGTCACCACCGTCGTCCTGGGCCCGGCCTCCGCGCTGCCGCTGGACGTCCTCGACAAGACCGTCCGGCCGCAGCTGGACCGGATCTACGGGGTGCGGACCGACGACTGGCAGTTGCTGACCGGCCACCACGATCCGTACGCGGTGCCCGCGATGGCCACCCCGCACGACCCGCAGCGCACCGTACGGGTGTTGGCCGGGCTCTATGTGTGCGGTGACCACCGCGACACCAGCACCGTGCAGGGCGCGCTGCGCTCCGGCCACCGGGCCGCCCGCGCCCTGCTCCAGGACTTCGGCATCCCCGCCCGCACGGAACCGGACGCCGTGCGGGCCGCGGCGTGACGGGCCGGGACGCGTCGCCACCGGCCCGTCGTCACCCCAGCGCGGCCACCCGCTCCCGGTAGCCGCGCACGGCCGCCGCGTCCCGGTACGGCTCCAGCCGCCGCTCGAAGTCCCGGACGTACTCGTGGGCGCGGGCGGAGCGCATCTCGGACGCCTGGAGGGCCGCCTCGGCGCCGAGCGTGCACGCCTGCTCCAGTTCGCCCAGGCCCAACCGGGCGGTGGCCAGCACCACCCGGCAGAACAGCCGGCTGCGGGCGAACCCCGCGGCGCGCAGCTGCAGGGAGCGCTCGGCGTGCTGGGAGGCTGCACGGAACTGCTGGAGGTCGCGGTGGCAGTGCGCGAGTTCGTCCGCGAGCTGGGCCTCGTCGAAGAACCGCGCCCAGTAGGGGGTGTCGTCGCCGGGGCGGGCGCCCTCCAGGGCCCGTTCGGCGCGGGCCAGTGCGGCCGTACAGGCCCGGACCTCGCTCAGGACGCCGTGCCCGCGGGCCTCGGCGGCGTGCAGCAGCGCCTGCACCGCGGGCGGCACGCTGCTGCCGACGCCCTGCTGGGCGACCCGGGCCAGTTGGACGGCCTCCCGGCCGTGCCCCAGATAGACCGCCTGCCGGCTCATCGTCACCAGGACGTAGGCGCCGTACCCCCGGTCCCCCGCGGCCTGCGAGAGCCGCAGCGCCTGCACGAAGTACCGCTGCGCCAGCCCGTGCGCGGCGATGTCGTACGAGGTCCAGCCGGCCAGCCTGGTCAGGTCGGCGGCGGCCGCGAACAACCGGCGGCCGATCGCCTCCCCGTAGGTGCCCCGGAGCATCGGCTCCGCCTCGTGCTCCAGATAGCGCACCAGGGCCTGGCGGGCGTGGCCGCCGCCGTAGGCGTGGTCCAGGGCGCGGAACAGCTCGCCGACCGAGCGCAGCGCCGCGATGTCGCCGGAGGTGACCCGGCCGCCCTGGGTGCGGTCGACGCGCTCCGTCTGGCGCTGCCGGGGCACCGACGTCCGGCCGCCCTGGACCGGCACCCGCTCGACGGTGTCGGCCGGTTGCTCGCCGTGCGCGACGCGTTCGTCGGGGCGGCCGATCAGCCAGTCCCGGCTGGGCACCACGAGCCCGGCCGGGGTGAAGGCGATCTTGCGGAGCTCGGCGTGACTGCCGGAGTCCTTGCGCCACAGCCCGCTGACGATGTCCACCGCCTCGGCGGGGGTCGAGGCGAATTCCAGCCCGGCGTACACCGGCGCGCAGGCGTCCAGGCCGAGGTCCTGGGCGGACAGCCGGCGGCCCAGCCGCCGGGTGAAGACCTCCGCGATCAGCGCGGGGGTGGTGCCTCTGGGCTGCTGGCCGCGCAACCAGCGCGTCACCGAGGTCTTGTCGTAGCGCAGGTCCAGGCCATGCTCGATGCCCAGTTGATCAACCCGTCTGGCCAGCCCTGCGTTGGAGAAGCCCGCCTCGGAGATGAGCGCGGCGAGCTGGCGATTGGGCGTGTGGTGCGGGGGTCGTTCCGTCATCAGCTTTACCGGTCTCCTGCCTTCCGGGCCGGGCCGCCGGCCTCGACTGACCCCGTCCGGCGTGCTCTTCGCCCTTGTGGAACGGCGTGAATGTAACGGCCTTCAGCGCCTTTCTCGCGACTTGCGCCTCGCGTTCATCCGATCGTGTGAGCACGTCACAGGCGCGTCGAGGGCTGTGCGGCGCACCGACCCCGTGCGGGGGGCGCGCGCGGCGGCCGTACAGTTGCATGGGCGCGATGTGGCATCGCAAGTGCTTCGCGTGAGGCATCAAACGTCGCGAAGCACTGCGACAACAGTTCGAAGAGGAGCTGCCGTGACTGCGATCTCTCGGGGGGAGACCCCCGCACCCGAGGGGCTGCGCTTCGTTCATCTGGGCTTCGGGGCGGACGCCGTCGCGTACGAGCCGGCGTGGCAGGAACAGCGTCGCGTCCACGCCGCCCGGTTCGCCGACGAGGTCCCCGACACCTGCCTGCTCCTGGAGCACCAGGAGGTCTACACGGCGGGTCGGCGCACCTCCGAGGACGAGCGCCCGTTGGACGGCACCCCCGTCGTCGACGTGGACCGCGGCGGGAAGATCACCTGGCACGGTCCCGGCCAGTTGGTCGGCTACCCCATCCAGAAGCTGCCGCGCCCGGTCGACGTGGTCGCGCACGTCCGCCGGCTGGAGGACGCGCTGATCCGGGTCTGCGCCGAGTTCGGCGTCGAGGGCACCCGGGTCGAGGGCCGCAGCGGCGTGTGGGTCCTGGGGGACCCGGTGGAGCAGCGCCCGGCCCTGGGCGGTCTCCAGCTCGACTTCGACCCGCGGACCACGGACGAGCTGTTCGACCCGCGGCTGAACGGCCCCGAGTACGCGCCGTCCAACGCCGGGCAGCGCCGCGAGGACCGCAAGCTGGCCGCGATCGGCATCCGCGTCGCCAAGGGCGTCACGATGCACGGCTTCGCGCTCAATGTGAACCCGGACACCACCTCGTTCGACAAGATCGTGCCCTGCGGCATCCGGGACGCCGGCGTCGCCTCGCTCTCCGGCGAACTGGGCCGCGAGGTCACCATCGCCGAAGTCCTGCCGGTGGCCGAGAAGCACCTGCGGGACGTCCTGGAGAACGCCGACCTCCTGCCCCGCGCGGTCTGAGCGCCGCACCCGCGGCATGACCGCGGGAATGCCGTCCTCCCGTCCGAGGTTGGCCCTGCACCACCCGCACGTGGATATGCGTGCGAATTGACGGGCGTACCCTGGTGTACGCCGAAGAATCGAAGTTGTTAGGGAGCCGACGTGTCCGCAGTCGCACCCGACGGACGCAAGATGCTGCGCCTGGAGGTCCGCAACAGCCAGACCCCCATCGAGCGCAAGCCCGAGTGGATCAAGACCCGGGCGAAAATGGGTCCCGAGTACAACCACCTCCAGGGCCTGGTCAAGAGCGAGGGCCTGCACACGGTCTGCCAGGAGGCGGGGTGTCCCAACATCTTTGAGTGCTGGGAGGACCGCGAGGCGACCTTCCTGATCGGTGGTGACCAGTGCACCCGCCGCTGCGACTTCTGCCAGATCGACACCGGCAAGCCGCAGGAGCTGGACCGCGACGAGCCGCGCCGGGTCGCGGAGTCGGTCCAGACCATGGGCCTGAAGTACGCCACCATCACCGGCGTCGCCCGCGACGACCTGGAGGACGGCGGCGCCTGGCTGTACGCCGAGACCGTGCGCCAGATCCACGCCGCGATGCCCGACACCGGCGTGGAACTGCTGATCCCCGACTTCAACGCGGTCCCGGAGCAGCTCGCCGAGGTCTTCTCCTCCCGCCCCCAGGTGCTGGCGCACAACGTCGAGACGGTGCCGCGGATCTTCAAGCGGATCCGCCCCGGCTTCCGCTACGAGCGGTCGCTGGAGGTCATCACCAAGTCCCGCGAGGCCGGCCTGGTCACCAAGTCCAACCTGATCCTGGGCATGGGCGAGACCCGCGAGGAGATCAGCCAGGCGCTCCAGGACCTGCACGACGCGGGCTGCGAGCTGATCACGATCACCCAGTACCTGCGCCCGTCGGTGCGGCACCACCCCATCGAGCGCTGGGTGAAGCCGGCCGAGTTCGTGGAGCTCAAGGAGGAGGCCGACGAGATCGGCTACGCCGGCGTCATGTCCGGCCCGCTGGTCCGCTCCTCCTACCGCGCCGGTCGGCTGTACCAGCAGGCGATCGAGCGGCGCGAGGTCGAGGCGTCCAGTCAGGCGGTTTGACGCGTCCGACGCGCCATCTTGTGAAACGTGGCACATGCTGAGAGACGCGGCCCCGCACTCCCCCAGGCTGGGGGGCGTGGGGGCCGCGTCAACGTTTCATAGGTGTTTGACCGGCAGGTCATCCGTTGGTAACACCCTTCAGTGACGATGGATGTACGCACCGCTCGACACCTCCCACCCCCGCATCCCCCTGCTCGTTCCGTTCGTCCGAGGGAGACCACCACCATGGAGGCCGCGCCGCTCCGCGCCACCCCCCGCCCCATCCCCTCCGTCACCGGTACCCTGCGCGCCATTGAGGCCGTGCTGCTGCGCAACGGCCAGCGCACCGCCCGCCGCAACGCCTGGACGTCGGTCCTGGAGGACCGCCGGCGCGCCAAGGACCGGTACGACGCCGAGTACGTCCTGGAGGCCGCGGCCACCCGACGCCCGCACGCCACGTAAACTTCGCTGTATGGCGAGGAAGGCAAACGCAACCGGCGCTGGCGGCGCTGAGAACACCGGGCGGCTGAAGCAGATCGCCCTGACCTACAAGATGACCCGTCGGGTCGATTCCAAGGTCGGTCTTGTCGTCGCTGGCACAGGAATCGTCGTCTTCGGCGTGCTCCTCGCCATCGGCTTCCTGATCGGCCACCCCGTCTACGCGGGCATCCTGGGCTTCGTCCTGGCGTTCCTCGCGATGGCGATCATCTTCGGACGGCGTGCCGAGCGGGCGGCGTTCGGACAGATGGAGGGCCAGCCCGGCGCGGCGGCCGCCGTCCTGGAGAACGTGGGCCGCGGCTGGACGGTGACCCCCGCCGTCGCGATGAACCGCAACCAGGACGTGGTGCACCGCGCCGTCGGCAAGGCCGGCATCGTCCTGGTCGGCGAGGGCAACCCGAACCGGCTGCGCGGTCTGCTGGGCGCCGAGAAGAAGCGCATGGCGCGCACCGTCGCCGACGCCCCGGTGCACGACGTGATCATCGGCGAGGGCGAGGGCCAGGTTCCGCTGAAGAAGCTCCGCACCCACCTGCTGAAGCTCCCGCGCGTGCTCCCCGGCCCGCAGGTGACGGCGGTCAACGACCGCCTGCGCGCGCTCGGCGACCTGATGAGCAACATGCCGGTCCCGAAGGGCCCGATGCCCAAGGGCATGCGGATGCCCAAGGGCGGCGGCAAGGCCCGCTGACCCCGACGCCCCACTCGTCCCCGGCCGCACGGAAACCACCGCCCGGCCGACACCCACAAGAACAACACAAGAGCAACGCCCGACGCCCCGAGGCTTGGCCTCGGGGCGTCGGGCGTTGGGGCGGGGTGCGCCGCTCCGCCGCGGGCGGCGGGCGAAGTCATGAACGGCGGACGGACCCCGCCGGGAGCGGGCCCGGAGCGGGCCGCGGAACAGAGCCGATGAGGCAGCGGAGAGATCAGCGCATGAGACCAGCGGAGCAGAGATCAGCCCCCGTGGCGCATCAGCGAGCTGGTCAGATCCGCACCTGCACCGAGCGGCTGAGCCGGTCGTGCAGCCCTCGGCCGTCCCGGTCCCAGATCGCGGCGGGGATGACCAGCACCAGCAGCACCGTGCGCAGCACCACGCGCGGCAGGGTGATCCGGCCGCCGCCCTCGGAGACCACCCGCAGCCCGAGCAGCCGCTTGCCGGGGGTGCAGCCGACGGTGCCGACGGTCAGCACGCTGAGCACCGCGAACACCACCAGCGCCCAGTTGCTCGCCGACTGCGCCTTGCCGCCGCTGAGCAGCCCGTAGGCGACGAGCAGGCACAGCGCCCAGTCGATGAAGAGCGCGCCGAAGCGGCGGCCGACCCGTGCGATCGAGCCCGGGCCCTCCTCGGGCAGCCCGAGTTGCTGACCCCGGTACCCGAAGTCGACGCCCATGTCCTCGGCTGCCGCCCGGGGCCCGGAGATCCACGATCCGAATGCTTGCCTGTTGTCCACCCGTCCACGGTACTGCGACCGCATCCGTTCCCCCGGTGGCGGGTTGCCGGGTCCCGGTTTCCGACGCGTTTCCGACACGTCCCCCTGCCCGGGGCCGGCCCGGGACCACCGGGTCGGCCGGAGACAACCGGGAGCGCCCGGGCGGCCCGGAGCCCCCCGAGGAGGCCGTCGGAGCCGGCCCGTCGCGGCCCCTTCTCCCGGCCCGCCGAACCCGCTTCCACAGGCGTCCCCGCACCCGCCCCGACAGGCGCACACTGGGGGTGGGCGGACAGCGTGCCGGTTAACCTCGGCGAAACAAATGGGTCATGCTTGGGAAATCCCGCCTGCCTATGGTCGGGCGAGCGCACCACTGCACGAGGTCGCGCTCCGAGTCGCAACCCCGCGTCCGCCGAGCGGTGACCGGGCTAGGAGGAGTTGGATGTTCCAGAACGCCGACGACGCGAAGAAGTTCATCGCGGATGAGGACGTGAAGTTCGTCGACGTCCGTTTCTGCGACCTGCCGGGCGTGATGCAGCACTTCACGATCCCCGCTACGGCGTTCGACCCGGACGAGGAGCTGGCGTTCGACGGTTCGTCGATCCGCGGTTTCCAGGCGATCCACGAGTCCGACATGGCCCTGCGCCCGGACCTGTCGACGGCCCGCGTGGACCCGTTCCGCCAGGAGAAGCACCTCAACATCAACTTCTTCATCCACGACCCGATCACGGGCGAGCAGTACAGCCGCGACCCGCGCAACATCGCCAAGAAGGCCGAGGCGTACCTCGCCTCCACCGGCATCGCGGACACCGCGTTCTTCGGCCCCGAGGCGGAGTTCTACGTCTTCGACTCGGTCCGCTTCGAGACCTCCGCGAACCAGGGCTTCTACCACATCGACTCCGAGGCCGGCGCCTGGAACACCGGTGCCCTGGAGGACAACCGCGGTTACAAGGTCCGTTACAAGGGCGGCTACTTCCCGGCCCCGCCGGTCGACCACTTCGCCGACCTGCGCGCCGAGATCTCCCTGGAGCTGGAGAAGTCCGGCCTGCAGGTCGAGCGCCAGCACCACGAGGTCGGCACCGCCGGCCAGGCCGAGATCAACTACAAGTTCAACACCCTGCTCGCCGCCGCCGACGACTTGATGCTCTTCAAGTACATCGTCAAGAACGTCGCCTGGCGCAACGGCAAGACCGCCACCTTCATGCCCAAGCCGATCTTCGGTGACAACGGCTCCGGCATGCACGTCCACCAGTCCCTGTGGCAGGGCGGCCAGCCGCTCTTCTACGACGAGCAGGGCTACGCGGGCCTCTCCGACACCGCCCGCTACTACATCGGCGGCATCCTCAAGCACGCCCCGTCGCTGCTGGCGTTCACCAACCCCACCGTGAACTCCTACCACCGCCTGGTCCCGGGCTTCGAGGCCCCGGTCAACCTGGTCTACTCGCAGCGCAACCGCTCCGCCGCCATGCGCATCCCGATCACGGGCTCCAACCCGAAGGCCAAGCGCGTCGAGTTCCGCGCCCCGGACCCGTCGTCCAACCCGTACCTCGCCTTCTCGGCCCTCCTCCTCGCCGGCCTCGACGGCGTCAAGAACAAGATCGAGCCGGCCGAGCCGATCGACAAGGACCTCTACGAGCTCGCCCCGGAGGAGCACGCCGGCGTCCCGCAGGTCCCGACCTCCCTCCCCGCGGTCCTCGAGGCCCTCGAAGCGGACAACGAGTACCTCCAGCAGGGCGGCGTCTTCACCTCCGACCTGATCGAGACCTGGATCGACTACAAGCGCACCAACGAGATCGCCCCGATCCAACTCCGCCCGCACCCGCACGAGTTCGAGCTTTACTTCGATCTCTAGAAATCAGAGTTCGCACTCGGCGGCAACGGAAGACTCAGAGCGGTTGTGTCCACCACCCAAGTGATGGACACAACCGCTCGCCGTGTTTTGCGGCACCTGCTACTGAGGCTTTCGGTGTTTCGGCGTGCAGTCGATGGTGACGACTGATGATCCCTGCAGTTCGCCTTATTCATGATTCATGCGAAATACGCAAGGGGGGTGACCTGAGCGGAGCGATGGTCCTGCGCAGGACCAAGACCGTGATGAACAGCCGTCATGGGCAGCGGCTTTCTCCTGCGGCTCCCAGCCGAGCACGCTGCGTCGCCGATCCGGGGTGGCGGACCCGTAAGGCCACAGAATCTCGCCTCGCTCCTTCGTGAGCATCTCCGACGCCCGAATCTCCAAATCGCCGGTTCATTTCTGCCTGCTGCGGTCGGCAAACAGGTCATGACCGTAGGTTGCCCGGTGGATGGCTGCGGCTGGACCGCCCAGATCAGACGCCATCGCACGCCGGTGACAGGGCACAGAAGCGGCCCTGTCCGGCACTCGCGTCATCCGATTACCCGCTCAAAGCGCAGGACGCCCGTGTACCGTGTGCGTGGCGCTGCTGCGGCGGCGCGTCTCGCCACATCCGGTCCCGGCGCCGGCGCGAGCAGTGGGCTCTGGAGAGTCACCCGCAGTTGTCAGTCACTACGCATCAGGACATCCGATCTGTCTCTCCTGTCGTCGCCGGGCGGCAAGTGGAAGGGGCGACGCATGTCCAGGTCACGCAACACCAACCGTCTGGCGAAGAGGATCCGCGACCAGACGTCACTCACGCTCTCGACTGCTTCCAGGCTGGCTCAACAGGCCAATATCTACCTCGGATCCTCGGTCGTAGATTCTCCCGACCCACGTCAGCGCAGTCTGGAAGCGCATCTGGCCCACGTACTGGCCAGCAGCTTCAAGGATCGTCAGCTCAATGGCGCTCTTCTCGGTGTGCGAAAAGCAGAGCCGGAGAATCAGAGCGTGAGTCTGACCCTCGAACCCGACATGGCGGGCGAGGTTCTCCGTGAACTCCTCCCGCGCTTCGATCACTTCTACGGTGGCGTCCGCGGGATCCCCGGCCTGCGCGTTCGGGGCGACGAAACGCGGTTGATCCTCCATGACGCGATCAGCTCGGCCCACGTCACCGTCACGCGCGCCGACGGTGCCCCCATCCGTCTGCCGTCCGCGCGCGACGGCGAGGTGCTTCTGTGGAAACGGGTTCCCGGTGGCTTCTCTCGCGACGAAAAGGACGAGGCTGAGGAGTGGGCAGGTTCAAGGGCGATTGAGGACCTAAGGGTGCGTGATTTGCTGCTGAGTCGAATTCTGCGTTGCCCAGGGTTGGTCAACAGAGCTGCGGAGCCACACGGATTCGCCAACTGCTACACGCACCACGCCGGTGATCTGGTGATCGAGTGGTGTTGCGGCGACACCGTGGAAGCCCTCTGTGCGGTCCTCTTGGCCCACGGCTTCGCTGACGACGTGCCCCGGGCGAAGGCGATCGAGTTGATCTCACGGCACTCCGCCCGTCTCGGCGATCGCACTGTGATCTTGAATCGCCACGGGTCGTGTCTGTACGGCCGCAGCGCTGAGGATGTCGTGGAGTCCATCAAGGAGGGGTACACGTCATGACCCTGTCCGGGATGGCGCTCGTAGTACCGGCGTGCATGGTCCTGGGAGTCGTCGCACGCTACGTACGGGATGTGGCGGTGCTTCGCCGCCTGGAACGGCTTCTAGCGGGCTGTGACCAAGCGCAAAGAGTTGAGGTCTGCCGGATCCTCGCTGCCTCGTTACACACGGCTGGGAGAGCTGAGCCACCCTTGGCACCCAGCGAGCCGGCTGCGCGGTGAGGTTCGCGGCCCCCGGAGTGTGGAAGGGCCGCCGTGTGCAGCCTTGGTGCAGCAGTAATCGCTCGCACCTCGGAAACCTGTCGATCAGGACCGTTACCCACCTGTACTTCGACCGCTG
Source organism: Streptomyces diastatochromogenes (assembly GCA_001418405.1). Classification (GTDB taxonomy): domain Bacteria; phylum Actinomycetota; class Actinomycetes; order Streptomycetales; family Streptomycetaceae; genus Streptomyces; species Streptomyces albulus_C. The sequence goes on along the minus strand of LIQL01000309.1, from coordinate 532 downwards.
AGAACGTAGCAGCCCGCCCCGCCGATGACGACCGCTCTCTGCGGCTCAGCGAGCCGTGGCGACGCGGGCGCACCGGTGACGGACTCAGCACATCAGCCCTTCGGCCTCCGAGAAGCGCCCCAACCGCCCCTTGTGGTGGGTTGGTTGGGGCGATGAGGGCCGTCACCCGTTGTGGGTGGCGGCCCTCGGTGGGCTTGGGGTCAGGTGAGGTGGGTGGTCGGGGTCAGCAGTTGTCGTAGATGAGGGTGCGGACCAGGCGGCAGGTGGTGTCGGAGGGGTGGCGGACACCGATGGTGTGGGCGGTGGCGCGGATCTTGGTGTTGGTGGCGTGCTCGGGGCGGTAGGTGCCGGTGTCGAGGAGGGCTATGGCCAGGCGCATGGCCTTGAGGCGGCGGTTGTGGGATTCGTACCGCTCGCGGGGCCAGCCGGCGGGGAGCGGTTTCTTGGGCAGCGGGTGGGCCGGGAGGGGTTTCGTCATGAGTGTGGCAGCAGCCATCCGGCGGACCTCCTGGAGCTTCGGTGAACCCTCATT